>NZ_AUDG01000007.1 GCF_000425345.1 Rheinheimera baltica DSM 14885 | reverse complement strand
TGTTCTTTAACGTGATAGCGAAACGCTATGAACAAGGCAGTGTTATTGTGACCAGTAACCTGCCATTCTCGCAATGGTCAACGGCATTCGCTGATGATCAAACCTTAACTGCGGCATTGCTGGACAGGCTGTTACATCATGCGCATATCGTACAAATCAGCGGAAATAGTTATAGGTTAAAAGGCAAAAGAACAGCGGGTGTCATACCGGCAGCAGAAAGTACGTTAAGTTGAAAAGAAGCCAGGGGTGGGTCAAATTTAGATTACCGTTTTAAGCGGTAAGTGGGTCAAAATTGGATTGCCGTTGACAATTCAAAGTTTACTGCCACGGGTGAGCGATTGCTTAGAAAGTACGTGCCGAACTTCATTCCGTTTAGCGATCGGATATTCAACATTGCTGCATCTTTTTTTCTTTTGATCTATGGCACTTACGGGCTAATGGTCAATGATATCTATATTCCTGGAAAGCGCAGTCGCGGCATACATTTCTACGATGAAAATGCCATTATGGTATATGCGGCGTTCATCTGTGCTTCAATAGTAATGATTTCAGTTGTTATAGATCACTACGACCAGAGGGATAATGAGCATAGGTATAAAGCCGTTGGACGGTTCTTCAAAATATCTGGTTGGGTACTATTTTTTATTGCATGTGTACTTTCCTTATTCGTGCCCCATGAAGGCGCATAATAAATTTATTCAAGCAGCGCTTAACAGCGTGCGCTTTAAAGGCGTAAACAATTCAATGAATACAGGAAGATAAATGCCACATTTTATAGTTGATTGCGCAGTTGAAATATTAGAATGTCACGCTGAAGAATATATAGCTGAGCAAATTTACTTGGTTGCTGTTGCATCTGATTTGTTTGATAGCGGAGATATTAAGGTCCGTGTAAATCCTTATAGCAAGTATATAGTGGGAGGGAAACGTGAGCTTTTCATTCACGTTTTTTCGAGCATTATGCAAGGTCGCACAATTGAGCAGCGAGCACAGTTATCACATTCGGTTGTTGAGAAATTAGTTGCACTGTTTCCGCATGTGCCAAATATTGCTATGAATATCAGTGAGTTTGAAAAAGCGACTTATTGTAACCGGGGTATGCTTTAATAAGCATTGCTAAACCGCGCCGTTTCATTCGGCCAGTTTGTGGCCAGGACTTCAACAGCGACGCCGTTTTACACGCCATATTTGGACGTTAAGATTTTAGATATGTATTTTAAATTACTGCTTTTATTCATCATTTGGGTTAGTCCTGCGCTTGCATCTGAGTATCGTGTTGTTACAGATCCTGACAGGCAAAGAGACATTCCCATTCACGTTAGCTTCCCGCTGGATGCGTCGGTCTGTAATGTTGAAAATCGATGCCCTGTTGCTGTTCTAAGTTCTGGTTATGGCGTGGCTTTCGATAAATATTCATTTATTTCAGTTATCTTGAATAAAGCTGGCTATCTCGTTGTTGCTATTCAGCATGAATTGCCAGGCGATCCCGCACTTGCTGTTACAGGTAACCTTTATACTGAACGAAGTGAAAACTGGAAACGGGGCGCTGAAACCGTAAAGTTTGTTCGCAGCAAGTTGCAGTCAGAATTTTCTGACTTTGATTTCAATAGATTAACCTTAGTTGGTCATTCGAATGGCGGTGATATTTCCAGTTGGTTGATTAATGAAGGTGTGGATTTTGTTGAGACACTAATAACCTTGGATCATCGGCGGGTTCCATTACCCAGGGGGGAAGTGCCCAATGTTTTTTCTATTCGCGGTAGTGATTATCCGGCGGATGAAGCGGTGTTGTATACAGATCGAGAAAAAACGATGCTCAATGCGTGTATTGTGCAGATCGCAAATTCCAAACATAACGAGATGACAGATTTTGGCCCTGATTGGCTTAAAACTTCAATAACAAATGCTTTGCTGGGGTTTTTATCTGGTAAATGTAATAGTTCGTATAAAGCTTAACAATTAACTCTATTGAAGGCCGTTGTTTCTGCCTGAGACGATGATGTATACTCGCGAGTTTTAGTAGCGGCCTTGAGCGTTACATGATTCAGGAAATACCTAATGTATAAATTGTTAGTCTGTGTTTTGTTAATATCGAGTGTAACGGTTGCTGAAGACATTGACTTGGTCTCAGAGAGACTAGAGGTTATAAACAAGCTAAAACATGAAATTTCAGAGCAGTATGTTCTTGAGGAACAGATTCCAGCAATATTGAGTTCATTAGAAACCTTATCTTCGGCTGAAACACTGCAGCAGGCTTTTAGTCATCAAGATTTTGCTGATGTTATTGATATAAAATTAAAAAAATTTGATAAGCACTTTAGCTTTTCGTGGCAAGCAAAAAAAGAAGCAGCGACGAAACAACCGTTAGAAAGTTATTGGGACAGGCTTGAACGCAAAAATTCAGGTTTTAATAAGGTTGAAATTTTAACTGGTAACGTGGGTTATATTGATTTTTGGGGCTTTGATAAAGTAAACGATGATTCAACCTCGCGTGTAGCTAAAGTGATGGCGATGGTGTCTGAGGTGAACGCGATAATATTCGATGTTCGCAATAATGGTGGCGGGCATCCCGAGATGTCTCAGTTACTTAGTAGCTACCTATTCAAAAACAGGACGCATTTGAACAGTATTTATTGGCGTTATTCTGACCAAGTTGATGAGTTTTGGACCTTCAGAAAGGTTAAAGGCAAAAAAATTGCCGATATACCTATTTTCATATTAACGAGTAGTAAAACATTTTCAGCTGCGGAAGATTTTGCTTATAGTTTACAAAGTTTAAAGCGAGCGGTAATTGTTGGTGAGGTGACAGCTGGCGGTGCTCATCCAATGCGTTTTATAGACCTTAGCAACGGGTTTATTGCGGGTATTCCCTATGGGAAAGCAATAAATCCGGTAACGAAAACTAATTGGGAATGGGTTGGTGTACAACCTGATTTAGTTACATCAGCACAAAGTGCCTTTGATCTTGCATACTACACGGCGCTTAACACACTAATAAAAACAGAATCGAGCGTTGCCGCAAAGCATGAAATAGAGAAAAAAATTGAAGAGTTGACTATGACGTTGTATCAATAAAGGCCGCTGCTCATAGCCTCCAAATGGCATTAAAATACCATAGCTTGAAACATCGTGCTTTGCTTGGAGCCTGAGATGACAAAATATGTAATACAGCCATTAAATTCGCGCTTTTCGGTCGCGGTGCTTTGTGTCTCACGGCTGTTTATGGCAGATGTTATTTTTCTGCCGGAGTAATAAATGGAATTTCTTGATCACCCTATAGCATTGATCATCGTCGGCATTCTTAGTTTCCCTGTTTACAAAACACTGGCTAAGGTTTTTTTCGGCGAGAATTATGAAGATCTGGCTGAAACCATCAGATTTGTGGCAACAGCAGATTGGTACTCACTGTTTAAAGGCAGGTTTTGGGAAGACTGGGATGCCACAATGAAATTTAATATTTTCATTGCCTTATGCTTTGGTTGGGTAGCCGCAGTAACTGAGATCTTGGCAAGATACATACTGTAATAATAAAGCGTGCCTGTTGGTGCCTGCAGCCGCTAGACTTGGATTAAGTTGTGCATGGAGTTACAGAAAACGGATATGAACAAGAGAGCGTATATGAGGCGATCTTCGTGATTACATTTAGGCCCGTAAAGGATTTGGCTAAAGCTGCACGTTATACTCTGACGAATATGAGACCCTATTACGAGCAATATTCCGTTGAGTGGGATGAAGCACAGATTGAAAAAATGACACAAGCACTGGTCAACCTAGATATTTTGCTTGCAGGTGAGCCTGTAGGGGTTATTAGATTGTCCTTCGACAGTGAAGGGGCTTACCTGCGAGATTTGCAAGTCGATCAAAACTACCAGAATAGAGGTATTGGTGCTTACGCACTTGCAGAGGCAAACCGACTAGCCAAAGTGCAGAGCGTTCAGGTGCTGCTTAGAGTGTTTAAACATAGTCCAGCAGTTAATTTGTATAAACGGCAAGGTTTTAATATAACTCGCGAAGATGAGCGGTTTTATTACATGAGCCGAGCTGTTAGCTAGCAAACAATGTTGCCGGTAACATGGCATTATTCTATATGGTGTTTGTGCTTTGTCTTTCGTATAGCATATTAAAAATCTACCAGCTAAAGTGCCGCATTCTGTTACCCTTAACCCGAAAGTAAACAATAAAAGTACGTCTTTATGCCCTCAGAAAAACACAAGATGCTTAGCGGGCAGTGGTATAACCCGCTTGATAAAGCGCTAAGTGCCGAGCGCCTTGCATCGCGCAAGTTGCAGCATCAGTTTAACCATAGTTCGCCTGAAGATGAAGCAACGCGCAGGGCGGTGGTAAAACAGTGGTTACCTAACACGGGAAAGCATTTTTACGTTGAGCCACCATTTTATTGTGATTATGGCTACAACATTAGAACCGGCAGCAAGGTATTTTTTAATTTTAACTGTGTGGTGCTGGATGTGGCGCCAGTAGTTATTGGCAGCAACGTGTTTTTTGGCCCGGCAGTGCAAATTTATACTGTAAACCATCCCCTGGATGCCTTAAAACGACGCACTTTGCTGGAGCAGGCTTTGCCGGTAACCATTGGCAATGATGTGTGGATTGGCGGTGGTGCCGTGATTTTACCCGGCGTAACCATAGCTGATGGCAGCGTTATAGCTGCAGGTAGTGTGGTCACTAAAGATGTGCCGACGGGGGTACTGGCTGGTGGCAATCCATGTAAAGTAATTAAAGCCATAAATGCGGTTGATTGATATTATCCAAGTAAATTTAATGTAATTATTTGGTGTTAATCTGGTATTCAGCACTAGCCTGTAACTATAATCGGCGCAGAATCGGATTATAGGTACCTAACAATGAAATTCTCTCATAGTGTTATTGCAGTAGTCTTACTCGTGGCATCGCAAGCGAATGCCTGTGGTTTCAGGTTAAGTGATGGCAAGTTACTTAAATGCGGTATGTCACGCATCGAACTGATATCACTGGCCGGTGAGCCGCTATTTAAAGATATAGAAACCCTTGGTGTTGGTAGCGGCAAGCCGGTAAAAGGCGAAACGATAGAAACTTGGTCTTACAGGCTTACCGGTGATATTGGCGGTGATTATTTGCTTAGTATTATGTTAACCGGTGGGAAGGTATCGGCGATACATCGCAAGCAGCAGGGCCGTATTTGATACGTTAACGCGATAGCAGATACAAATCGCCCAGTGTCATTGCGTTTCCACCCAGTTTAAGTTGGCTAAGCAGCAGCAGCGCGCAACTGTACGCATCTTCCAGCGCGTGATGGTTTGCCATTGGCGGCAAACCATGGCGTTGCAGGCAGCTTGGCAGTTTTAACGCATCATGTTTTACCACTTTGCCCTGACGCAGTAAGCGTTGCCATTCTATTTGCATGGTATCAATAAATTTAAACCGCGGCGCCTTACCAAAACAGCGTTGACAGGCAAAGCGCAAAAATTGCTCATCCATTTTGCTATGGTGGGCAACAAACACATAACCGGCATACTGGTTTAACAGCTCTGTAAGAATATCGGCTATGTCGTGCGCTGATTTAAGCTCTCTGTCGTGCAAGCCATGATAAATGGCACTTTGCCCCACACTTACCGGGCTATTAATCAGATAATGTCGTGCTTGCGCTAAGACAATTTCTTGTTGGTGTATTGGTACCCAGCCAATGCTGACAATATGATCTTTACGCGGATTAAGGCCGGTTAACTCTAAATCCAACACTAAAAACGGGCTGTGCTCAACCAAGGTGGTCGCCGCCGGAAACGGCTGACTAATAAAGCGATTAACCACAGCATTGATTGCTGTGTTTTGACGAAACAACCAGTTAAACATTTACATGTCCCGACAAAAGCGGTGTTTCAGGCTGCTTTGTGCATCATTAATTACGGCAAAGCTGTCTTTAAGCTGATGGCGTGCCAGGCCGGAGACGTCCATTGGGTCGAGTAAATTTGTCACATCGTGGCCTTGTTGCAGGTCGTGCTGATGCTTCTCCCAGCGCAGTTGCGCCAGTAAATCAAAGGCATCGTTGATGTTCAGGCTGTCTTTACTGTCTATTACACCTTTTTCGGCCAATTGTTGTAACCGGCGCCGTGTATTCACCTCTGTGATCCCGGCTGACAGTGCATAAACGCGCACCAGATCGGTAAGTAAGCTGATACCGCGTTTTTTTAAATCCAGGCCTTTTTTATGTTTTCCGTCTGCTTCCAGAATAAAGTTTTTAAAAAAGCCAAGTGGTGCAGTGCGCTGCAAAGCAGCTTGTGCCAGATGGTACAAAAACAAGGGAGCTTTTGCCGTACGTTGTAAAATGTCCTGCTGTAAGGCGTTAAACAAGCCTTTGCTGCCATCAATAACACGTAAGTCAAAAAAGATACTGGCTTTGAGCAGTGCTTCTGGTGTGGGCGTGGCTATCCAACGGGCAAAACGCCCCGACCAGCCTTTTAAGCTTAACCGTAGCTCAGGATTGGTTGCCATGATATTACCCGGACATAAAGTCACACCGCATTGCGCTAAGCCCTTACAGACAAATTCAGCCAGCTCAGAAAAATACTCGGCAACGGCGCCTGTGGGTTCTTTCTCCAATAGCAGTGCATTGTCCTGATCTGCGTTTAAACTTTGGTCCATTCTGGCTTGCGAGCCAAAGGCCAGCCAGCTAAATATGCAGGGAGCTTCACCTAATTTTTGTTGAGCCAGGTAAATTAGTCGCTGCGTTAGGGCGTCGGTAATAGTTGTAATTATGTGGCCCGCTTCGTGGGCGGGTACCTGTTGCTTATTTAATGTGATAGCAAGCGTAGCAATTTGCTGGCTGCAGCGTTCTAATCCATCAACGTCAGGCTGTCGATGGATCTCGCCGATAAGATACACCGGATGATCCTGTTGGCTTCGTATGATGTCGGTGGCACTTAGCATACCGCAGCAAATACCTTGCGCCATTACTGGTAAGTGGTGCACATTGTGTTGGCTCATCTGTTGCACGGCTTCATATAAATAAGCATGAAAATCAATACTGTGTGGTTGCCGTGTCATTACATGGTTAACCTGGGTACTGGCCGGTAACCCCAACGCGAGCACACGGTTACGTAAGTCGCGGTCGGTGATAATGCCAACCAGCTTATCTTGCTCTTCAACTAATAACGATGACACCCGATGGTCTGACATCAATTTGGCTGCGTCTTGTACGCTTTGCTCTGGCCGTATCGCGACTTTACGCTGCTGCACAACATCGCTAATTTTAAGCGTAAAACGCGAGCCTTGCTGTTGTTCACGGTATTGATGCAAACGTCGGCTAAACAGACGCTGAAAAAAAATATCAACATTTTTATACTGATAACGACATTGGTGAAATGCTTCAGCATCCAGCCAATAAACCAGGCCGTCTTCTTCACATCTTAAAGTGTCGTTGTCAGTTAAACGGGTTAGGAGTTGCTGATAGCCATAAAAGTCGCCAGCTTGCAGTTTGGTTAACAGTTTCTGTTGATCACTATACAACGCAAAAATTCCGGTGCGAACAATAAGCAACCGGTCACTGTTAACCTGCACCTTATCCCGCGCTTTGCAATACACCACATTAATGTGGCTGGAAAATTGCCCAAGGTTTGCCTCGCTTAGTTGGTTAAACGGGGTAGTCTGTGCAAGAAAATGAATAACGTCAGCAACTTCCATTCTGGCTCCGGTTACACCGAAATTGAATTCTCGTTAAGCCGCTTACCCAGTGCAAACGGCGGTTATTAATGCATCATCTGCGCTGAGCGATTGCCACTGAGCACTCAACGGAGCTGAACCTATTGGAATATCCAGCTGTTCTGTAAAATCTGCGCGTGCCATCTGGCCACAATGCAAAACTACTGGCACCCGTCGTGCCATCGCCCGACGTTCAAAAAAATACAAATCAACTAATTTTACGTCTGGGTTTTGTGTATTGGCTGACGCGTTAGCCACATCTGCAGCAATAAAGCGCAATGTTTGCGGGTATAAGTAACTCCAGGGACGCCAGGCCGCTTTTTGTTCGATGGCTTTAACCACAACCACGCCAGCGGGCAGGCGTGACGCTTGGTATTGATACCAGCTATATTCACCTTGAATTTGAAAGCCAAGCATAGCCGCACCGGCAAACACCGGAATTAACCAACGTGGTGCGCGGTTGCTGCTGAGTTTTCTCAGTAACAGTGCAATACCTGCGGCGCCAAGGCCTGCGAATACCGTTGCAATCAGTTCCCAAAGCATAGTGTTTTCCTGAAAAGGACGGGCTTTCACCGTGAAAGCCCGTCTCATTATTGTGGTCTTGCTTTAGCATGTAAAGCAAGTAGGTGTTTGATGCTTAGTGGTCTGTAGCAGCACCGGCACCTTTGGGGTAACGCACACTTTCAACCAATTCCTGGATGTGTTTTGGTGGCGCTTCAGTGGCAGACGATACCGCAAAAGCAACGGCAAAGTTAATCATTGCACCTATAGCACCAAACGACAGTGGCGATATTCCGTAGCCCATTGAACCAAACAACCAGTTATCCGGAGTATTGGCAAATGTTGCTGTACCTGGGATAAAGAACCAACCTAAGTACAAGAAGATATACAGCACGGTAGATAGTAAACCGGCTAACATCCCCGCTATAGCACCTTTGTTGTTAACGCGTTTGGAGAAGATACCCATCATCAGCGCCGGGAATATTGACGCTGCGGCGATACCAAAGGCGAGAGCTACCGTTTGTGCTGCAAAGCCGGGCGGATTCATCCCTAACCAGGTCGCAATAACAATGGCCACTGCCATTGAGATACGAGCGGCACGCAATTCACCTTTTTCACTGATATTGGGATTAATGGACCCTTTAATTAAGTCATGACTTACCGCTGATGAAATCGCCAGTAATAAACCTGCTGCAGTAGATAGCGCTGCAGCCAAACCACCGGCAGCAATTAAGCCGATTACCCAGCCTGGTAAGTTGGCAATTTCAGGGTTTGCCAGTACCAGAATGTCGTTGTTTACTGTTAACTCATTACCATTCCAACCACGCTCAGTTGCCGTTTGCTTAAATGACTCTGACTTGTCATTGTAAAGCTGAATACGGCCATCGCTGTTCTTATCATCAAATTTAATAAGGCCTGTGGTTTCCCAGTTTTTAATCCAATCTGGACGCTGGGCATACTCGATAGCATCAGCTGTAGTGCCAGCAGGATAGATAGTGGTTAAAAGGTTTAACCGTGCCATTGAAGCTACAGCTGGAGCGGTTAAATACAACAGCGCGATAAATACCAGAGCCCAGCCTGCTGACCAACGTGCATCTGATACCTTAGGAACGGTAAAGAAACGAATAATAACGTGTGGCAGGCCTGCAGTACCAATCATCAGTGATAAGGTAAATAGCACCATGTTCAGCTTATTCGATACATCACCGGTGTAGTCGGTAAAGCCCAGATCACGTACCACCATATCCAGTTTTTGCAGTAGTGGCATACCCGATTCAATATGTTCAGAGAACAAACCCAGCGGAGGTAAAAAGTTACCGGTAAGTTGCAGTGAAATAAACACTGCCGGAATGGTATAAGCAATAATCAGTACCACATACTGCGCAACCTGAGTGTAGGTAATGCCTTTCATACCACCCATAACCGCGTATAAAAACACGATGACCGCAGCAATAATAAGGCCGGTATCGCTTTCAACTTCCAAAAAGCGGGAGAAGGCAACACCTGCGCCTGTCATTTGACCGATAACGTAGGTTACCGAGGCAATGATTAAACAGGCAACGGCGACAAAACGGGCATTTTTACTGTAAAACCGGTCACCAATAAACTCGGGTACAGTAAACTTGCCAAACTTGCGTAGATAAGGCGCCAGTAGCATTGCTAGTAACACGTAACCGCCGGTCCAGCCCATTAAAAAGGTCGAGTTAGCGTAACCACCAGCAGCTATAAGGCCAGCCATTGAAATAAAAGACGCCGCTGACATCCAGTCAGCAGCGGTTGCCATACCATTCATTACCGGATTTACGCCGCCACCGGCAACGTAAAATTCTTTGGTTGAGCCGGCCCGCGCCCATATCGCAATCGCAATATACAACGCAAAAGAGCCGCCCACAAAAATCAAATTAATTGCAAATTGACTCATGACGAACTTACTCCTCGTTCAGGCCAAATTCTTTATCGAGCGTATTCATTCTCCAAGCATAGAAGAAGATTAAAACGATAAAGGTTAAAATGGACCCCTGTTGTGCGAACCAGAAGCCAAGATCGGTACCGCCTACACTGATGCCAGCCAGTAGAGGTCGAAATAAAATCCCCCCGCCGTATGACACCAAAGCCCAGACGATGAGGCAACCTACGATCAGGCGAAGATTCGCTGACCAATATGCTGCAGCATTGCTATCGTGCTCAGTCATAAATACACTCCTTTCCTTTGTTATTTTTATCTTGCAAAGTTAATCTAGCAGTAGTTAACACAAGTTAAAGCCCGACTTTAGTCGAAGCCGGTGCGTGGCTAATTGACTTGTGCCTTGTGTTAGGCCAAAAGTACAGCATAAGAAAAACAACAGGAGAGCGCCGTGGCCGCTTGGGTAGTTGCCGTATTGGCATTGGTATATGTTGGTGGTTTGTTCCTCATTGCCAACTGGGGCGAGCGTCACGCTGACGATAAACTAATACGAAAGTATGGGGGGCTGATTTATAGTTTGGCCCTGGCGGTTTACTGTACCTCCTGGACATATTACGGTGCCGTAGGCACGGCGGTGACGCAGGGGTGGGACTACATACCTATTTATCTTGGGCCGGTACTGCTGTTTGTATTTGCGCAACCCTTTTTGTTTAAGTTGCTTTATGTATCTAAAAAACAAAACGTTACCTCAGTTGCAGACTTTATTTCTTCCCGTTATGGCAAGCGCAAAAACATTGCCCTACGGGCCTCATTAATTTGTTTAGTAGTGGTTGTACCCTATATTTCGCTGCAGCTCAAAGCGGTATCCAGTTCCTACCAGGTTTTACTGGGAGGCGATTTTACTGATGAAGCGTCTAATTGGTGGCAGGATAGTGCGTTTTTAAGCACTGTTGCGATGGCATTTTTTGCCATTTTATTTGGTACTCGTAAGTTACACCTTACTGAACAAAGCCGTGGCGTGATGGTCGCCATAGCGTTTGAGTCGGTTGTTAAACTTTTTGCGTTGTTAACACTTGGGTTAGCCGTTTATGTTTTTGTGCTGGGTGAAAGTAGCGATATTTTTTCGCGTTTTGCCAGTCACGCCATGGCGCAGCAACAAAATAGTGAATTTGATGTACTTGAGTTTATAACCAAAACCGTATTAGCCATGGTAGCGGTATTTTTACTGCCAAGGCAGTTTCATGTGGCCTTTGTTGAAAATGTATCGCATCACCATTTACGGCACGCCAGACGCTGGTTTTCGCTGTATTTGTTTTTGGTCACGATTGTGGTTATTCCTATTGCGATTGGCGGTATGCAGCTTTTTCCGCAAGCACTTAACTCTGCTGACAGTTTTGTCTTGTTGATCCCCGCACAGTCGGGTTGGAACACCTTAAGCGTATTAGTTTTTATTGGTGGGTTTTCTGCTGCCACTTCGATGATTATTATCGCGACACTGGCACTCTCAACTATGATCAGTAATGACGTAATTATGCCTAGTTTATTGCGCAGCAGTAAAAAACAAGGCTTACCACATGACTACAGCCTGCTGATATTGCTGGTGCGCCGTAGCATGATTATTCTGGTAATGGCACTGTCATACTTGTATTACAGGGTGTTTGCCCGTAACTATGAACTGGCCGAAACCGGCCTGTTAGCCTTTGCCTTGGTGATCCAGCTGGCGCCTGCCGTAATAGGCGGTTTGTATTGGCGTCGTGGTAATGCCTGGGGCGTTTATCTGGGCATGTGCATTGGTTTTGTGTTGTGGTTTTATACCTTGATGTTACCGCAGCTGGTCAGCACAGGCGCCATTGACAGTGACATTATGCAAACCGGTTTATTTGGTTGGTCGATACTGGTGCCGACAGCGCTGTTTGGCACTGAACTGGATAGTTTGAGCCATGGTGTGTTGTTTTCGTTAGGGTTTAACCTGCTGTTTTATATTATCGGCTCGTTAGCGACACAAGTGAATTTGCAAGATCGGTTACAGGCGGTGGCTTTTGTAAAACCCAATTTGCCGGTTAACCATCAGGATACGCCCGCCAGAAGAATACGTATTCGTAATACCGATTTAAAAATTTTGCTCGAGCGTTTTGTCGGTGCTAATCGTGCTGCAGAATGTTTACAAGAGTATGGCCGTCGCCAGCAGGTTGGCTTGCAGCTGGATGACTTTCCCAGTGTTGGCTTGGTTGAGCATGTTGAAAGAGAACTGGCGGGGGTAATTGGTGCATCGTCAGCCTCAGCGATGGTGAATGCTGTGCTAGAAGGCCGCCAACTGGCGTTTGAAGACGTTGTTACCTTATTTGATGATACAACACAGGCCATTCAGTTCTCGCGTAAAATTTTGTTTTCAACCTTAGAGCATTTAAGCCAGGGCGTCAGTGTTGTAGACCGTGATCTTAATCTGGTAGCGTGGAATCGCTCTTATCTAGACATGTTTGATTACCCGGAAGCGATGGTACGTGTTGGCCGGCCAATAGCCGACATTGTGCGTTTTAACGCGGAGCGTGGCTTATGCGGGCCGGGTACGGCTGATGAGCATGTCGAAAAACGCATTGGCCATATGCAAAATGGTACTGCGCATGTATTCCAGCGGGTTAGGCCGGATGGTAAGGTGATTGAAATGCGCGGAAACCCGATACCAGGTGGTGGTTTTGTTACCAGTTTTACCGATATATCTGATCACGTTAAAGCGGTACAGGGGCTGGCAGAGGCTAAGCAGCACCTGGAAGAGCGGGTTCACGAGCGCACCCAAACCATATCTGAGATTAATCATGAATTACTATCTGAAGTAAAACGGCGTCGAGAAACCGAACAACAACTTTTACAAGCAAAAGCGGAAGCCGAAGTGGCGAATGCGTCAAAAACACGCTTTCTGGCACTGGCCAGCCATGATATTTTGCAGCCATTGAATGCTGCACGCTTGTTTACAGCAGCCCTGGCGGGCAGTAAAGATGCCCAGCAGCAGCAACATATCGTGGGGCAGTTGGATAACTCCCTAAAAGCCTCAGAAGAACTTATTTCGACCTTACTGCAGATTGCTAAGCTTGATGATGGCAAGCTAACCCCGGATGTGCAAACCGTAGCGTTAAAAGAGCTGTTGTCGCAACTTGCAGATGAGTATAGCTTGCTAGCAAAACAAAAAGGTTTAGAACTTATTGTGCGCAAGGCGGATTATCAGGTGCAGACCGACCCGACATATTTACGGCGGATTTTACAAAATATGTTGTCAAACGCCATAAAATATACCAAACAGGGACGTATTTTAGTGGGCGGGCGTAAACGTGGTGACCAGTTACTGATCCAGGTATGGGATAGCGGGCCTGGCATAGCCGAACCTGATTTACTACGCATATTTGAAGACTTTTATCGCATTGACGCCACAGCCAAAGGCCAGCAAGGGGTAGGGCTGGGGCTCGGAGTGGTTAATCGTATGGCAAAATTGCTGGGACATACACTTAAGGTGGCGTCCTGGCCAGGCAAAGGCAGCATGTTCAGTATTCAGTTACCTTTGGTCGCGACTAAAGCTCGCACAGAGCTGCCACTGCCAAATAGTGCTATACAGCGCCCGGTACAGGGGTTGTCTGTGGTGTGTGTGGACGATGACGAGGCAAACTTGTCGGCGCTGTCAATACTGCTTCAGCAATGGCAAATTGAAAATGTCGCCTGTTTTTATGATGAGGACAGTTTGTTGGAATACGCACGAAGCCATCCGGCACCGGATGCATTGTTAATAGATTATCAATTGGGCCAGCATTTGGACGGCTTGCAGCTTTATGCTCGTATCAAACTAATTTGGGGTAATGTAAACGGTATCTTAGTATCGGCTTCACCCGAGGCGGGCTTAGCGCTAAAAGCAAAGCAGCATGGACTGATGTTTTTGGCTAAACCTATTAAATCCGCGGCGCTCAGAGCCAGTTTAAATCATTTAAAAATGCTCAAGCGCGCGGGTAGTGCCGAATAATATGTTTAAATACCCAGTTCTGGTGTTAATGCAGCAGTATTGATTGCTAGTGCTGCGCCATTGCTTTATTAACAGGTGGTTCCAGTGTTAAACGCTGTGCTTGAATAACCACTTGAGTGCGGTTGGTGACACCCAGTTTCCGAAATATGGCCGTAATATGCGCTTTAACGGTGGCTTCAGAAATATGTAAATCGTAGGCTATTTGTTTATTTAGCCAGCCTTCGGTTAGGTAGTACAAAACTTTATATTGTTGATGCGTCAGCTGTGCCACCTTAGCGGCTAAATCTAAATCATCCTCAGCTTCGGCATTATGGTGATCTAGCACCTGTTTTTTCAGTGCTGCGGGTACCCAGAGTTCGCCATCCATAACGGCATTAAGCGCCGCGCTGATATCCGATGGGTTTGCTGACTTTGGCACATACGCCGACGCGCCAAATGCCATAACACGACGAATAACGTCCAGCTCTTCACTGGCAGATATAACGACTATAGGTAAGCTGGGAAAGTTTTTTCGTAATTGTATTAAGCCTAAAAATCCGCAGTTGCCGGGCATATGCAAGTCTAATAACAGTAAATCCGTATCAGGGTGTTGCTCAAGGGCAGTACAGGTGCTGTCAAAGCTATCTGTTTCAATGGTTGCTTTGGTAGCAAAAGTGCTGCTGATGGCATTTATCAGCGCATTGCGAAACAATGGGTGGTCGTCTGCGACGATCAGTTTTGCCATCTTGTCCTCCGGCGAAGGGAATTGTAATTATTATGTCATTTATAAACAAAAGGCCGCTATATGCGGCCTTTATACTGCGTCTCGTAGAGCGCTGTGTCAAGCGTACACTTTTAGTTTGCTTACTTACGATTCAAACGGTTATTTACCAGTGTTTCTACAACAGAGGGATCGGCCAGAGTAGAAATGTCGCCTAATTGATCATGCTCGTTAGCTGCAATTTTACGTAATATACGTCGCATAATTTTACCTGAACGTGTTTTAGGCAGGCCGGTTGGCGCCCATTGGATCAAATCCGGAGCGGCAATAGGGGATATTTCTTCCCGTACCCAGTCACGTAGGGCTTTGGTCAGCTCTGCGCTGGGTTCAACACCCACTCTTGGCGTAACGTAAACGTAGATCCCCTGGCCTTTAATATCATGTGGATAGCCAACCACCGCTGCTTCTGCCACAGCATCATGTGCTACCAGGCAGCTTTCAATTTCAGCAGTGCCTAAACGGTGACCAGAAATATTCAATACATCATCAACCCGGCCGGTTAACCAGTAATAGCCATCAGCATCACGTTTGGCGCCATCACCGGTAAAGTACATGCCTGGATAAGTACTGAAATAAGTTTGCTCAAAGCGCTCGTGATCACCATATACGGTTCGCATTTGTCCTGGCCAGCTGTCTTTAATCACCAGGTTGCCTTCGCATTCGCCGTTTAATTCGTTACCTTCGTTATCTACAATGGCGGGCTTAACCCCAAAGAAAGGCCGTGTTGCCGAGCCTGGTTTTAATGCGGTACAGCCTGGCAATGGGGTGATGAGAATGCCTCCGGTTTCTGTTTGCCACCAGGTATCGACAATAGGGCAGTTGCCTTTACCAAATTTCTCGTGATACCAGCTCCAGGCCTCAGGATTTATAGGTTCACCCACACTACCCAGAGTTTGCAACGAAGACAAACTGCATCCGTCAACCGGTGCATCGCCGTGCGCCATTAAGGCTCTTATAGCCGTTGGCGCTGTGTAAAGGATATTCACTTTATACTTGTCAACTATCTGTGCCATGCGTTTAACGCTGGGGTAATTAGGCACCCCTTCAAATAAAACACTGGAAGCACCGTTTGCTAGTGGCCCATATACGATATACGTATGACCGGTTACCCAGCCTATATCTGCGGCGCACCAGTAAATGTCACCTTCGTGGTAGTCAAATACATACTGATGTGTCATCGATGCCCACACCATATAGCCACCGGTAGTATGTAACACGCCTTTGGGTTTACCCGTAGAACCGGATGTGTATAAAATAAACAGCGGATCTTCTGCTTTCATAGGCTCTGCAGGACAGTCACTGCTTTGCTTACTCAATAAGTCGTGATACCAGACATCTCTGCCATCCTTACCGGCATTCATATCAACATTTTTGCCAACATGCTTGACTACAATCACATGTTGTACCGGTGAGTTATCCCCCAAATGCGCCAACGCCATGTCTGTGTTGTCTTTCAGGTTTGTTACCCGGCTGCCACGTAAGGACTGATCAGCTGTGATAACCAGCTTGGAGTCACAATCAACAATTCGACTACCTAAAGCATCCGGAGAAAATCCGGCAAAAACTACCGAATGCACGGCACCAATGCGAGCACAGGCGAGTAATGCGACGGTGGCTTCGGGGATCATCGGTAGATAAATGGTTACTTTGTCGCCTTTGGTAACATCCAAGGCTTTCATGCCATTGGCTAACTGACATACTTGTTGATGAAGCTGAGCGTAGGTTAGTGATTTTTGCACATCAGGTGAGTCACCTTCCCAAAAATACGCCACTTGATCTGCCCGTTCGGGCAAATGACGGTCAAGGCAGTTATAACTGGCATTTAATACACCATCGTTAAACCAGTTAATATTTACTTTACCGCTGACGAAACTGGTTTGTTTTACGTTAGTGAATGGG
Source organism: Rheinheimera baltica DSM 14885 (assembly GCF_000425345.1). Classification (GTDB taxonomy): domain Bacteria; phylum Pseudomonadota; class Gammaproteobacteria; order Enterobacterales; family Alteromonadaceae; genus Alishewanella; species Alishewanella baltica. Next base: position 156,078 of record NZ_AUDG01000007.1, on the reverse strand, counting down.
GTAAACCAGTGTAGCCGTTTGCCATGTTCGGCCCAGAAACTATCAGGTGAACTTACCGACTGCTGATACATTTGCATATATTGCTCGTTGGTTAGATGCGAACGCTGTGCTGCGCTGGCCGGAACCGGATAGACTGATTGATGTGACATAACTTCCCCTAAACTAAACTTAAAATTTTAATACTGCCTTTCTATACAAGCCGCAAGGCAATTGGAATTAGACCTTAGTCTAGCGAATAATTCAGTGTGTTGCCCCGCCTTAATAAACATACTTACGCGGGTTGTTATGGATAGCAGCGGTGGCTTATTTGCGACTAAAGGCTAATTGCGCAGATTACAAGCGTGAACCAAAGTTGAAACGCAAAAAAATTACCATTAAAAGAACAAAGATGGAGAGACGGCGAATGAAAAAAATAACAACATTATCTTATCTCGCAGCCTGTATTGTTATGGCAACAGGCAGTGCCCAGGCGACAGGCTTTAACATTGGCGATACTGACGTAACCTTTGGTGGCTATGTCAAGCTGGATGCAATGTACACTGATAGTTCAGATGGTCAAATAGCAACCGGCATTGGCCGTGACTTTTACATTCCCAGCCTGACACCGGTTGGTGGAGCAGACGAAGGTGGTACCTTTGACTTTCACGCACGTCAATCCCGTTTCTTCTTTAAAACCAGTACTAAGCTAGAAAACGGTAAAACCATTGGTGGTCATATTGAGTTAGATTTTATGGCGACAGCAGGTGGTGACGAACGTATTACAAATAGTTATTCACCACGCTTACGTCAGGCTTTCATTACGTATGATGGTTGGTTATTTGGACAGTCATGGTCCACTTTTATGGATCTTAATGCGTTGCCAGATACATTAGATTTTATCGGTAATACTGATGCAATGCCCTTTGCCCGCCAGGCTCAAATTCGCTACACAAGTGGCAATTTTCAAGTGGCCATTGAAAACCCTGAAACAACAGTTACTCCTTTTGGTGGTGGTGCCCGCATTACTACCGACGACAATGCTATGCCTGATTTAGTATTTAAATACGGCCAAAAAGCAGATTGGGGGACCTGGTCTGTGTCAGCATTAGTACGACAGTTAGCATATGAAACAGCTACTATAGATACGACGACATCAGCCTTTGGCGTAAGCGCAACAGCGAAAATTCTACTTGGCAATAATGATGACATTCGTCTGACCGCAACAACCGGCTCTGGTGTGGGGCGTTATATTGGTTTAAATGCGGTTAATGGTGCAGTGCTCGATGCACAGAATGAATTAGAAGCCATTGATTCTACCGCTTTTGCAGTAGCGTATAAGCATAACTGGAACAGCCAATGGCGTAGTAGTTTAGTTTATTCCATGCTGAGTGTTGATAATGATACCGCGCTTACAGGAAGCTCTGTAACAAAAACCACCAGTAGCTGGACGACAAACTTACTTTACCAAGCGGCGAAGAAGTTGATGTTTGGTGTTGAATATAAGTTCGCTAACCGCGAGGTTGAAACCGGCTTAGATGGCGATATGAACCGCATTCAGTTCAGTGCTAAATACGATTTTTAGTCTGAGTTAGATAAACCTTTTACATAAATACGATTATTTCAGTTAGTACATAATAAAAAAGCCAGACACTGTCTGGCTTTTTTAACTTCCTAAAGCAGATTATTCACTGGCTTTAGGTTTAGTCATTGGTGCTGATACTGCTTGACGAGCAAAGGCTGAACCCGCCGGACGCTCAGAACTAGCAACAACCGGACGCTCTGTTGCAGGCATCGCAACCGATGCAGCAGGCGCTGTGTCAGCATTCTCTACCGTTTCGGGTTTAGTCATCGTAGCAACAACCATCTGTGCATAACGACTGCCAGCTGGTTTAGCACTTGCCTGAGCTTTGGCAACAGCTTCAACTTTAACTGCAGGTGCGCTTACTGTAGGGGCACTTGTTTCTTCAGCTGCAACTGGCGCTGGTACTGCTGGTTTTTCAGCAACAACGGGTTCTGCTTCAACTTTAATTACAGCTTCAGTTGGCTTTACTGATTCCGCAGTCGCTACCACAGCTTTATCAGCTGTTTTTACCACTACTTCAGCTGCATCAGCGGCAGTGACGTTAGTTTCTACGCTGACAATGGGTGCAGACTCATCAGCGTCAGTAGCTTCTGTTACGGCTTTATCTACTTTTTTCACAGCAGGCTTACGACGGCTGCGACTTTTCGGCTTGTCTGTAAGCTCTGCTTCTGTGGGCTTAGCATCAATGGTTTCTGAGGCCTCAACTGGCTGAACGTCATTAGATACTGTTTCTTTTGCAACAACTTTTGGTGCAGGAACCTTATCTGCTTGCTGCTCAGTAGCTTCAACCGCAGTTGGCTCAGTGCTGGTGACTGTTACTTTTTCGCTTGTTTCTGCGCTTGCAGTATCAGTGCTCTGTGCCGTTTCATCGGCTTGGTCATGATCTTTTTTACGTTTTTGACCCGCAGCGCGAAGGTGACGTGGTGACCGGCGATTACGGCTACGAGGCTCAGTACCATCCTGCTCGTCTGTTGTCTCTGTTGCTGCACTTGAATTACTATCAGCAATATCCGCCGTATCCGCAACCGCAGTTTCAGTTACAACTTTCTTTGCAACAACGGGTTCCGCAGCAGTTAAAGGCGCAGCTGTAGTCTCTGGTTGTGCTGGTGCTGGTGCTGGCGTGGTAATTTCTGCTATTGGTGCTGCAGGCGCTACGGCTTCAGAAATTACAGGCATTGCCGTTGTTTCAACGGTTGCAGTTACAGGCTTGTCCATACGTACAGATTTGCGCATATTGCGACGCTGACGGCGTTCTGTTACACGTTGTGGCGCAGTATCATCGTCGTGATCTTTTGCCACAGGTGCACGCTCTACAGGCTTCTTCGCTTCATGTGCTGGGCGAGGAGTGCGCGGCTCTTGTGCTGGGCGCGGCTGACGTTCAGGCTTTGTTTGTACTGTTTCATCTTTTTGAACGTTTGCTACCTTATCTTCGTTTTCGTTACGACGACGCGGCTTATTGCGACGACGGCTGTTATCGCGATTTTCGCGATTGCCGTCACGGCTTGTTTCACGACTACCAGAGCGCGTGCCTGAACGCTCACCTTGTTTAATTGAGGGTTTGGCCGTCGCATTTTCTTCTGCCGGAGCAAATAACTTACCAAACCAATTACCAATAGCGGCAAATAAGCCAGGGCTTTGTTCGGTTACCGGTTCCGGTTTGGCGGCGGGACGAGGTGCACTGCTATCTGCAATATTTATGGCAGAAATGGCCGGCTTTTCTTTAACAGCATCCGATGTCGGTTGATATAAACTACGTGTTAGCTCTGGGGCTTTCACCATATTGTAGCTAGCGTCGTCAATTTCTTCGTCTATACGAATGCGGATAACTTCATGATTAGGCGTTTCCAAATGCTCGTTTGGAATAACGAATACACGGATACCTTGACGCTTTTCGATACGACGCACGGCTTCACGTTTTTCGTTCATCAGATAGGTTGCAACCGACACGGGTACCTGAGCATGTATTTGACTGGTATTGTCTTTGATCGATTCTTCTTCAATTAAACGCAGAATTGATAATGCTGAAGACTCTGTACTACGAATCGTGCCACGACCATGACAACGAGGACAAACATGTGTCGCCGAGTCACCTAAAGATGGGCGTAAACGTTGGCGCGACATTTCCAGCAAGCCAAAGCGTGAAATACGGCCAATTTGCACCCGGGCACGGTCATGTTTGACGGCATCTTTTAAACGATTTTCTACTTCGCGTTGATGGCGAACAGGTGTCATGTCGATAAAATCGATGACAATTAAACCGCCTAAGTCACGCAGGCGTAACTGACGGGCGATTTCGTCGGCAGCTTCTAAATTGGTATTAAAGGCGGTTTCTTCAATATCGCCACCTTTGGTAGATTTAGATGAGTTGATATCAATAGCGGTTAAGGCTTCAGTGCTGTCTATAACGATAGAACCGCCTGAGGGTAAACGCACTTCGCGACGAAACGCAGATTCAATTTGAGTTTCAATCTGGAAATGCATAAACAGCGGTACTTCGCCCTGATACAGCTTAACGCGATGTGCAAAATCTGGGCGGAACTGCTGAATATATATCTTGGCTTCTTCGAAAACCCGTGGATTGTCGATTAATATTTCACCAACGTCACGGCGTAGGTAATCTCGGATCGCTCGGAATACAACATTGCTTTCCTGGTGAATTAAGAACGGAGATGAGCGTTTTTGTGCTTCTTCAGTAATGGCTGACCAGTGTTTTAATAATGCCTTTAAATCGTAGTCTAATTCTTCAAACGATTTACCAACACCCGCTGTACGGACAATTAAACCCATACCATCAGGCATTTGTAATTGGCCTAAAGAGTCTTTTAATTCTTGACGTTCGTCGCCTTCGATACGGCGTGAAATACCGCCAGCACGCGGATTATTTGGCATTAAAACCAAATAAGAACCCGCCAGGCTGATAAAAGTGGTTAACGCTGCACCTTTTTGACCGCGTTCTTCTTTATCAATCTGGATAATAACTTCCTGGCCTTCTTTTACCACTTCTTTGATATTAGGTCGACCGTCGAAGCTGTAGCCAGAAGGGAAGTACTCGCGGGAAATTTCTTTTAACGGTAAAAATCCATGACGGTCAGCGCCGTAGTCGACAAAAGCCGCTTCCAGGCTGGGTTCAACCCGAGTGATTTTACCTTTGTAAATGTTGGCTTTTTTTTGTTCGTGGCCAGGGCTTTCAATATCCAGGTCATACAGTTTCTGGCCATCAACCAGTGCTACGCGGATTTCTTCTTCCTGCGTGGCGTTAATTAACATTCTTTTCATTATTAGTGACTCACATTTTGCAGCCACAACGCAACCCAACGGGCATATGCGTGTTCAGACGTAATCAAACACTAATGGGTGCAGTCTCACGACTGGAATGTCTGAATGAAATCAAATTGTCACAATACGGGCTAGCGGCCTCTGTACCATGTATGCTGTTTTCGTTTTTGGATCTGAAACACACCGCTTTGCAGCGCTGCGTTATAGCAATATCTTTTATTGCTCTGGTTGACCGGAATTCATGTTTTGCCGTTGTTGATAATAAATTACGCAACATTATCTCAGGCAAATGGCGATTGGTTTACGTTAGGGGTATAAAAAACGTTGGTTTTCACCACGATTTCGGTATGATCACTCCCCCAAGCGCTGCCGCACAAATTCTCTTACGTCACTTTGAGCGCCCTAATTGCCATTTTTGGCATAATTAGCGGGATGATTATCCCACTAATAAGCAGCCGATAGCAACTGAAATCTAATATTAGCAGAGTATTCAAAACCCATGACTGATGAAATCAAGTTACCTGTGCAAATAATTGAAATAGAACCTGATTTTATTGGTCAGCGGATAGACAATTTTCTGCTGGCGCGGCTCAAAGGTGTACCAAAAAGTGTTATTTATCGGGTTTTGCGAAAGGGAGAGGTGCGAGTAAACAAAAAACGCATCAAACCTGAATATAAGTTACAGCACTCTGACGTTGTGCGTATTCCTCCTTTAACTGTTGCCGCTGCTGGCGAACCTATTTCGGTTAAGCTTTCAATGGTCAAGAATCTGGAACAGCACATACTGTTTGAAGATAACGACTTGATTGTACTTAACAAACCTTCAGGCATGGCAGTGCATGGCGGTAGTGGTTTGCAGTTTGGTGTGATAGAAGCATTAAGAGCGCTCAGGCCTTTGGCTAAGCATTTAGAATTAGTTCATCGATTAGACCGTGACACCTCTGGGTGCTTAATGATTGCGAAAAAACGATCGGTGCTGACACATTTGCACGAGCAGTTGCGTAATAAAACGGTAGAGAAAAAATACTGGGCATTGGTAGCAGGTGACTGGGATAATAAAGTGCGTAAAGTTACTGAACCGCTTAAAAAGAATACTCTACAATCCGGAGAGCGGGTTGTTAGGGTAGACGAAGCAGAAGGCAAGCCGTCAGAAACACGCTTCCGTATATTGCAGCGATATCAGCAAGGCACATTAGTTGAAGCCTTTCCGGTAACTGGCCGTACTCACCAAATCCGCGTTCATACTGCGTGTAAAGGTCATGCTATTGCTTGTGATGACAAATATGGTGACAACACCTTTACCGCCCAGATGCAGCAAATAGGTTTAAACAGGTTGTTCTTGCACGCAAAAACGTTAAGTTTTATGCACCCTAATACGGAAACAACCATGCGGATAGAAGCGCCTTTAGACCCGGTGTTAGAGCAAGCACTTGCCAAATTAACGAGAAAATAGCGCGATGCAGAATGATGTACAAGAACAGGTATCTTTGGTGGTATTTGACTGGGACGGTACGGTAATGGATTCTATTGGCCGTATTGTGTCATCTATGCAAGCTGCGGCTAAACAGACGAATTTAGTTGTGCCCAGTGCGTTTGCGGTAAAGCAGATTATTGGCTTAAGCCTTGACCCGGCATTTGATGTGTTGTTTCCGGGCATTGGGAATACGCAACGTCAGCAATTGTTTGATTATTATCGTGATTATTATGTTATGCATGACACCACACCCACGCCGCTGTTTGCCGGTGTTGAGCAGGTATTGCAGCAACTAAAAGCCCAAAATATCAAATTGGCGGTTGCCACGGGCAAGGCGCGCAGAGGGTTAGTGCGTATGTTTGATGAGACTGGACTGGAGAAATACTTTGATACCAGTCGCTGTGCTGATGAAGCGCAATCTAAGCCGCATCCAGATATGTTGCAACAAATTTTGCTGGAGTTGGATATTAAAGCACAGCATGCAGTGATGGTGGGCGATACCAGCCACGATATGAAAATGGCACAGGCAATAGCTATGCCGCGAGTAGGTGTTACTCATGGAGTGCATGACCGCGACGTATTAAGTCAGTATGCACCTAAGGCCATTATCGATTCTATCCCTCAATTGCTGCAGGTGCTTTAACTCTGCAATACATTATTTGAGTAGCACATTAACATCTTCATTCAGTAACAACTGATTTAGCTTTATAAGCGGCAAACCAACCAGGCTATTGGGGTCATCGCCGCTTAATCTGTTAAATAGACTAATGCCTAAGCCTTCGCTTTTAAAGCTGCCGGCACAATCAAGAGGTTGCTCTTTCTCGATATACGCTTTTATTTCAGCGTCAGATAAGTCTCTGAAACAGACATTAAATGGCTCAACAATAACTTGAGCATTTCCACTTTGTGCATTTACCAGGGCTAAGCCGGTTAAAAAGGTTACGCTTTGACCACTAAAACGCGTTAGCTGTGCTACAGCATTGCCAACGCTGTGTGGTTTGCCGATAATATCGCAATTAAATACGGCGACCTGATCTGAACCAATAACAAGCCCTTCAGACAATCCTTGGGCAACAGCCTGTGCTTTTGCCAGTGCTAAACGTTTTACCAGCTGCTCAGCGTTTTCACCGATTAGCGGGGTTTCGTCGACGTCAGGTTTTAGTGTGTTAAATTCTGGGATGAGTTTGGCTAAAAGTTGTTGGCGATACACCGAGGTCGATGCCAGATATATCGTTGGATAAGAACGCGTGGCCATTGTTAAATCACCTTAAAATTCAAAAGTGTGACGCACTATAAACAGAATGGAAAAAATGCGCGAGAAAAACGACAAAAATCTGCCAGAACCCTTTGACAGCAAGGGGGCGCTTCTATATGATGCGCGCCTTATGCAAAAAGTAAAAATGCCCGTTACTATAGATCCGGTTAAAGCAGCGCAAAAACGCTCTGATTACGAAGGTTTTGTACCACTCGTAACCTTAACCCGGTTAACTGACAGTCTGCTTAACCCGCAGGGTGAAGTCGCGGTACGAGTTGAATGCGGTACTGACCAGCAAGGCCTAACTGTAATACAGGGTAGCGCTTCTTGCGAAGTGAGTGTAACCTGCGAACGTTGTGGCGAAGCCATGACAGTGTCGCTGGACTGCAATTTTGCATACACTCCGGTTAAACCGGATGATGACGCTGCTTTGGAGTTAATTCCTGAGCGTTACGACGTGATCGATAAAAACGAACACGGCGAAATAAATTTACGGCAGTTAGTGGAAGATGAGCTGATTCTGGCTTTACCTTTGTTCCCAATGCACGACGAAGCGGCTTGCGCCGTTAGTTCAGCATCGATGAGCTTTGGTGATATAGGCCCAGAACCGGAAAAACCCAATCCTTTCGCTGTACTGGCAGAATTAAAGAAAAAGTGAGTTTAGGAGAAATACCATGGCTGTTCAGCAAAACAAAAAATCACGTGCACGCCGCGACATGCGTCGTTCACACGATGCATTAACTGGCCCTACGCTGTCAGTTGATTCTACTACTGGTGAAACGCACCGTCGTCACCATATTACTGCCGATGGTTACTACAAAGGCCGTAAAGTAAAATAAGTCTGGATGCACTCTGTGCAGCCGCTAAAGCTAACCTTAGCTTTAGACATGATGGGGGGCGATCACGGCCCCCATTCTAGTATTCCAGCCGCTTTGGCTGCGATCTGCGAATTCCCTGATCTCCATTTAATATTATGCGGTGACGAAGCGCTGCTTACCGAGCAGTTGAAGCTTCATGGCGTATTTCCTCATCCTCAGTTAACTTTGCGTCATAGCTGCCAGGTTGTTTCCATGGCTGAAAAACCTGCGGTAGCACTGCGTTCTAAGCGTGACTCATCTATGCGTGCGGCGTTGGATCTAGTGGATAAAGGTGACGTACAAGCTTGTGTTAGCGCTGGCAATACCGGTGCACTTATCGCTATGGCGCATTTTGTCTTGAAAATGTTAAATGGTGTTGACCGTCCTGCACTGATCAGTGCCTTACCTGCCATTGAAGGCAACCCGGTTTATATGCTGGATTTAGGTGCAACGGTTAATTGTGACGCCGACACCTTATTTCAGTTTGCCGTTATGGGTTCGGTGATGGCCGAAGAGGTTATCGGTATTAGTAAGCCTAAAGTTGCGCTGCTGAATGTCGGTGAAGAAGAAATTAAAGGCTCCGATCAGATAAAGCGTGCGGCGATGCTATTAGCTGATTGCGCAGAAATTAATTACATTGGCTATATCGAAGGGAATGACATTTTTACAGGCAAAGCTGATGTCATCGTTTGTGATGGTTTTGTGGGAAATGTTGCGTTAAAAACCTGTGAAGGTGTAGCAAAACTCATTCTGCGACGTTTTGAATCCAGTATTAAAGAGCGGGCCACTGCGCAATTAATAGGCTGGCTAATCAAACCTTTTATAAAAAACCTTTATCAGGGCGTGAACCCCGACCACTATAACGGCGCAAGTCTGATAGGATTGCGCGGAATTGTAGTGAAAAGTCATGGAAATGCGACTAAAGAGGCATTTCTCAGTGCCATCCGGCAAGCAGTACGCGAAGTTGAACGTCAGGTTCCCGCAAAAATTAAAGACCGGTTGGAACACGTATTAATTGATAAAGCGTAGGTCCTCATGTATTCACGCATTATAGGTACCGGGAGTTATTTCCCGTCGCAAGTTCGCAGTAACGCCGATTTAGAATCTATGGTTGAAACCACCGATGAATGGATTATAGAACGTACAGGAATTAAAGAGCGTCGTATTATCGCTGACAACGAAAGTGTTGCAACGATGGGCGCGCAGGCTGCATTGAAAGCTATAGAAGCCTCAGGTATTGATAAAAATAGCATCGATATGATTATTTGTGCTACAACCAGCGGCTCGCGCTCCTTACCTAGTTCTGCCTGTGAGATACAGCGTGAACTGGAAATTCCAGCCATTCCAGCATTTGACATTGCCGCCGCCTGCGCGGGCTTTTGTTATGGACTCAGTGTTGCCGACCAGTATATTAAAACTGGTATTGCCAAACGAATTTTGGTGATTGGTTCAGATTGTTTATCTCGCTTAGTAAGCCCCGAAGATCGCAGTATGGTGATTTTATTCGGTGATGCTGCTGGTGCTGTACTCATTGAAGCATCAGAACAACCGGGTATTTTATCAACCCATATTCATGCCGACGGCAAATATTCTGAATTACTTTACGTTGATAACCCAATACGCGGTAATGAGCAATCTGTTCATCAGTCATGGGGTTCAATGAAAGGCAATGACGTATTTAAAGTTGCCGTAACTAAACTGTCTGAAGTCGTTGAGCAAACGCTGGCGGCAAACAATATGAATAAATCTGATATTGATTGGCTGGTACCACATCAGGCAAATTTACGAATTATTTCGGCGGTGGCGCGTAAGCTCGATATGTCAATGGAACAAGTGGTCATTAATTTAGACCGCTATGGTAATACTTCTGCAGCCACAGTCCCAACCGCGCTGGACGAAGCTATTCGTGATGGCCGGATAAAACGTGGTCAGACATTACTTCTCGAAGCCTTTGGTGGTGGTTTTGCCTGGGCTTCTGCGCTGGTTCGCTATTAATTACATTACCGTCAGTTCGGATAAATGTTTAGCATAAGTTAATTTTAGGACACAATAATGACGACATTAGCAATAGTATTTCCGGGACAGGGCTCTCAGTCAGTCGGAATGCTGGCTGAGTTACATCAGCAATTTGATATCGTTAAAGATACATTTACAGAAGCGTCTGAGGCGCTTGGCTATGATTTATGGGAGTTAGTTGCTAATGGCCCTGAGGCCAGTTTAAACGAAACTCACCGTACTCAGCCTGCATTGTTAACGGCATCTGTTGCTGTTTGGCGTTTATGGCAACAACGCCATGGTACTGCACCAGCGTATTTTGCCGGTCACTCCTTAGGTGAATACTCGGCGTTAGTCTGTGCTGGGGTGATATCCTTGGCTGATGCCGTAATGCTGGTTGAAAAACGTGGGCATTACATGCAACAAGCTGTTCCTGCAGGTGTTGGTGCCATGTCAGCGATTATTGGTTTGGATGATGCGGCTATTGCGAAAGCCTGTATTGAAGCTGCACTAGGTGAAGTGGTATCGCCGGTGAATTATAACTCGCCAGGTCAGGTCGTTATTGCTGGCCATAAAGCAGCTGTTGAACGCGCAGGTGAACTGTGTAAAGCCGCCGGAGCTAAGCGCGCCTTACCTTTACCTGTTAGTGTGCCATCACACTGCGCCTTAATGCGTCCTGCTGCGGAAAAATTAGCTGCTGATCTGGCGGCACTTCAGTTTAACAATGCTGTCATACCGGTAGTGAATAATGTTGATGTTGCAATTGAGACTGATGCATCGGCAATAAAAGAGGCTCTGATACGGCAGTTACACAGTCCGGTTCGCTGGACAGAAACAATTGAATGGTTAGCTGCACAAGGCGTTACACAAGTACTTGAACTTGGCGCAGGTAAAGTATTAAGTGGACTAATAAAGCGGATCGACAAAAACGTCACCGTTGCTTCAATTGGCGATGTTGCATCACTTCACGCCGCACTGGCTGCAGAATAAGGGTTGAGCATGACGAATTTTATTTCACTGGATGGCAAGGTTGCATTAGTTACTGGTGCAAGTCGCGGTATTGGCCGAGCAATTGCTGAACAACTTGCTGCGCTGGGCGCAAAGGTTGTTGGTACAGCAACCTCAGAAAAAGGTGCTGATGCCATTAGCAGTTATTTAGGTGACAAAGGTTGTGGTCTGGTGTTAAATGTCGGTGACACTGAATCAATTGAGCAGTGTTTAGCCCAGATTAAAAACCAGTTTGGCGATATTGATATTTTGGTTAATAATGCTGGCATTACGCGTGATAATTTATTAATGCGGATGAAAGATGACGAGTGGTTTGACATAATGCAAACCAACCTGACATCGGTGTTTCGCCTTAGTAAAGCCGTAATGCGCAGTATGATGAAAAAACGTTTTGGTCGCATTATTAGTATTGGTTCAGTGGTAGGCTCTATGGGCAATGCGGGGCAAACTAATTATGCTGCAGCAAAAGCCGGCGTTTTGGGTTTTACTAAATCACTGGCAAAAGAAGTGGCATCACGTGGTATTACCGTCAATGCTATAGCGCCAGGTTTTATTGATACTGACATGACAAAAGAGTTGTCAGATGAACAAAAAGAAGCGATTTTCGGCCAAGTGCCAGCTAATCGTTTAGGCCAGCCAGAAGAAATTGCGGCAACGGTAGCGTTTTTGGCGTCTACCCATGCAGCTTACATTACCGGTGAAACGATTCACGTAAACGGCGGTATGTATATGGTGTAAGCTGGGGATAAATAAGCAGGTTTGACCAGCATAAAATGCTGTTTTGATTACTTGCAACCCTGAAAGCTTACGCATAAACTAGCGCAACACAAAATTGCACGAATTGTTGCGATTTATATGAGAAAAAGGAAGAAAAGATGAGCAACATCGAAGATCGCGTTAAGAAAATCATTATTGAGCAACTGGGCGTTAAAGAAGACGAAGTAAAAAATGAAGCGTCTTTTGTTGATGATTTAGGTGCGGATTCACTTGACACTGTTGAGCTGGTAATGGCACTGGAAGAAGAGTTTGATACTGAAATTCCAGACGAAGAAGCTGAAAAAATTACGACTGTTCAGTCTGCTATTGATTACATCAAAGCACACGCAGAGTAAGCACACGCAGAGTAAGCTCACTGCTTGCAGAACGGGTAGCTAGGCTACCCGTTTTCGTTTTACGATAGAAGTATTTTCCATGGCGGAGGGTGTTGTGGCAAAACGTCGTGTTGTAGTTACCGGTTTAGGCATGCTTACGCCGCTGGGTAATGATGTAGCCTCAAGCTGGCAAGGTTTACAGCAGGGTAAAAGTGGTATTTCACTGATCGAACACTTCGATACCAGTGCTTACACTACCAAATTTGCTGGATTGGTCAAAAATTTTGATGTGGAACCATTTTTTTCAGCTAAAGAGGCGAAAAAAATGGATCTGTTTATTCAATATGGCGTCGCTGCCGGTATTCAGGCATTTAGAGATTCAGGCATCGAAGTTACTGAGCAAAATGCACCACGTATAGGAGCTGCTATTGGTTCTGGTATTGGTGGCTTAGGCTTAATTGAAGAAAACCACACCAAGCTGATAAACAGTGGACCTAAGCGGCTATCACCGTTTTTCGTACCATCTACCATCATTAATATGATTGCCGGCCAATTGTCTATTATTCTGGGCCTGCAAGGGCCAAATATAAGTATCGTTACAGCTTGTACCACAGGCGTGCACAATATTGGTCATGCTGCGCGGATGATTAGTTACGGCGATGCAGACGTAATGGTGGCTGGTGGTGCAGAGAAAGCGTCAACCCCGTTGGGTATGGGAGGCTTTGGTGCTGCCCGTGCCTTGTCTACCCGCAATGAATCGCCACAACAAGCCAGTCGGCCATGGGATAAAGACCGCGATGGTTTTGTACTTGGCGATGGTGCTGGTGTCATGGTGTTGGAAGAATATGAACACGCCAAGGCTCGCGGTGCAAAAATTTATGCCGAACTGGTTGGCTTTGGTATGAGTGGTGATGCTTATCACATGACGTCACCGCCAGAAAACGGTGCCGGTGCTGCAGCTTCGATGCGTAATGCGTTAAACGATGCCCAGATTAATGCAGAGCAAGTGGCTTATATTAACGCGCATGGTACTTCTACACCCGCCGGTGATATAGCTGAAACAATGGCGATTAAATCGGTATTTGCCAGCAATGTAGACAAAGTGATGGTGAGTTCGTCTAAATCGATGATTGGCCATTTACTTGGTGCTGCCGGTTCGGTTGAGTCCATTATCACGGTATTGTCATTGCATGATAACGTTGTTACGCCAACCATTAACCTGGACAACCCTGATGTGGGCTGTAATTTAGACTATGTACCGTTTGAATCTCGTCAGGTTAAGATGGATTACGCTCTTTGTAACTCGTTTGGCTTTGGTGGTACTAACGGTTCTATCCTGTTTAAACGGGTATAGCTAACTGTTTTAGTAGATATATTCTGCTGTTCTTTAAACAAAGGCTGCCCAAGTGCAGCCTTTGTTTTATCTGCATTTTAAGGCATACTGCCGCCAACTCTTATTATCCGGAAACAGGTGTGCAAGCGGTTATACATCCACAGGATCGCAGCTTTAATTACGGTGATGGTATCTTCACCACGATACAAGTACGTGATGGAAAACTCATGTTGTGGGAGCTGCATTTGCAGCGTTTACAATTTGGTGCATCCCGCTTGGGTTTTGGCGATATTGACTGGCCACAGCTGCAATTTCAGGCAGAGGCCGCCATCAGTAGTGCTCAGCAGGTTGTTAAAGTACTCATTTCACGTGGTGAGGGAGGGCGGGGCTATGCTTGTCAGGGCATCGACAGTCCCAGGGTTTATATCAGTAGCAGCGCTCTACCAGATTACAGCGGTTTGCAGCGTAACGGTTTGATTCTACGTACTGCTTCATTGCAACTTGCTGTACAGCCCATGTTAGCTGGATTAAAGCATAATAACCGGTTAGAGCAGGTATTGTTAAAGCAGGAATTGGCGCAATCTGATGCAGATGAGCTTTTGGTATTGGATCAGCTTGGGTATGTTACAGAAGCGACGGCGGCAAATATCTTCTTTTACAAAGATAATCAGTGGCATAGCCCAACGCTGTCACGCGCTGGGGTAAACGGTGTTATGCGTCAGCATATTATGCAGCAAATTAATGTCACAGAAGTCGACTGGAAACATAATGTACTGTCGTCAGTTGAAGCCATGTTTATTTGTAACGCGTTAATGGGCATAGTGCCAATACGCCAATTTGAATGTCAAACGTTATCGTTGTTGCCCGTTCAGCAATTGCAGCAGGTTGTATGCTAAAACCATTAAAAATTTTCGTACTATTGGCATTGTTATTGGGGGCGGGTTATTACGCCACAGTACGCTACGTTCAGCAAATTCCTTTGTTGTTGCCTACTCAATTGTATCCTGTCGTTGCGGGGAGTTCAGCTGCTTTGTTATGCAAACAATGGCAACAGCAGCAACTGCTAAGCTCAGAGCAATGTTTGTTGTTGAAAGTGTATCTGAAATTACACCCTGCAGAGGCCTTTGTGCAACAAGGTGTATACCGTATTAGTACCGAGCAGACTTTACTACAGGTACTGGCATTATTTCGAAGTGGTAAAGAGGCGCAGTTTTCACTAACATTTATTGAAGGTGAAACCTTGGCACAAAGTTTAAATCGGTTAAATCAGGCTGAATATTTACAACACGATATTCAAGCCGCGCATCAGGTTCTGCAGTTGTTGCAATGGCCCGCTGAATGGGGGCCTTCACCAACAAATGCTGAAGCACTACTTTACCCCGATACCTACTATTACACCGCGAACAGTAAAGCCAGTGAACTGGTAATCCGTGCACAAAACGCATTACTTACTGAATTAGAACAAGCCTGGCTGCAACGCCAGGGCGATTTACCGCTTTACAATCGGTATCAGTTACTGGTGTTAGCATCTATTATTGAGAAAGAAAGCAGTTATCCCCCAGAGAAAAATGTTGTGGCGTCGGTTTTTATTAACCGGTTACATAAGAATATGCGATTGCAAACCGATCCTACCGTGATATATGGCTTGGAAAACTTCAACGGCAATATTACTCGGGCCGATCTGGCAAATCCACATCTTTATAATACTTATCGCCATCGTGGTTTGCCGCCGGGTCCCATCAGTTTAGTGGGGCGTGCATCTTTGCAGGCTGCAGCGCAACCAGCGCAGACAGATCTATACTATTTTGTCTCCAAGGGAGATGGCACACATCAGTTTTCATCTACGCTAGAGCAACATAACAACGCAGTGAAAAAGTATATTTTAGGATCAAAACAATGAGTGCAAAGTCTAAATTTATTGTGGTTGAAGGCCTGGAAGGAGCCGGAAAAAGCACTGCCATAGCGCATGTTAAACAGTTTTTACTTCAATTGGGCCATGATATTGTTTGCACGCGTGAGCCTGGCGGTACGCCTTTAGCGGAAAGTTTACGTGGCTTAGTAAAGCAGGTGCAAACTGACGAAATTATTGCACCGCAAACCGAGTTGTTGCTGATGTATGCTGCACGCATGCAATTGGTTCTGAACGTGATTAAACCAGCATTAGCCAGTGGAAAATGGGTGCTGGCAGACAGGCATGACATGTCATCAAGAGCCTATCAGGGCGGTGGGCGTCAGCTGGATGAGCATTTTATTAATCAACTTCGCGTTGCAGTTCTGGGCGATTTAAAGCCAAATCTTACTTTGTATCTGGATATTGACCCTGCTATAGGTTTAGAGCGAGCTCGTGTTCGGGGTGAATTAGATCGCATAGAACAAGAGCAACTGACGTTTTTTCAGCGTACCCGCGAGAAATATTTGTATATCGCCCGTTCAGAGCCCAATGTTGTGGTTATAGATGCAAGTCAATCAATCGAGCAAGTTGAAAAAAGTCTTACCCTAGCCCTGCAGCAAGCATTAGGAGCGTAACATGGCACCCTGGTTAGTGCCGTACCAACAACAATTGCGTCAGTTGTTAGCTAATAAGCAGTTGGCACACGGCATTTTGTTTACCGGGCCTAGTGGGATAGGCAAGCAGATGTTGGCTAATTGGTTGACCGATGCGTTATTATGTACAGCCACAGTTGTACCTTGCGGTCAGTGCAAAAGTTGTTTGTTGCGGGGCGCTGGAAGCCACTCAGACCTGCTTATAGTTGATTGTTCCTGCACTAGCATCGGGGTTGACGCTATCCGTCAACTGAGCCAGTTTATGTATGGCCGCGCACAGCACCAGCCTCATAAAGTTGTATTACTGGCTGAAGCCGATAAACTTACCGAAGCGGCGGCAAACGCACTGCTAAAAACATTGGAAGAACCGCCGCAAGATAGCTTCTTACTTTTATGTAGCGCCAATGCCAAAAGTTTACCTGCCACATTGCTAAGTCGTTGTCAGCAATGGGCTTTGCCGGCAGACTTCAGTGACGACGCTAAACACTGGTTGTCGCAACAAACAAACCGGCCGGTGCCCGATTTTTTACTTACATACACCGCAGGTGGGCCGTTAAAAGCATTACAACTATTAGAGTCTGGTGAAGCCGACCAACTACAGGTTACTATTATTAGTCTGTCGCAGTTTTTCAGTCATCAGCTGTCATTAAACGATTGTGTCAAACAGTTGGATAGTATTAGCGGGCTTACTCAAATTTTTGGTTGGTATTTACGCCAACAGTTGTTACCCGCTTTAATAGCGCAGCAATCACAGCGAATACTGGCAATTCATCAGTTATATAGCCGCTGGTGCCGTGACGACGCTCAAATTTTAGGGCAAAATAAGCAGCTGGCACTTAGTGCATTTTTAACAGAGTTAAAACGGCTGCAAGGTTAAAAGGGATCCGTGATGGAAGAGCTAACCATAGGCTTTAATGATTTAAAAGATTTATATCGCAGTTATATGCCATTTTTAAAAAGTGGGGGCTTATTTGTAAGGACTCCCAGGCAATACAAAATGGGCCAGTCATTAGCGTTGAGTGTTACCTTACCTGATGCACTTGAAGCACAGGTTGTAACGGGGAAAGTGGCTTGGGTCACTCCCCATGGCTCACAAAGCTCAAGTCCAGCGGGAGTTGGCATCAGCTTTATTGATGATAAATCACAACTTGGCGCGCAAATAGAAAAGCTCCTAGGCGGCATGCTTAATGGTGCCGATCCGACACATACCATTTAAATTGAGAGTATTACGTTGTTTGTAGATTCGCATTGTCATCTGGACCGGTTAGAACTCGATAAATTAGGCTTAACGTTGCCACAAGTCATTGCACAAGCAAAGGCTAATCAGGTACAACACATGCTGTGTGTTTGTGTTAGCTTAGCCGAGTTTGAGCAAATGGCGCAGAGTGTTGCTTCGTTTTCTAACGTGTCTATATCATGCGGTGAGCATCCGTTACATCAGCAAGATAATGTTGATGTTGCGCTGTTGTTAGAGAAATGCAGTTTGCAGCAGGTCGTCGCAGTAGGTGAAACCGGGTTAGACTATTTTTACGCGCCAGAGGCTAAATTAAACCAGCAAGCGGCTTTTGTTAGCCACATACAGGTTGCTAATCAGGTTAAAAAACCACTTATTATTCATACCCGTGACGCGCGCTCTGACACTTTGGCATTAATGCGCAGTCATCAGGCTGAAAACTGCGGTGGGGTATTGCATTGTTTTACCGAAAGTATAGAAATGGCTAAAGCCGCACTAGACTTAGGCTTTTACATCTCTATTTCTGGCATTATGACATTTCGTAATGCGGCTGAGTTGCGAGACGTTGTTAAAAAGCTTCCACTTGATCGGCTATTAATAGAAACCGATTCTCCTTATTTGGCACCAGTGCCTTTTAGAGGTAAAACTAATCAGCCTGCTTATGTGACTGCCGTCGCTGATGCGATAGCTGAAGTAAAAGGAATCAGTGTTGATAAGCTGGCAGAAGTCACCACGGCTAATTTTTACAACTTGTTTAGCCATATTAAAAAAACTAATTAATTTCATAACCTTAGGTAAAAGTAGCCCGGAACCAATCCGCATTGTTCCGGGCCTAGGGGAATGGCTCATAGGGAATGAGCCGTGCGCTACTGTTTCAACTGCTGGGAGAGAATTCAACTAACTTACAATATGAGTTAAGGTAAGATTCAGTTTAGTTAACATGTAGATTTTTGCCCGTTATTATCAAGTGCCAGATGTTGATGATCTAAGAAACAAATTCTGTTTTTGCACCCAGCTTATCCTCAACTTATCCCCAGTTTTCCTCATCAAACAGGCAACATTACTGCGTTGCTCCTTTTTTAGGTGCACTATAGTCGCGAGCTTTATTTAATACACCAAGCTATTAGTAGAGCCTGTTTAATAATTAAAAAGTCTAAAAAAAGTTTACTGAAATCCAATCCGTTGTGACGAAGGGCACAAGTAATCCCACTATTACTGTAAAGATGATTACACACACTTTAGTCTAATTGTCGACAATGTTGACAGTATATCACTTGACTAAGTTAATAAAACGCTTTAAAACTGACTAATATTATTTTTATGTCGACAATCTATGCTAATTCAACATCCATCGCTTCGATTGCCAATTACTGCTGCTGATAGAGTACTTCTGGAAATTCAGCGTGCCATAGTCGCAGGTGAAATTACTGCAGGCAGTAAAATAAGTGAACCTGAGCTAGCAAAGCAATTTGATTTAAGTCGGGCGCCATTGCGCGAGGCCTTAGCCCGGTTGGAGCGCTGTCACCTCATTGAACGTATTCCTAATGCGGGTGCCCGGGTCGTGAAATTGTCGACAAAAGGGTTGTTATCGCTTTATCAATTAAGGGAAACGCTTGAAGGCTTAGCCTGCCGTTTGGCGGCTGAACATATGGCCGATAGTGAAATCGCCGAGTTACGTCAACTATTAGATCAACATTTATCAACGCAGCGCGTGCGTGAAGGGGAAAGCTATTATCAGGAAGCCGGTGATTTGGATTTTCATTACCGTGTCATTTTGGGTAGTAAAAATGATTATCTGATTAATATTTTATGTGACGAGTTGTATTACCTGGTTCGAATGTACCGGGTACAGTTGGGGATGAACGGACCGCGCGTTTCGCGGGCATTTGACGAACATAAAGCTATTCTTAATGCCATTGCTAACCGCGATGGTGAACTTGCCGATTTACTGATGCGCCGACATATCGCGGCATCACGGCGCAATATTGAAAAACAACTTGAACAAACGGGGAGCTAACATGAGCACACTAACCGCCGGACAAAAGTTTCGCGCTGCGATTACCGCGAATCAACCGCTGCAAATCGTCGGCACTATAAATGCTTACACCGCTATGATGGCTGAGCGTACTGGACATCAGGCGCTATATTTATCCGGTGCTGGTGTGGCCAATGCCTCTTTTGGCTTACCCGATCTTGGAATGACATCGTTAAACGATGTATGTGAAGACATTCGCCGCATTACTGCAGCTTCTAGTGTACCGCTTTTGGTTGATGCCGACACAGGCTGGGGTGGGGCGTTTAATATTTCCCGCACAGTAAAAGAAATGACCCGCGCAGGTGCGGCTGGTTTTCATATTGAAGATCAGGTAGCGCAAAAGCGTTGTGGCCATCGGCCAAATAAAGAAATTGTTAGCTTAGAAGAAATGGTCGACCGGGTAAAAGCCAGTGTGGATGCTCGCACCGATGAAAGTTTCTTTATTATGGCGCGTACTGATGCGCTAGCGCAGCAGGGTGTAGAGGCTGCTATTGAACGTGCTATTGCTTGTCAGGATGCCGGTGCCGATGCCATTTTTGCTGAAGCGGTGCATACCTTGGATCAATACAAAGCTTTTACTAACGTATTAAAGGTACCTGTACTGGCCAATATTACAGAGTTTGGCCAAACGCCACTGTTTAACAAAGCCGAATTAGCTGCTGTTGGTGTTGCGATGGTGTTGTATCCGTTAAGCGCGTTTCGTGCAATGAACAAGGCCGCGCTAAATGTATATCAGTCAATCTTGGCTAATGGCGATCAGAAAGCTGTAGTTGACAGCATGCAAACACGGGCTGAACTTTACGACTTTTTAAATTATCACAGCTTCGAAGAAAAATTGGATCAGCTGTTTAGCAGCAAGACGAAATAAGCATTCAACAGATTAAAGAAATGGGGACGAAACAATGGCAAACGCAAAACAGTTAACGGGCGCCGGCTTACGCGGCCAGGTAGCAGGTAAAACCGCACTCTCAACCGTAGGTAAAACAGGCTCAGGTTTAACCTACCGTGGTTATGACGTAAAAGATTTAGCGGCCAAGTGCGATTTTGAAGAAGTAGCGCACCTGATACTAAAAGGGGAGCTGCCAACAGCTACCGAGTTATCCGCTTATAAAACAAAGCTTAAAAGCTTGCGCAGCCTGCCTCAGGCGTTAAAAGATGTGCTTGAGCGCATTCCGGCCAGCGCACACCCTATGGATGTAATGCGCACCGGCTGTTCTATGCTGGGGAATTTGGAAACAGAGCAAAGCTTTGCCGAGCAACAAGACGCTACAGATCGCATGCTGGCGATTTTTCCGGGCTTAGTAAACTATTGGTATAACTACAGCCATCATGGCAAGCGTATAGATGTAGAAACCGCTGCAGACTCTATCGCTGAGCAATTTTTGTGGACCTTGCACGGTGAAAAGCCGCAGGCATTACATACAGAAGTGATGCAGGCGTCGCTAATATTGTATGCAGAGCATGAGTTTAATGCTTCTACTTTTACCGCTCGCGTATGTGCTTCAACACTCAGTGATATGCACTCGTGTATTACCGGCGCAATTGGTTCATTGCGTGGCCCGTTGCACGGTGGTGCCAACGAAGCGGCGATGGAATTAATTGAAAAGATGGATAACGCCGACGATGCCGAGCAAAAACTGCTGGGCATGTTGGCGCGTAAAGAAAAAATTATGGGCTTTGGTCATGCTGTTTATGCTGAGTCTGATCCACGCAATGCCGTTATTAAAGAGTGGTCTGAAAAGCTAGCCAACGCTAACGGTGATACTAAACTGTATGATGTATCTGTGCGCTGTGAGGCGGTGATGTGGCGCGAGAAAAAATTGTTTTGTAATGCCGATTTCTTCCATGCGTCTGCCTATAACTATATGGGTATTCCAACGAAGCTGTTTACACCGATTTTTGTTTGTAGCCGCTTAAGTGGTTGGGCAGCGCATGTTATGGAGCAGCGTGCAGATAACCGTATTATCCGGCCAAGTGCTGACTACGTTGGCGTAGAGCCACGTAACGTGAAGCCGATAGCCGCTCGCGGTTAAAAGAACAGCAACGTTGAGGGGAATTGCAACTGATCGGTTGCAACACCCGCCATGCTCGCCACAGCAATTACGCAGGACTTTCCTGTCCTGCGCCATAGGCCAGCCGAAGGCTGTTCAAATTCGTTCCAGACGAATTTGTCGCCCATGCCTACGGCAGGACTCAGACACTCTGTGGCTGCGCTAGCGGGGTTCCAACCTCACATTGCTGCAGACAAATAGACAGTTCAGCTTCAGGTGATAAAGCCAAATCGGCTTGATCTAAGCCAACCGTTGAAGCCCCGGACGGGCTGAGACGAGCCCCCAGGGATGGGTTTACGGCGTGTTGGCGTGGTCAAGCGGGTTTGAGCGTTAAGCCTTAGTCTGGTTATAACCAAGACAAACAGGTAATTACAATGAACAGCCAATACCGTAAAAAACTGCCCGGCACTAACCTGGATTACTTCGACACCCAGGCCGCGGTAGATGCAATAGAACCCGGCGCATACGCTAAACTGCCTTATACCTCGCGTGTGCATGCCGAAAACTTAGTGCGCCGCTGCGATCCTGCTATGCTAACCGAGGCACTAAAACAGTTTATTTATCGCAAGCGTGAATTAGACTTTCCGTGGTTTCCGGCCCGCGTGGTGTGTCACGACATTTTAGGCCAAACCGCACTGGTAGACTTAGCGGGTTTGCGCGACGCCATTGCCGAAAAAGGTGGCGATCCGGCCAAAGTTAACCCGGTGGTGCCTACCCAGTTAATTGTTGATCACTCATTAGCGGTAGAGCACGCTGGCTTTGAAGCTAACGCGTTTGATAAAAACCGCGCAATTGAAGACCGACGCAACGACGATCGCTTCCACTTTATTAACTGGACCAAAAAAGCCTTCAAAAACGTTGATGTCATACCGCCGGGTAACGGCATTATGCACCAGATTAATTTAGAGCGGATGTCGCCGGTTATTCACGCCAAAGATGGTGTCGCCTTTCCGGATACCTTAGTGGGCACGGACAGCCATACGCCGCATGTTGATGCGTTAGGCGTTATTGCCATAGGTGTGGGCGGTTTAGAAGCCGAAAGCGTAATGCTGGGCCGTGCCAGCTGGATGCGGTTACCAGATATTATTGGCGTACAGCTAACCGGTAAAGCGCAGCCTGGTATTATGGCTACCGACATTGTATTGGCGTTAACCGAGTTTTTGCGCAAACAAAAAGTAGTCTCCAGTTATTTAGAATTTTATGGCGAAGGTGCCGACAGTTTAAGTTTGGGTGACCGGGCAACTATTTCTAACATGACGCCAGAATATGGTGCCACAGCAGCCATGTTTAGTATTGATCAGCAAACGCTGGATTATTTAACCCTAACCGGTCGCGAGCCTGAACAAGTTAAATTGGTAGAAACCTATGCCAAAACTGCTGGCCTTTGGAGCGACAGTTTAAAAACGGCCGAGTACGAGCGGGTGTTAACGTTTGATTTGTCTAGCGTTGGCCGCACTATGGCCGGGCCGTCTAACCCGCACGCGCGTTTGTCTACCAGCGATTTAACCGCTAAAGGCATCGCCGCTAAGTATGACGTTGAAGAAGGCAAAATGCCGGATGGCGCGGTCATTATTGCCGCTATTACCAGCTGTACCAATACCTCTAATCCACGTAATGTTATTGCAGCTGGCTTGTTAGCACGAAATGCTAATAAACTGGGGTTAACGCGTAAGCCTTGGGTGAAAACCTCATTGGCACCTGGCTCTAAAGCCGTGCAACTGTATTTAGAAGAAGGTCATTTACTAAATGAGCTGGAGCAGTTGGGTTTTGGTATTGTCGGTTTTGCCTGTACCACCTGTAATGGCATGAGTGGCGCACTGGATCCGAAAATTCAGCAAGAAGTGATAGAGCGTGATTTATACGCTACGGCCGTATTATCGGGTAACCGAAACTTTGATGGTCGTATTCACCCTTATGCTAAACAGGCGTTTTTAGCGTCACCCGCGTTAGTGGTAGCGTACGCCATTGCTGGTAGCATTAGGTTTGATATTGAAAAAGACGTGCTGGGTTACTTTGATGGCAAAGCCATTACGTTAAAAGACATTTGGCCAAGCGATGCTGAAATTGATGCGGTAGTAAAAGCCAGTGTTAAACCAGAGCAGTTCCGTAAAGTTTACGAGCCTATGTTTGCCGTTGAAGTGGACTACGGTGACAAGGTTACACCGTTGTATGACTGGCGGCCACAAAGTACGTATATTCGTCGCCCACCTTATTGGGAAGGGGCACTAGCAGGTGAGCGGCCATTAAAAGGTATGCGCCCGCTGGCACTGTTGCCAGACAACATTACTACCGACCATTTATCTCCGTCAAACGCGATTATGTTAGACAGCGCAGCGGGTGAATACTTGCACAAAATGGGCTTGCCAGAAGAAGATTTTAACTCGTACGCCACGCACCGGGGGGATCACCTTACCGCGCAGCGCGCAACCTTTGCTAACCCTAAGTTGATTAACGAAATGGCCATTGTTGATGGCAAGGTTAAGCAGGGCTCGTTAGCACGGATAGAACCAGAGGGTAAGGTTACCCGCATGTGGGAAGCCATTGAAACCTATATGCAGCGTAAGCAGCCGCTGATTATTGTCGCTGGTGCCGATTACGGCCAAGGCTCGTCACGCGATTGGGCCGCCAAAGGCGTGCGATTAGCCGGTGTTGAAGCTATTGCTGCAGAAGGTTTTGAGCGTATTCACCGTACCAACTTAATTGGTATGGGCGTGCTGCCGCTGGAGTTTCAGCCGGGCACTACCCGTATTACGCTGGGCCTGGATGGCACTGAAACCTACGATGTTGTAGGGGAGCGCACACCGCGCGCGACCTTAACGTTGGTAATACACCGCAGTAACGGCGAAAGCTTGAACGTGCCGGTAACCTGCCGGTTAGATACCGCCGAAGAGGTGTCTATTTACGAAGCCGGTGGTGTGTTGCAGCGTTTTGCGCAGGACTTTTTGCAGGGTACTGTTTAACTGTTGTATCAAAAGTATGCAGTAATTGCTGTGATTACAACGCTCTGAACTGCTTGTCACAGCAACTCGCCCTTATGCCTTCGGCAGGGCTCAGACACTCTGTGACAACATTTCAGAGGTTCTAATCTTCGCAAGTAGAGCGTTTGGTTCAAGCAAGAAGAGTCGATACCCTGTTTTGTCGGCGCAGAGTGTCTGAGCGAGCGTGCAAACGCGAGCGAGTTGCTGCGACGAGCCAAACAGGGTTGTCGACTCGTACTCCACACAAATATATAGACTTCATTGGGTAACCACTATGAGCTCACCACAAATAAAAATCCCGGCCACCTACATGCGTGGCGGCACCAGTAAGGGCGTGTTTTTTAACCTGGACGACTTACCCGAAGCAGCACAAACACCGGGTAAAGCCCGTGACATGCTGCTGCTACGGGTTATTGGTAGCCCTGACCCTTACGGTAAACACACCGACGGCATGGGCGGGGCTACGTCTAGCACCAGTAAAACGGTGATTTTAAGCAAAAGCAGTAAAGCAGAACACGACGTTGACTACCTGTTTGGTCAGGTTGCTATTGATAAACCTTTTATCGACTGGAGCGGCAACTGCGGCAATTTAACCGCAGCGGTTGGATCTTTCGCTATCAGCAATGGTTTAGTGGCACCAGATCGCATCCCGCAAAACGGTATTTGTACTGTGCGCATCTGGCAGGCCAATATCATCAAAACCATTATTGCCCATGTACCCATGACTAACGGCAAAGTGCAGGAAACCGGCGAGTTTGAGTTGGATGGCGTTACTTTCCCAGCCGCTGAAGTGCAAATTGAGTTTTTAGACCCCGCCGCTGATGAAGGCGAGGGCGGTGGTGCCATATTTCCTACCGGTAACCTGGTAGACTCGCTTGAAGTGCCAGGCATAGGCACCTTTAAAGCCACGCTGATTAATGCGGGTATCCCAACCATTTTTGTTAATGCTGCAGATATTGGCTACAGCGGTACCGAACTGCAAGACGCGATTAATGGCGATGCCGCTGCACTTAGCCGGTTTGAAACCATTCGTGCCTATGGTGCAGTAAAAATGGGGTTAATCACCGACATTAGTGAAGCAGCCGAACGCGCGCATACGCCTAAAATTGCGTTTGTTGCACCGCCGCAAAGCTATGTATCGTCAAGTGGTAAGCAGGTAAATACCAAGGATATAGACTTACTGGTACGGGCGCTGTCGATGGGTAAATTGCATCACGCCATGATGGGTACAGCAGCGGTGGCCATTGGCACTGCAGCCGCCATACCCGGCACCTTAGTACATTTGGCCGCGGGTGGTGTTGATCGTGAAGCCGTAAGCTTTGGTCATCCATCCGGCACTTTGCGGGTAGGCGCAGCCGCAACAAAGGTAAACGGGCAGTGGACAGTAACCAAAGCTATTATGAGCCGCAGTGCGCGTGTACTGATGGAAGGTGTTGTTCGGGTACCAGGTGATTGTTTCTAGTTTTTGCAATTGGGTTCAAACACCGTATTGCTCCTAAGTAAGGGCAAAATGCCCTTACTTAGCTTAATTCGAGATAACAATACTCAGATATTTACCATGGAGCAGATAATATTCTACCGCTGTTTCAGTTTAGTTCTTACCACCATTGATAGACCGCTGTGTGGACGAACCTGTTTTGCGACGGCGCGCAGAGGCACCAATCGAAAACAAGCCTAAGCTCATCAAGGCAAGCATGCTTGGTTCTGACACTGCTACCACGGGCACATTTACCATAGCGGCACGGATAAAATCAGCATGAATGAAAGTAGGAACATACCCACTGAATTCTCCAAAACTAGAATTCAGGCCGCCGCCGATATCGCCAAAGTTAGTACCAAAACTTAATCCGTAACTGTTAATACCTGATATTAAACCATTAATAAAATTAGGGCCGCCTGAGTCTCCACCAGCTACGCCTACTTCACGATCACCTAAGCCTACATCGTCAAATATGCCACCTAAGCCAAGGGCACTGGCGATTCTGCCCGCTGTATCATTAATTGCTAAACCGTTATCGAAATCTGACAAATATGAAAATTCAACATCAGCAAACCCAAAAAAGTTTTGCCCAGCAAATTCACCATCAGTATCTCGATTTGTAAAAAAACCATTAAATAGTTCATTGCCCCACGCGAAGTCATACATGTTGTCACCTTCACGTAAATAGCCAGTTCTATTTAAGCTATTTAAGCCGTTGCCGTCGCCTCTTAAGCCATAGCCTGCCACGTTAAAATCTAGTCCTGTAAGATCACCCTCGGTATATATGTCATGCGAGATAGCCCACGCCGGAGCTTCTTCAGCTAAGCGAAGAACGGCAACGTCGTTTTGATCAATAACTTCACCGGAGTAATTTTCATTAACGAAGTAGTCGGTAACCTCAATTCTTACCACATCTGGCTGAGTTGCATATATGCGTTCATCAGGTGAAAGGCCACCGTCAGGCTGGAACGAGATAGTTGTCGACAAGGGGTTCGCTGTGCCGGCACCACCAGAGACGCAATGAGCAGCGGTTAAAATTGACCTGCGATCATTCATTAAGGTGCCCGAACAAACAAAACGTCCACCATCGCCATAATCCATCAACATGCCTACAACGCCACTATATGCGGGATATGAGGGATGATAAATCGAGTTTCCCAAAAGATTTGACGGTGAGCCGGTACCACCCTCTGCCGCACCAGTCAATAAACTGCGTGCGGTCCAACTGAAAGCATCACTACCACCGCTTACAATTAAGCTTGCATGTGAAGAAAACACGGCACTCATACTAATTACAAGTGTTACTGCTGCTGAAGCAAATATTTTTCTTGTAGACATGATTATGATCTCTTCTAATGGTTGTTATTGGACGTTTAAATTCTCTACGTTCTAATTCTCAGTGCGTTGGGCTTCTAAGACAACTTAAGCTAAAGTTACACAGCAAGTGCCATACCAGAATAAAATATACTTTTTAATCATATGCTTGGTGGGTTTCAATGAATAACTACCTAAAATTGTGTAAATAAACATGACACATTAAATCAATTCGGCAGATGTAGACTGTGTATGAGAAAAGTGATCAATGCCACAGGCAAGGCACAAAGATTTTCCGAAAAGTAATTAAACGAAGCGTTATTGGCCGTGGCAATGAATGATCGAAACTAACTCTTGAATTTCAAGCACATTAGCCTGTGAAAGTGGGCAAATTAAAGCCAGACCAACGAGTAGTATGGTGAAGTTACTGTGGCAGAAAAAACCGATATTAACCATTGATAACGTAGCACCTTTTTAATGCCAACTTTTATGTTACTCCCACTGATTTGCTAATGATTAATTAGAAAGTGA
The DNA here is from genome assembly GCF_000425345.1 of Rheinheimera baltica DSM 14885. Classification (GTDB taxonomy): domain Bacteria; phylum Pseudomonadota; class Gammaproteobacteria; order Enterobacterales; family Alteromonadaceae; genus Alishewanella; species Alishewanella baltica. The sequence goes on along the minus strand of NZ_AUDG01000007.1, from coordinate 128,061 downwards.
GAGGTTAGCGCTAGGCTTTATGTCGCTAGGTTAACGTGTCACTGTTGTAATTACAAATGTGACACAAAGTCGCGTTGCAACCTTACTTAGACGTGTATAGATGTTGGTAGCTAGGGCTGGAAATTTTACCGTTACCAGATGAGTTTACGTTATTAAAACGTAAAAATGAAAAAACTCGCAGCCGCGAGCTTTTTTGAAACTATTGGTCGGTACGAGAGGATTCGAACCTCCGACCCCTTCACCCCCAGCGAAGTGCGCTACCAAGCTGCGCTACGTACCGACTTAGGGCGTATCATAATGATTCCCCGTCAGAAAGCAATGCTCTATTCGCTGACTGCGGTAATTTTCACCAGTTGCATTTGTGCTGATTGACAAAGCTGTTACGTTTCAAAGTACCCACTATAGATATCTTATTGCTACCATCGGCTGGCTATCTATACGTCTTTACCTTTGTTAATATGGAATTCTTATATTTCCGTGAGTGTTTGACGTGCTGTGGATCCCCTTTACCTTGCTAGCAGCCTTTATGCAGGCTTGGCGAAATGCGTTTCAAAAACAACTTAGCAAAGATGTCAGTGTGACGGGTGTCACGCTGGCCCGTTTTATTTGGGCGTCGCCTTTAGCTGCATTGTATTTATGGCAATTGTATCATTGGCAACCTGTTGAACTGCCAACGTTTAACCTGACTTTTGTTTGTTTTATTGTCGCGGCAGCCTTGGCGCAAATACTGGCAACGGCCCTAATGGTTAGGCTATTTAAGTTAAAAAACTATGCCATCGGAGCCGGCTTGGTGAAAAGTGAGGCGATATTAGCCGCAATACTAGGTGTATTGTTATTTAGCGAAACACTAAGTTTACTTGGTTGGTGTGGTGTCGCGCTTGGCGCAGTGGCTGTGTTCTTACTTAGTGGGGCCAGCATAAAAACCTTTTCTTGGCCGGTGTTATTATTGGGGTTGGCAAGTGGTTTGGCGTTTGCGTTAACCTCACTGTGGGTGCGTCAAGCGAGTTTGGTACTTGGCTTGCCTTTTCCGCATGGGGCGGCCTGGGTGCTCATACTGGTTATTATGCTGCAAACCGTTTTGCTAGTGCTGTGGTTAAGTATAAAAGACCGTGCAACACTGGTTGCTCTTTGGCAGCGACCAAAGTTAACTCTGTTGGTTAGCGTTTGCAGTTGTGTAGGCTCGATTGGCTGGTTTACGGCAATGAGCCTGGAGTCGGTAGCCTTGGTAAAAACTTTAGGCCAGGTTGAAGTGTTGTTCATGTTACTGATTTCGGCCTTTATTTTTAAAGAAAAATTACAAAAAACAGATCATTGGGGTTTGTTGTTGATTGTGTTGGCAGCAATAGCGGTAATGTGGGCTTAATTACATACAGAGCTGGAGAATTTTCGCTAACTCAGTAAAATGACCGCTCTTTGCCTTTACCCATACAGTGAAACTTGTGTCTGATATAGATATATACGCCGACATTCGGCCTTATAACGATAATGAAGTGGCTCCGGCAATTGCACGCTTAATTGCCGACGATGAGTTCATCAAGGCGATTTTGCATTATCGCTTTCCGCATTTATCCGGCCGTTTTGGCTGGCTGTTATCGCCATTTATTAAGTTTGCCCTTACAAGGCGCTGGTCAAAGATTAAAACTGTTCAGGCGGTACAACGACAAGTTGCTGGTTTTATGGACCGGATGATCGATAAAACCACCAATAAAGTGACGGTATCGGGTCTTGAGCATTTAACACCGGGTAAAGCCTATTTATTTATATCTAACCATCGAGACATTGCCATGGACCCAGCATTGGTTAACTGGTGCTTGCACCACAATGGCTTTGATACTGTACGTATTGCTATCGGCGATAACTTGCTGCGAAAAGCTTGCGCGACTGAGCTGATGAAACTGAATAAAAGTTTTATTGTAAAGCGGGGCGCGAAAGGCCCGCGTGAAATGCTTAAAAATTTTTCACAATTGTCGGGGTATATTAAACATTCGCTGGAGCAGTGTCAGTCTATTTGGATTGCACAAAAAGAAGGACGGGCGAAAGATGGCAATGATGTAACTGACCCGGCAATTCTGAAAATGTTTTACATGGAAGGTAAAAAACGTGGTGAAGATTTTGCCAGTTTTATGCAAAGCCTGAATATTGTGCCGGTGTGCCTATCTTACGAATACGACCCCTGTGATGTAAGTAAAATAACAGAGCTGTGGCAAAAACGCGTGGCAGGGAACTACCAAAAAGCTGAATTTGAAGATATCGACAGTATTATAAAAGGCATTGTTGGCTATAAGGGCCGTGTTCATGTTGCCTTTTCGCAACCTCTGCAACAGGCTCCATCAGAACCAGAGCAATTGGCACAGGCTATTGATAAACAAATTTGGCAACAATATCGCTTGTTTCCGGTAAATTATTTAGCAGCGGGGCAACAACACAATAGCATTGATGAAAAAGTGGCTGAGCAATGGCAGCAGCGGTTGCAAGGGGTGCCCAAAGACGCGATATCCATGATGAGTGATTTGTATGCTGCGCCTTTAGTTAAACAGCTCCAGCTAGAGAAAGCATCGCATTGAGGTATTTGGTCGGCGTAACGTTGTTGTGGGCGTTCTCGTTTAGTTTGATTGGAGTCTATCTGGCCGGTCAGGTTGATGCCTATTTAGCGGTGTTAATCCGCGTTGTGCTGGCATGTTGCGTGTTTTTGCCGTTCTTAAGGGCACAGCCTTGGCCCTTAGTAATCAAATTGCTGACGTTAGGTGCTGTGCAGTTAGGGCTGATGTATTTATTTTATTATCAGGCTTTTTTGTTGTTGAGCGTGCCAGAAGTGCTTATTTTCACCATATTTACGCCAGTTTATATCACCCTATTGTATGACCTGATGCAGCGCCGCTTCCAATATCAATTTTTGTTGGCAGCAATAGTTGCCGTGCTGGCCGCTGCAATTATGCGTTATCACAGATTAACTGAGGACTATTGGCTTGGCTTCGCACTAGTTCAGGGCGCCAATCTGTGTTTTGCTGTCGGTCAGGTGGGCTATAAATTATTAATGTCAAAACACACCAAAGCAGTAAGGCAACATCAATTATTTGCTTGGTTTTACCTTGGTGCGTTAATTGTGGCTTTACCGGCCTGGGTTTGGCTTGGAGGGCCGAAGTATCCGGCAACTGCTGAGCAATGGGGCGTGCTATTGTGGTTAGGTCTGGTGGCATCAGGCGGTGGTTATTTTTGGTGGAATAAAGGGGCGACGCAAGTAAGCAGCGGCGTGTTGGCCGTAATGAACAATATGCTGATCCCTGCGGGTTTAGTAGTTAATATTGTTGTGTGGAATCGCAGTGAAAACTTACTGAGCATTGCACTGGGTTCATTATTATTAGTCATATCTTGCTGGTTATGCCAACCGCCGCGGCAAGTTGACGATTCTGGAGAAAAAGATGGCAAGACAAGTTAGTTATACTTTTAAAAAACAGCGTAAGGTCATCAATTTTAGCTATGACAAGCATCATGATATGTACGAGGCGGTCGCCGCGGCAGAAGGCATAGATTTAGCTGCTTTTCTTGCCATGGAGCAACAAGTGGCAATGACAGCTAAACGCGGTGCAGCGGTGAAGAATTATCGTCAACAAGAATTTGCCCGCATGGGCTTTGCCGATATCGCCTTTGTGCGGGAAGAAAAGTAAACGCAGAGCAGGAGCGTTACCTCTGGCTAATTTGCTGTATTAAATCGCAGGCAATAAAAAAGGACACTTAAGTGTCCTTTTTTTAGCAAGTGCTTAAATTACAGAACTGTAACGTTAGCAGCTTGTGGGCCTTTTTGGCCTTGTTCGATTTCGAACGCTACACGTTGACCTTCGTTTAAGGTTTTGTAGCCTTCAGTCTGGATCGCACGGAAGTGAACGAATGCGTCAGCGCCGCCGTTATCTTGAGTAATGAAACCGAAACCTTTATCAGCGTTGAACCACTTAACTACACCAGTTACTTTAGCCATGAATGACTCCTAAAAATTTAAATAAAACTAATTGACGCTTAATTGCGCTTTTAGCCTGACTGTTACCTTACTTATGCGGCCAAACGTGCGTGAATCTTCAGGACATGACTTACAATGAAGCTGTGTAGCGAAGTTTTCATAAACATTTTGTTACATAGGTCTGCTTTACAGGCCGAGACGCACTATAACAGGTCTGGACGGAATGTATATAGCAAAACACAAATAAACCGTTGTTAGGCAATAAAAAAGCGTAAAAAATAAAAAAGGCCGGAGATCCGGCCTTTTTGACTTGTTGCTTAATTATTGAGCATTAAGCATTTAATGCGGTTTGCGGCGCAATAAAGGCGAAACCTAAAGCTTCAGCCACACTTTCATTTGTTACCATGCCGTTTATAACGTTCAGGCCATTCATCAGATGAACATCATCTAACAATGCTTGCTTGTAACCTTTATTAGCCAAACGAATAATAAATGGCAGGGTAGCGTTGTTTAATGCAAAGGTAGAAGTACGTGGCACCGCGCCTGGCATGTTAGCTACGCAGTAATGCACTACTTCGTCGACAATATAAGTTGGGTCAGCATGGGTAGTCGGTTTTGATGTTTCAACACATCCACCCTGGTCGATAGCAACGTCGACAATAGCTGAACCCGGCTTCATGCGTTTAATATGGTCTTTAGTCACCAGTTTAGGCGCAGCTGCACCCGGCACTAATACACCACCGATAACTAAGTCAGCTGCCAGTACTTCTTGCTCTAACGCATCCGCAGTAGAGTAAATGGCTTTAACCGCGCCGTTAAATTGGGCGTTGATGCGGCGCAATACGTCTACACTACGATCCAGAACCGTAACATCAGCTCCTAAACCCAGTGCCATTTGCGCGGCGTTAGTACCCACCATGCCACCACCGATAACTACAACTTTTGCTGGTGCTACACCCGGTACGCCACCTAATAACATGCCGCGGCCGGCACAAGATTTCTCTAGTGCCCTTGCGCCTGCTTGAATTGACATACGGCCGGCAACTTCAGACATTGGCGCAAGTAGTGGTAAACCACCGCGATTGTCGGTAACGGTTTCATACGCTATACAAATGGCTTTTGATTTAATCAAATCTTCTGTTTGCGGTAAATCAGGTGCCAGGTGTAAATACGTGAACAGCACCTGACCTTCCCGCAACATGGCACGCTCAACAGCTTGAGGCTCTTTTACTTTAACGATCATGTCTGCCTGAGCAAATACGTCTGCTGCGGTTGCTAAAACTGTAGCACCGGCAGAAGTATAGTCTTCATCAGTAAAACCAATACCCATACCCGCATTGGTTTCTACCAGTACGCTATGTTTATGATTTATCAGCTCACGAACGCTAGCTGGAGTCATGCCAACACGGTATTCGTGGTTTTTAATTTCTTTTGGTACGCCAATGATCATCGTTTTATGCCCTATATTGAGGTAATTGTTGGCTGAGGTAACATTTATGCGCAGTATACTGCTAATTATATAGAATTAATGCTTGTTTTATAGATATCTTGTAGTGTTTAATTCTGTTTAAATTTAAAAAGCAAATTTTTAAACTGCTATGTATTCTTTAAGTAAAAGTATCAAGAAGTTAGACCGTATTGACCGCAAAATATTGTTAGAATTACAACGTGACGGTCGATTAGCTAATGTTGAACTTGCCCGCAGGGTCGGGCTCAGTCCTACGCCATGTCTTGAACGCGTGCGTAAACTGGAAGCTGAAGGGGTGATATTAGGCTACACCGCACAGGTTGATCCGCAAAAAGTTGGGGCGGCGCTTTTGGTGTTTGTAGAGATTACGCTAAGTAAAACCTCCCCTGAAGATTTTGATGAATTTAGCAAAGCAGTAGAAAAGCTGGAGCAAATTCAGGAGTGCCATCTGGTATCGGGTAGTTTTGATTTTTTACTTAAAACCAGGGTAGCCAATATGGCAGCGTATCGTGAGTTGCTTGGTGAAACCTTACTTCGGTTACCCAGCGTCCGGGAAAGCCGTACTTATGTGGTTATGGAAGAAGTCAAGCAAACTACCTTTGTTGCAATCAGTAGTTAAATACGGGTTCAGCCACGCTTCACGGATGCACTTTTATAGTGTCTCTGGTATCTTAGCCTGCAGTACTAAACCTTGGTGCGCTTGAATAAAAAATAAAGACAATAGGTAGGGCCTTGCATTTGCAAAACAGAGTGTATTTTCCGTTAAACGGTGTGCAGCGGTTGCTGGAAGTTGGATTGATTGTGTTTTCCAGCCTTAGTGTATTTTTGTTGCTGGCATTGTTGTCATTTGACCCGGCAGATCCAAGCTGGTCACAAACGGGTTATCAAACCAGTACCCATAATTATGCGGGGCCTATTGGTGCCTGGTTGGCTGATTTACTGTTGTTTTGTTTTGGTTGGATTGCCTATTTAGTGCCTTTGTTAGTAGCCATTACCGGTTATCTTTTATTTAAACGCTTTCATGATTTACTTAGTCTTGATTATCTTATTTTAGGGTTACGCGTTATAGGTTTGGTGTTGACGCTTATCACTTCAACAGCCATTAGTAGTTTGAATTTTAACGATATATTTTATTTTTCGTCGGGTGGCGTTATTGGTGATGTAGTGAGTGGTGCCATGCTGCCGTATTTTAACTTTATAGGCACTATTTTATTACTGTTATCCGGTTTTGCTACCGGACTAACATTTTTGACAGGTATATCCTGGTTTACTGTGGCAGATGCGATAGGAGCGGCTTGTTTTACCGCAATGCAGTTTGTGATGTCTTTGCCGCAACGTCTACGCGAGCGCGCCAAAGATGATTACGACCCCTTTGCCGAAGAAAATACCGCAGGGCATATTGATGATCAGCAGGAAGAAGCTAATTTTACTGCTGAGCCAACACCTGCGCTGACAAGCAACAAAAAAACACCTCAATTGTCAAAACCTGCTGTTGAGCCCCTGCCTATTACGCCTTTGGATGTTAAACGCGATGCTAAAGCGTTTTATAGTGTCGATACACTGGCAGACGAGAACTTGTCATTTAGCGCTATTGACGAAACCGAAACAGCGTATTTTGGTGAGACATTACAGCAACTGGATTTACCGGCAGATGTTGCTTACGAGCCTATGATCTCTGAAATTACTGACGAAGAAGACGACGGCGAAGAAGTGTCGCATCAATTAGAAGAACTGCCGTCTTTAGCGCTGCTAGATCGCCCGGATAAAGCCGAAAACCCGATTGACCCAGCAGACTTAGAACGGGTGTCTCGTTTAGTAGAAGCAAAACTATTAGATTTTAACGTTGAAGCAAACGTGGTAGGGGTTCATCCCGGCCCGGTAGTCACGCGGTTTGAGTTAGATTTAGCGCCGGGCGTTAAGGTAAGTAAAATTACCGGTTTATCGAAAGATTTAGCGCGTTCTTTGTCGGCAATAAGCGTGCGTGTGGTTGAGGTGATTCCGGGGAAATCTTTTATCGGTTTGGAATTACCGAACCAGCATCGTGAGATTGTTCGGTTGTCAGAGGTTATTGGCGACGAAATTTTTGAACAATCCAAATCGCCACTTACAATGGTATTGGGCAAAGACATTGCCGGTAAATCTGTGGTGGCTGATTTGGCTAAAATGCCGCATTTATTGGTCGCGGGTACCACAGGTTCGGGTAAGTCGGTTGGGGTTAACGTAATGATTTGTAGTTTGTTATATAAATCAACTCCTGATGATGTTCGCTTTTTAATGATCGACCCTAAAATGCTTGAGTTGTCAATTTATGAGGGGATCCCACACTTACTCACCGAAGTTGTAACTGACATGAAAGATGCCGCGAATGGTCTGCGTTGGTGTGTTGGTGAGATGGAACGGCGTTATAAATTAATGTCGGCGCTTGGGGTGCGCAATCTTAAAGGCTACAACGTTAAAGTAAAAGAAGCGATTGCTGAGGGCATGCCGTTAAAAGATCCGTTATGGCGGCCATCAGATGATATGCGTACCGAACAACCCCTGTTAGAGAAATTGCCTTCAATTGTCGTGGTGATTGATGAGTTTGCTGACATGATGATGATTGTTGGTAAAAAAGTAGAAGAGCTGATTGCCCGAATTGCACAAAAGGCAAGGGCCGCAGGAATTCACTTAATCCTGGCGACACAAAGGCCGTCGGTCGATGTCATCACTGGCTTAATTAAAGCCAATATTCCTACCCGTATTGCGTTTCAGGTATCGTCAAAAATTGATTCTCGTACCATTTTGGATCAGCAAGGCGCGGAAAGTCTGTTGGGGCAGGGTGATATGCTTTATTTACCGCCGGGTTCAGGCGTTCCAAACCGCGTACACGGTGCTTTTGTTGACGATCATGAAGTGCATGCGGTGGTGGCAGATTGGAAAAAGCGCGGCCGGCCTAATTATATACCTGAGATATTAACCGGGGAAACCACGGAAGAGAATCTACTACCTGGCGAAACTTTGGAAGGTGATGATGGAGAAGCTGATCCGTTATACGATCAAGCCGTTGCCTTTGTAACAGAAACGCGTCGTGCATCAGTATCGGGTGTACAGCGTAAATTCCGTATTGGCTATAACCGTGCCGCGCGTTTAGTTGAACAAATGGAGCACAGCGGCATTGTTACTGGGCCAGGCCATAATGGTAACCGAGAAGTGATGGCGGCAGCGCCACCAAAAGGATATTAAATGCTACGTCGGTATTTTACAGTAGGGCTAATGTTTTTATCAGGTCTGGCGTCGGCACAAACAGCCGAACAGACATTGCAGCGTAAATTGGCAACAATTAATACTTTTTCTGCCAGTTTTGAGCAGCAGGTGTTTGATGCTCAGCGGCAATTGTTACAACAGGGCAAAGGTCAGTTGGTGCTTAAGCAGCCGGCAAAATTCCGTTTTGAAACAACTGAGCCTGAACCTAACGTCTTTATTGGTGATGGCGAAACATTGTGGTTTTATAATGAATTGTTAGAACAGCTGACGATTTTTGATGCCGCAACCGAGGTTAATCGTACGCCTTTTGTGCTGTTAACATCAACGGATCCACAATTGTGGCAGCAATATGTTGTTTCTGAACAGGGCGAACAGTTTGTTATTGCATCAAAAGATAATACCAGCGCAGTGCAGCAACTTACCTTGAGTTTTTCGGCCGGTGCCTTATCTCGCATGCAGGTGCTGGACATAAACCAACAGCTTAGTGAGTTCAATTTTACCCTGGTACAATTAAATAATGAAATAGATGACAGTCTGTTTAAGTTTGTGCCGCCAGAGTTCACCGATATCGATGACCAGCGACAGAGATAACAGAGTGAATTCTTTACCGTTAGATTTTGCTGATGACTTTCGCCCGTTGGCAGCACGAATGCGACCCAGAACGTTGGCTGAGTATGCAGGCCAGCAACATTTAGTTGGTGATGGCACGGCGCTTAGAAAAGCCATTACTGACGGACGGGTATTTTCACTAATTCTTTGGGGACCCCCGGGTACCGGTAAAACGACACTAGCAGAGGTGATTGCTAAACAAGCTGATGCATCAATCATTAAGCTATCTGCTGTCACCTGTGGCATAAAAGAAATCCGTGACGCCATAACACAAGCACAGCAGCGACAGCAGCAATATCAGCAGCGCACCTTGTTATTTGTTGATGAAGTACATCGCTTTAATAAAAGCCAACAGGATGCGTTTTTACCCTTCATTGAAGATGGCACTATTATTTTTATTGGTGCAACCACCGAAAACCCGTCTTTTGCGCTAAATAATGCAATTTTGTCACGGGCCAGGGTGTGTGTACTTAAACCGCTTGCTGATGAAGATTTACAGCTAGTACTGACGCAAGCTATAACTGATAAAGAGCGTGGGCTGGGTAATGTCGATCTTACTATTGTGCCCGATGCACAGCAGTTACTGTTGCAGTTGGCAGCAGGTGACGCGCGTAAATTGCTTAATTTGCTTGAGCAGGCCGTTGAGCTTGCCGGTATTGTCGATAATGTTAAACAGATTGATTTTGCGATTTTAAAGCATCTGGTACCTAAACAGCTACCCGGGTTTGATAACCAGGGGGATATGTTTTACGACCTTATTTCTGCATTTCATAAGTCGGTGCGAGGTTCTGATCCCGATGCGGCGTTATATTGGTACTGTCGAATTTTAGCCGGTGGCGGCGATCCGCTATATGTAGCCAGGCGCTTACTCGCTATTGCTAGTGAGGATATAGGTAATGCTGACCCTCGCGCGTTGACGTTAGCGCTTAATGCCTGGGACACGTTTGAACGTGTTGGCCCAGCTGAGGGCGAGCGAGCCATAGCGCAAGCGGCAGTGTATCTGGCATTGGCACCGAAAAGTAATGCGGTATACAGTGCGTTTAATCATATAAAAAAAATAGTAGCAGAACACCCGGCATACGAAGTGCCGCTGCATTTACGTAATGCACCAACGTCATTAATGAAGCAGCTAGGCTTTGGCGAGGGATATCGTTATGCGCACGATGAACCCGGCGCTTATGCTGCAGGAGAACGTTATTTACCCGCTGAGCTGGCTGACCAACAGTTTTACCAACCGGTAGAGCGAGGTATGGAGAAGCAGCTTGCTGAGAAATTGCGCTATTTAAAACAGTTAGATCAGGATAGTGTGCAGCAAAGAGATAAAAAATGTTGACCTATGTTGCTGTTGCCATTGGTGGTGCAGTAGGGGCGTGTTTACGCTATGCCACTAATGAGTTGGCATTGAATGTTTTTGGTAAAGCATTCCCTTTTGGAACGTTGGTGGTTAATATTCTCGGCTCATTTGTTCTGGGGTTGTTGTATGCGCTGCTAAGTAATGGTGTACTAGCCGTATCTCCCTGGCGAGCGTTGGTTACTATTGGTTTAATCGGCGCTTTCACCACGTTTTCAACTTTTTCGCTGGATACTGTCTTGCTGTTACAGCAAGGCGACTGGCTTAAAGCAATCGCCAACGTATTATTAAATGTGTTGTTATGTTTAACGCTTGCCTGGTTAGGGCTTAAACTGGGTTCAATGAAGTAAATACTATGTTAGATCCGAAATTTTTGCGTAATGAATTAACTGAAACTGCCGCGCGTTTGGCACAGCGTGGTTTTACTTTGGATGTTTCACGCTTAACGGCGTTGGAAGAGCAGCGCCGTCAGTTGCAAGTTGCAACGCAGGAGTTGCAAAATCAGCGTAAAACTAAGTCCAAAGCAATAGGCCAGGCTAAAGGACGCGGGGAAGATATTACTCCGTTACTGGCTGAGGTTGATGGCTTGGGGGCACAATTAGATGCAGCGAAACATCAGCTGGACGCCGTTCTAGCCGAGGTTGAACAAATTGCATTGACTGTGCCTAACCTGGCAGACAGCTCAGTGCCTTTGGGTAAAGATGAAAATGAAAATGTTGAAGTTCGCCGTTTTGGTGAGCCTCGCCAGTTTGAATTTGAGGTTAAAGATCACGTCGCATTGGGTGAGGCGTTAGATAAAGGCCTGGATTTCGAGAGTGCAGTAAAAATTGCAGGTTCACGTTTTGTCGTGATGCGCGGCAAAATCGCTAGGTTACATCGTGCTTTAACACAGTTTATGCTGGATTTACATAGCACTGAACATGGTTACACTGAGTTGTATGTACCTTATCTTGTAAATCATACCAGTCTTTACGGCACAGGCCAGTTACCCAAATTTGGCGCAGACTTGTTCCATACACAACCGGCGACGGAAGAAGGACAGGGCATGGCCCTGATCCCCACAGCAGAAGTCCCCGTAACTAATTTGGCGCGGGATACCATATTTGATGCGTCTGAGCTTCCAGTGAAATATACCGCCCACACGCCATGTTTTCGCAGTGAAGCAGGTTCTTATGGTCGCGATACCCGGGGACTCATTCGCCAGCATCAGTTTGACAAGGTAGAGTTGGTACAGCTGGTGCAGCCTGAGCATTCTATGCAAGCGCTGGAAAAGCTTACCGGTCACGCAGAGAAAGTGCTGCAGTTATTAGGCTTACCTTATCGGGTCATGCTGTTATGTACTGGAGATATGGGCTTTGGTTCGAGCAAAACCTTCGATCTTGAAGTGTGGTTGCCAGCTCAGAATACATATCGTGAAATTTCTTCTTGCAGTAACATGGGCGATTTCCAAGCTCGACGTATGCAGGCGAGATACCGCAGCACTGATATGAAAAAGCCGGAGTTGATCCATACCTTAAACGGTTCTGCTTTAGCGGTGGGGCGTACGTTGGTTGCAATATTAGAGAACTACCAACAAGCAGATGGCAGTATTGAAGTACCTCAGGTGCTACGTAGCTATATGGGTGGCGTTGCTCGTATAGGTTAAGTGGTGTAAATATCTACTCTATCTCAGGCTATAGCTTTGCTTATACTGAGGTAGAGTATATGCGGAGTGAGCATATGGCACCAAAGCGTAAAAGAAGCATAAAGCAAACCAATCCACCGTTAATGCGCAGTATTTATTGGGCCATCGTTATCGGCATTATTGCTGTTTTTGTTATTGTTACGCTGGAGGGTATAGTCGGTATTATGCGCAGCAGCACAACGTAGCACTTTTTCCGTTATAAGCACTTTGCTGGCTTAGGTAAGCCGGCAATTCGTGTAGCTTGCTTTGCTGGGCCTTGTGGAAATAGTTGAAACAAATATTTACTGTTGCCTTTTTCCGCCCCCAACTTTTGTGCCATAGCTTTTACCAAAATACGCATTGCCGGTGATGTATTAAATTCGAGATAAAAATCACGAACAAAATGCACGACTTCCCAATGAGCGTCGGTTAGGTTAATTTGCTCTAATAACGCAAAGTGCTCGGCAACTTGTATGTTCCAGTCTGTTAAATTAGCAAGATAACCATGTTTATCCAGCACTAGATTTGCATTATCAATCATTAATTCTGCCATAACAGGTTTTGCTTAGCATTGATGGTTAATTCGAGCCACTGCTTTGCCGTTACTACGACAATATCTTCTGGTACTAAAACATGTCTAACGTATATATCGCTGTCTAATGCATAGCGTTGGGTTGTTGGCCAGCTGATGTCGTTGCGTAGACACAAATATACCGCATCTTGTCGAAGTAAGATTGCGTCAGTGACTGCACAAACTTGAGCAAGGTTGGCCAGATTAATTGTTGGTGAAATTATGCTAATGAGTTTCATTTTAGCTGCTAATTACCTGATGTTGTTCCGCCATTAACACAGTGATGTCATTTGCAGACACTGGCCTTGCGGCTGTGACTAGTTGATTTTGTTTAATGCCTCGCTCACGCAATGATTGCTCGCAGACATACACCTGGTCAATATCGTATAGTTCAAACAATTTAAAACTGCGCGGGTACGCTTTTAACGCAAAATCAGGCTGGTCCTTGGTTGGTAGTAGCTGGAATACGGCATCGCCGCTAAATAGCACACTGACGTTATGATCGACCGCAGCGAGTGCTAATATAAGATCAAGTGCTTCACGTCCTTGGGCATTGTTAAAAGGGCTGTAACGCAGCAATACCAGTAAATTACACATTAAAATTGTACCAATTTATCTATATTTGTCTGTCGCATTGCAAACTCTGCCAAGCCTGCTGCGATATAGCCTTTACGGGCCGGCAAAGTATCACTTACAACACCACGTTTTTCAGCAGCTGTAATACAAAACAGCAATGGAATGCAGTGCTGATGACAGAAACTGGCTAACGTGGCGCTAATATCTGGCTCATCGGCGGGCAAATCAATATTTGCCGCAGCAGAGTAAACTGCTTCTTGGTATAAAAAGATATGGTCAATCTGGTGGCCATGCTCAACAGCTGTTTTGGCAAATAACAATGCACTTGCCAGACTTTGGCTGGCAAAGCTATTGGAAGTGATTAATAAACCAAAACGTGTCATATGCCGCCCAAATAAAAAATGCCCCGCAGTGGGGGCATTTTAACTAATAAGCATCACTAGGCAAAGTAGCGTTATTAATCATCACCACCAAAAACGCCTAGTAGTTGCAGCAGATTTACAAAAATGTTGAAGACATTTAAATAAAGGCTCACTGTAGCGCGGATGTAATTAGTTTCGCCACCGTTGATAATACGGCTGGTATCAAACAGGATTAGTGCTGACATAATAAGAATAATGGCAGCGCTGATAGTCAGGCTAAGGGCCGGAATGTTAAGGAAGATATTCGCCAGTGCAGCAACTAAAACTACAATAAGGCCTACTGTTAAAAAACCACCCATGAAAGAGAAATCTTTACGTGTAGTTAGCGCATAAGCCGACAGACTGAAGAAGATTAGTGCTGTACCGCCTAATGCTTGCATTATTAAAGAAGGTCCGTTTGCCAAACCTGCATAATAATTTAGCATCGGGCCTAACGAGGCGCCTAATGCGCCAGTAAAGGCGAAAACCCAAAAAATACCACTGGCTGAATCCGCTTTTTTGTTAACAACAAAGAGCATGATAAAGCCTGCAACAAAAAAGACGATAGACATCATTGGCGACATATTTAGCGCCATTGCAACGCCGGCTGTAACTGCGCTGAAAGCCAATGTCATTGCCAATAAAAAATAGGTGTTACGAAGTACTTTATTAATTTCAACACTGCGTCCGGCAGTACTGATCGTTGTTGTTTCTCTGTATGACATTAATTGTTCTCCTAATACAAAGGTTTATTAATATAACTGACATTATAATACGCAGATAGTTCACACTAGACCAGTGGTTGAAGTAAGAATTTGGTGACGGTGAGATTTTTTTGCATTTAATGCTTTCTTTTCTCAACCTAAGTGATTAATATACGCGTCGCCGGAGGGATGGCAGAGCGGTTTAATGCACCGGTCTTGAAAACCGGCGTGGGTTAATAGCCCACCGAGAGTTCGAATCTCTCTCCCTCCGCCATTAAAGCCACCCTAGGGTGGTTTTTTTGTGCCTGTAAAAAATTGACTAGCTTATAGCCTGTTGGATCCATACTTTAATTGTTTAAATTATGGCTTTGTTGTTGATTTACTAAGCAAACACTCAAAAATAACAAAAAAGCGCTTTACAAAGCAGGCTGCAGTTTTTAATATGCGCCCTGTAACGCGGAGGGATGGCAGAGCGGTTTAATGCACCGGTCTTGAAAACCGGCGTGGGTTAATAGCCCACCGAGAGTTCGAATCTCTCTCCCTCCGCCACTTACACCTCACCTTCAAATAATTTACTTGTCATTTCCGAAGCAAAAAATAAATCCATTTGTTTAAAATTATTAACTTTTCTGGCACACTTTGCATGAACTGGTCAAAACCACTAGTTCCGACTCAAATTGTTTAGCAAAAGTGTTTCTGCTCAGCTATGCTAACCAATTATAATAATTCTAATATCCAGTGAAGCGGAGAGGCTAAATTGATTAACGTCTTGTTAGTTGATGATCATGAGCTTGTACGTACTGGGATCAGTCGCATTCTAATGGATGAGCGCGGTATCAAGGTGATTGGCGAAGCTGGCTCAGGTGAAGAAGCACTACAATTTTGCCGTCAACACGAACCTGATGTTGTGTTGATGGATATGAATATGCCAGGTATGGGAGGCATGACAGCGACGAAGCGTATACTGCATTATTGTCCAGACATTAAAGTTTTGGCTTTATCAGTGTCGTGTGAAGAGCCTGTGCCAACCAAAGTTATGCAGTTAGGCGCTGCAGGTTTTATTTCTAAAAACTCACCGCCACGTGAAATGGTGTCAGCCATTCGCAAAGTTTACACCGGTGTGAGACATATTTCTGACGAAGTTGCGCAAAAAATGGCCTTGAGTAAGGTAAATAACCTTAGTCAAAACCCTTTTGATGATTTATCTGACCGTGAACTGCAAATTATGATGATGATTACGCAGGGACAAAAAGTTACGGATATCGCGGATCAATTAAATGTTAGTGCGAAAACGGTTAATTCATATCGTTATCGTATGTTTGAGAAGCTTGCTATTAGTGGTGATGTCGAACTAACGCATTTGGCATTGCGACACGGTATGATTGACATCGCAAAAGCCTGATGTTCGATTCCAAAACCTTTTTAACCACTGTACCGCATCAGCCTGGTGTTTACCGCATGGTAAATGCCGCTGAGCAGGTTATTTATGTTGGCAAGGCTAAAGACCTACGCAACAGGTTAAGTAGTTATTTTCGTCGTACCGTCGACAGTGTTAAAACCCGATCCTTGGTTAGCCAGATAGCGCAAGTTGAATACACCTTGACTCACAGCGAAACAGAAGCACTTATCCTCGAAAATAACCTTATCAAACAATTTATGCCACGTTACAACGTGTTGCTTCGGGATGATAAATCCTATCCTTATATTTTAATAACTGATCATAAACATCCAAGAATTAGCTCACACCGTGGGCCACGTAAAGCAGCGGGGCAGTACTTTGGTCCCTATCCAAACGCTGGGGCTGTTTGGCAAAGTTTAAAAACGCTACAGAAGATTTTTCCAATCCGCCAGTGTGAAGACGGGTTTTATCGCGCCAGAACACGTCCTTGCCTGCAGTATCAATTGAAGCTGTGTTCGGCGCCCTGTGTTGGCAAAATTACTGATGAGGCCTATCAGCAGCAAGTAAAACTAGCAAGCTTATTTCTACTTGGGAAAGATCAGCAGGTGATAGATAACCTGGTGCAGGATATGAATCGGGCTAGTGAAGAATTGCAGTTTGAACAAGCAGCGCAATTACGGGATAAAATCATTGCGCTGCGAAAAGTTCAGGAGCAGCAAAGCGTCAGTGGCGATCATGACGAAATGGATGTTATAGGCTTTGTGTTTTCACATGGAGTCGCTGCGGTACATGCACTTTTTGTCCGTGATAAAAAAATCCTTGGCAGTAAGGCGTATTTTCCTAAAGTGCCTGCTGATACTGAAGAAGATGAAATTCTTACTGCGTTTATATTGCAGTTTTATCTAGATGGTTATGGTACTCAGCAAATGCCACGCGAAATTGTATTGTCGCATCCATTATCCGATGGAGATGTTGTTGCTGCAGCGATTAGCGAAATTGCTGGCCGTAAAGTTCGTATTACCTATGCCCAGCGAGGTGAAAAGGCAAAATATCTTAGCCTTGCACTGAAAAATGCCCAGCTATCTTGTGATAATAAGCAATCGCAGGCACAAAAAACAGCATTGCGGTATCAGCAATTGCAGCAGGTGCTACAGCTTGATCACGCTATTAATCGTATGGAATGCTTCGACATAAGCCATACCATGGGGCAGGCAACAATTGCTTCTTGTGTCGTGTTTGACGGCCAGGGACCGTTTAAAGCAGAATATCGGCGTTATAACGTTACCGGTATTACTGGAGGTGACGACTATGCAGCTATGGCGTTTGCCCTGAATAAACGCTACGGCAAAGTGCAGGATACCGACAAAATACCTGATATTATTTTTATTGATGGTGGACAAGGGCAGCTGAACATTGCCATTGAGCAATTTTTAGACTGGCCACACGAGAAACATCCCATTTTGGTTGGAGTCGCTAAAGGCACGAGCAGAAAGCCAGGTTTGGAGACGTTGATTTTAGCCAAAAGCGGACGCAGTATTCACTTAGCTGAAGATGCACCAGCACTACATTTAATTCAACAAATTCGTGACGAAGCACATCGCTTTGCGATAACCGGTCATCGAAACAAGCGTGGTAAGGCGTTCGTTATTAGCCCACTTGAGCAAGTGAAAGGTATTGGTGAAAAACGCCGGCAAGCATTATTACAATATTTGGGTGGGCTGCAAGGCGTAATGAGAGCATCCATTACAGAACTTAGCTCTGTACCGGGTATTTCAAAGGCTCAGGCGGAAAAGATTTACCAAGCCTGCCATAACAAGTAGCATAGCGACATGGATGCTGTAGAGAATAATAAGATGTGGAATATTCCCAATCTGTTAACCCTGTTCCGACTGTTTTTAATCCCGGTTTTTATAGTGTGTTTTTACTCAGGTGTTGAGAATGCACGATTTTGGGCCGCTTTTGTCTTCTGGCTTGCAGCAATTACAGATGCATTAGATGGTTATCTGGCGCGTAAGCTGCAGCAGTCTACGCCTTTTGGTGCTTTTTTAGATCCTGTGGCTGATAAAGTCATGGTGGCGGTAGCCCTAGTATTAATTGCCGTTGATAGTTTATCGTTATGGGTAACGGTACCTGCCATTATTATGATAAGTCGCGAAATTGTCATTTCGGCGCTGCGTGAATGGATGGCAGAGCTAGGGAAACGCGCGAATGTGGCAGTATCAAATCTGGGTAAATATAAGACTATTGCACAAATGCTGGCATTAATTGGACTAATTTGGCGGCCCGAACATTGGTTTGTAAGCTGGTTTACCCCTGCAGGTATGCTGTTGTTATACATTGCAACCGTGCTAACACTATGGTCAATGTACAGTTATTTGCGTGCCGCCTGGCGAGATTTGGTGCACTAGGCGATGTTTTTGTTGATTATTAGCGCAACTCAGTCAAATTTTAATCAGTCAGTCATAAAAGCAAAAATTTATTATTGACTGGCTGAATTAAAACAGTAGAATGCGTCACGTGTTAAGGCACATGGCCATAACAACGCGAGTATAGCTCAGCTGGTAGAGCGCGACCTTGCCAAGGTCGAGGTCACGAGTTCGAACCTCGTTACTCGCTCCAACTCTTTCAAAGAGTAAAATTGTTTGAATGGCGGGTTGGCAGAGTGGCCATGCAGCGGATTGCAAATCCGTCCACCTCGGTTCGACTCCGGGACCCGCCTCCATCACACAATGCGTTGTTAGGTTAAAGTAGTAAAAAGTTGTCTGCCCGGGTGGTGAAATCGGTAGACACAAGGGATTTAAAATCCCTCGCTCGAAAGGGCGTGCCGGTTCAAGTCCGGCCCCGGGCACCATTACTCTTAATGAGTAAATTACCAGATTTATGCGAGTATAGCTCAGCTGGTAGAGCGCGACCTTGCCAAGGTCGAGGTCACGAGTTCGAACCTCGTTACTCGCTCCAAATTAGAAAACTCAGCCTTATGGCTGCGTTTTTCGTTTAGCATTAGTGCGATTTATAATATTTAGCCCGACACAGTAACGGTATTCACCGCAGACTGTGTCGATTAGTCCTTTAAACCACGCTAGTCTTCAAAGCTGTTAATTTCATCTCCACTATCAGCGGTTTTAGTTGAAGTGAGTAATTGTTGCTCCAGCATGCGTATTTCAATTGGATCTAACAAACGCCAGCTACCAGGTTTCAACCCGGCTACACGAATATGCATAATGCGCGTACGTTTTAAGCTTTGTACTTCATACCCAAGATGCTCACACATCCGTCGGATTTGACGGTTAAGCCCTTGGGTTAGCGTAATCGTAAAACTTTGTTTAGAACGCTGCAGTACTGTGCAGGGCAGGGTGACAGTATCAAGAATAGGCACGCCACGGCTCATTTGTTGTATAAAACGCTCTGTAATGGGTTTATTTACCGTAACAACGTATTCTTTCTCATGTGCGTTGCCAGCACGCAAAATTTTATTGACGATATCGCCGTCGTTGGTTAGAAAAATCAAACCTTCTGAGGGCTTGTCTAACCGGCCAATGGGAAAAATCCGTTCAGGATAACGAACCGCATCAATAATGTTGCCATGAATATGGCGCTCTGTGGTGCAGGTAATACCGACTGGTTTGTTATAGGCCAAATATACCCGGGTGGGTTTAGCTTTTAACGGTTTTCCGTCAATTAATACCTGATCTTGTTCCGTCACTTTCAACCCAACCGGTGCAATAACACCGTTGACGGTTACTTGACCCTTCTCAATAAATTTGTCGGCCTCACGGCGCGAGCAAAAGCCTGTATCACTGATAAACTTATTTAACCGGTACAAGGTCGCATCAGACATAACGTGGATCTATTCCCTTCAGTGTCAATAATGGCGATAGTGTAGGGCTTCGAGGGCTTTTTCGCTACCAGATAAAGCAATTGGCTTAGAACAGCTAAGCCAATTGTGCTGTCAAAAATACATATATTTAGTCTTTTGATGAAGTGCTGGTGCTTCCTGCCGGATTCAGCGAAATGACTTTAGTTTTGCTGATTTTATGCCGGTATATTTCACGCAGATACTTAATGGCCTTTTTGACACTATCCCGGCTTAAACGAATATCGTTTATAGAGACAAACTTGTCTTTGTTATGGATAAGTTCACGGTATTTTTTTTCATACATGGGTTTGATAGCGTACCAGTTGGTATCGAGAATTTTCGCTGGATTTTCAAACTCATTTAACATGGTGTCTACAGCGGCTTCGTCAAAGTCGTCAGAGCGGATAAACTCTAACATAGCTTTATCTAGCTGCTCATCAAAGCGGTAGTTGTCTTTGGCAAAGCAGCGTTTAATAAAGGCGACAATGAGTGTTAGAAAATCATCGCTTAAACATGGGCTTTTAACAATTAACGTGGTTAAAGAAATATTCGCAGAAGCGCCAATTACCAAGGCATAACGTTTTAATGTCGTATTGGGAAACAGTGAATTAAGATGCGATTTTAGACGGTTTAAATCCATGTAAGACAATTTATAGTCTTTGGGCAGCGAAACAATAGACACGACGGAAGAACAGTTTTTAAAAAAATGCAGATCCTTTAATTCTGTTGCGTTATAGCCGTTCTTAACATAGCTGGCTAGGGTTTCACGATATCGCCCCGATTCTATCGGCAGTAAACTAATGCCTTCTATGGCTTGAGTAACCTTGTTAAAGTGAGGCAAATCTATTGAGCGAAAAAATAAATCATCAATATTTAATGATGTACCGGCTTTTTTATCTGCCAGACTACTATCCGCGGGAATCACCGATTCAGCGTACGCAACTGCAACCGGGCCTGCGAGGCTCATAAACAAGTCGTTAGCATCAAGCCTGATAGTCTCGCCAATATCAATACCTGCACGGCGAAAGTAGTTTTCGTCATAATCGGTGGTAACGGCTTGCGCAGTTAAAATATTAAATATTTGCTGTGAAATATACTGGTTAGCGTACTTCTCCATCGCATTGACATCAATATGCTGAATGCCACCGTCATCGGTTTCTTCTGCATAACGCATAATGTCGTTGGATATCAGCATCATGGCATTCCAGGGCCGGATGCGATGCATCACGCTGGATTCACTGCTATCTTCATTATCAAAGTTGTAAGAAAAGTCCCATTCTTCGGCCAGGTATTTGCACAGTAACCGTCCTGCGTTGATATGCAGCGCCTCGGACATCTCAACACCATGGTCGGATATATTAGGCAAAATACAAATACCACTGGTAAATATGGGTTCAAAAACAAAGGAATGACCGCGGTTTTCTTCATCTTCAGCCAGCATGCGAGTATCAAAAGTTTTACTCATATACGCATACTGTTGCGCTAAGCCAAACTCTGATGCCATGCCGGAGCCCGTGCCGCCACCGGCACTAAAAATGTAAAAGTATAGTCTGGACTGATTAGCTTTTATGCCACAGGAATCAATCAAATAAGAGTGTATAAATTTCCAATCGGGGTTAGCAAAGCGCTGTGTATCTTTGTTCAAAATGATTTTGGCCAGATATTGACCCAGAATCGGCGCATTACCGGCGCCACCTGCATGCACTTCAGATAAATCCATGATTTTCATTTTTGTGTAATCATGCAAAAAGCCACTTTTCTCACCCTTGTGTGAAAAACGAATGCGGCCCTCAATGTCTTTGTCCAGGTCGCCTAGCATAACTAATGGTTCAATCAAAAAAACAGGTTTTACAGCTTGTGAGTTCGACAAATGCAAACTGCGTTTTATCCATCGCATTGGACGATATTCTTGCTCACGGGTTTGTTTTTCTTCGTTATTAAATTCACTGAGATAAAAATTACGTGCGCTATAAACCAGCGATGCGACATCCAGTGCAATGTTAGACCCGCAGCGACCCAAACCAATTAGGCATACAGAGGGGAAGTTCTGTTGTTTACGACTTTGAATTTCATTATCGGGGTTCGACACAGGAAAGACACTTGCCCTTAGTGCGTCCAGATTCGTCAGTATTTTATTCAGATCTCGTTCGGTAAAATACATATAGCGATCACTGGCGAACAAGGGTGTTGTTGCTGAAGGTGTAGCTGTGCTTTTTTTTAACACCGCCTTTACGGAGACAACCTCATCTTGCGGGTTATGATCAGGTTTAATTCTATTATTCATTAGCTACTTCCTGTTTCAGACAACGCATTTTGGCAACGATTAAAAACAAACAGTCTGCGTTAAAGGTAGTAGTTGTTTATCATTAAGCCAAAAAAGAGTATGAAAAATAGCTGGAAAATTTTTAATAAAGTATTTTAGCAACGCAAGTAATAACAATAATCTATGATATAAACGTGCGTTAACGACATGGTAGCGTTAACGCACATAAGAGGAGGGTTACATATTGGGGTAGTTAGGGCCACCTGCACCTTCGGGGGTTACCCAGGTGATATTTTGTGCCGGATCTTTAATGTCGCATGTTTTACAATGAATACAGTTTTGTGCGTTTATTTGAAATTTGGGTGCATTGTTTTCATCTTGCACAATCTCATATACGCCAGCTGGGCAATAGCGCTGTGCTGGTTCGTTATATTTAGGCAAATTAATACTAATAGGAATACTGCTATCAGCCAGTTTTAAATGACAAGGTTGCTCTTCTTCATGATTAGTATTGGATAAATAAACAGACGTTAAGCGGTCAAAACTAACAATATTGTCAGGTTTAGGGTAATTAATTACCGGAGCCTCATTCGCTAATTTAAGCTGAGCATGGTCTAAGCTATTATCTTTTAATGTAAAAGGAAATTTACCACCAAACCAGTTTTGCTCCAGCGTATTAAATGCACCGCCCCAAAAGGTACCAAATTTATGCAAAGCAGGGCCAAAATTGCGAGAGCGATAGAGCTCGTCGTATAGCCAACTTTGCTCAATAGCATCAGCAAATGCGGTTAAGTCTTTACCGCCGTTATCATCTTGCGATAATGCGTTAAACAGGGTTTCGGCTGCCAACATACCTGATTTCATCGCTGTATGGTTGCCTTTAATTTTGGCAAAGTTCAACGTACCTGCATCACAGCCTACCAACAAACCGCCATTGAAACTCATTTTGGGCAGGCTATTCAGGCCACCTTTAGTAATGGCTCTTGCGCCATAACTTACCCTTTTTCCTTCTTTTAGGTACTGCTTAACCACAGGATGCTGTTTATACCGCTGGAACTCTTCAAACGGGCTTAAATGTGGGTTGCTGTAGTTAAGATCGACAATAAGCCCAACAACCACTTGCTGCGATTCGGCGTGATATAAATAACCACCACCAGAGGTATCATTGGTCAGCGGCCAACCTGCAGAGTGCATGACTAAACCCGGTTGGTGTTGCTCCGACGAAATATCCCAAATTTCTTTGAAACCTAAGGCGTAGTGTTGCGGTGATTTATCTTTATCCAGTTCAAAATGCGCAATAAGCTGTTTACCGAGGTGGCCACGGCAACCTTCAGCAAAAACGGTGTACTTGGCATGCAATTCCATGCCTGGCACGAAACTGTCTTTAGGTTGCCCATCTTTATCTAAGCCCATATCACCAATGACGATGCCTTTGACAACGTTATCGTCAATTAGAACTTCGCTAGCGGCAAAGCCTGGAAAAATTTCAACGCCAAGCTGTTCGGCTTGTTGAGCCAGCCAACGACACAAGTTGGCAATTGAGACAATATAGTTACCACTATTATGCATGGTCTTGGGGACGGCAAAACCGGGTAATTTGGTTGCGTCGTCGGCATTTTTAAACAGATAGATATCGTCATGCGTAACGGCAGTGGTGACAGGGGCACCTTGTTCTTGCCAGTTGGGTAGTAACTCATTTAAAGCGCGGGGCTCAAACACCGCACCAGACAAGATATGAGCGCCAACTTCTGAGCCTTTTTCTACCACACAAACCGTTAGCTCTTTGGCCGCGGCCTTCGCTTGTTGCATTAATCTTATCGCAGTTGACAAACCCGCTGGGCCAGCGCCTACAATTAATACATCGAATTCCATTGATTCTCTTTCCACGGCATGTACCTCTTGGAGTTTATTATTTACAGCTTACGCCGCTTTTATCATGTTGTTTAGGGTATTGCAGGTTGACGTTAACGTCAACAGTAAGTAGATTGTTGCAATCTAAATCAGAGCGGCTTTACCTTAACGTAAACCTGTAGCCAAATCGTATAATGTGGCGCAGGAAATAATGAGGAATATATGAAAATATTGGTGCCGGTAAAACGGGTAATAGATTATAACGTAAAAGTGCGGGTAAAAGCGGATCAATCAGGTGTCGATCTGGCCAACGTTAAAATGGCTTTAAACCCGTTTTGTGAAATTGCTATCGAAGAAGCGGTACGATTAAAAGAAGCCGGTAGTGCAACCGAAGTGGTTGCCGTATCTATCGGCCCGGTTGCTGTTCAGGAACAACTTCGTACTGCACTGGCGTTAGGCGCTGATCGCGCCGTTCACATTGAAACAACACTAAACCTAGATTCGTTGCAAGTAGCCAAATTACTGGCAAAAGTGGTTGGCGAAGAGCAACCAGGGTTGGTGATATTAGGTAAACAAGCGATAGATTCTGATAATAATCAGACCGGTCAAATGTTAGCTGCGCTAACTGGTATGGGGCAGGGCACTTTCGCATCTAAAGTTGCACTACAAGATGGTAAAGTTGCGGTAACCCGTGAAATAGATGGTGGCTTGCAAACCGTTGAACTTAGCCTGCCTGCTGTTGTGACCACAGATTTACGTTTAAATGAACCACGTTACGCTTCATTACCTAACATAATGAAAGCGAAGAAAAAACCATTAGATGTAAAAGCAGCAGATAGCTTTGGTGTTAGTCTTACATCTAACGTTACCGTGGTGAAAGTATCAGCACCTGCAGTACGTCAGGGTGGCGTTAAAGTGGAATCAGTCGCCGAGCTGGTAGACAAGTTAAAGCATGAAGCGAAGGTGATTTAATGGCTATTTTACTTATTGCAGAACATAACAATCAGCATCTTAAAGGTGAAACGCATAAAGTCGTACAGGCAGCGAGCGCTATTGGTGGTGACATTACTGTACTTGTTGCCGGTGCCAATTGTGCTGGTGTTGCTGCGGAAGCCGCAGGTATCGTAGGCGTGAGTAAAGTGTTAGTGGCCGATGATGCTATTTATCAACATCAATTAGCGGAAAATATTGCTGCACTGGTTACCGAGCTGGGTAAAAACTACAGTCATATTCTGGCTGCTGCGACCACCACAGGTAAAAACTTCCTACCTCGCGTGGCAGCATTGTTAGATGTGGCGCAAATATCTGATGTTATTGCCATTGACAGTGCCGACACCTTTGTCAGGCCGATTTATGCTGGCAATGCAATTGCGACGGTAACGTCAACAGATAGCATTAAAGTATTAACGGTTCGCCCAGCTGCGTTTCGTGCGGCTGAAACTGGCAATAACGCGGCGATAGAAAATATTGCAGCAGCAGCCGATGCTGGTATGTCTCGCTATGTTAGCGAAGAGCTTACTAAATCTGAACGCCCTGAGTTAACCGCTGCCCGTGTAGTTATTTCCGGCGGACGTGGTATGCAAAATGGTGAGAATTTCGCACTATTAAATGGTATCGCCGATAAGTTAGGCGCTGCTATTGGTGCTTCTCGAGCTGCAGTTGACGCTGGTTTTGTTCCAAATGACATGCAAGTGGGTCAAACGGGAAAAATTGTTGCCCCCGATTTATATATTGCGGTAGGGATCTCCGGCGCAATACAACACCTGGCCGGCATGAAAGACTCAAAAGTTATTGTGGCAATTAATAAAGATGCAGAAGCACCGATTTTTCAAATCGCAGATTATGGTTTAGTCGCTGATTTATTTACTGTGTTACCTGAGCTAGAACAGCAGTTAGGCTAGCGTTAACTGGGCCTAATAAAAGCCAGCAATTTTGCTGGCTTTTGTCATTTTAGAGCTTGTTGAAAATGGCATAAGCCTTCTATTATAGTAGCCAAATCTCTAAGGATACTATTATGCCAACAGTGATCCGCCATGCTGAACCCTCTGATATTGATGCGATTAAAGCGATTTATGACCAACCATCTGTCTATGCGAATACCTTGCAATTGCCTTATCAACCCGTGTCTAACTGGCAGCGACTTTATAGTGCCGGTTCTGGTTTTTATAATTTGGTTGCCGAGGTAGAAGGTAGTGTAATTGGTCAGCTTGGATTACAAGTATGCCAGAATACGCGTCGGCGTCATGTTGCAGAGTTGGGCATGGGCGTGTCGGAAGCGTTTCAGGGGCAAGGCGTAGGTTCGGCATTATTACGTGCAGCTTTAGATATGGCAGATAACTGGCTTAATATTCGTCGCGTGGAGCTTACCGTCTATAGCAGTAATGAAGCGGCGATAGCGTTATATGAGCGTTTTGGCTTTGAAGTCGAAGCGGAGTTAACTGATTATGCCTTTCAATATGGTAATTATGTCAACGCGTTGCTGATGGCACGTATTACAACTCGCGCGGTTTAGCGCGTAAAAAAGGCACCCTAAGGTGCCTAAATAATGAAACAACTGCTTAATTCATTTCACTGTTTTTCTTACATTGTACGGTGTCTTTACACTCACCGTATAAATACAGACTGTGATGCGTTAGCTTAATACCATTTTTCTCGGCAATTTCTAATTGTTTAGCCTCTATAACGTCATCTTCAAACTCGATAACCTTACCGCACTTTAAGCAAACCAAGTGATCATGATGACTGCCGCCGGTAAGTTCAAATACTGACTTGCCGCCTTCAAAATGGTGGCGGGTTAAAATGCCTGCATCGTCAAATTGGTTTAGTACCCGATACACCGTCGCCAGACCGATATCTTCGCCTATTTCTAATAGCAGCTTGTATACGTCTTCTGCACTAATGTGCTGGTGTTTTGGATCTTGCAGTATCTCTAAAATTTTTACCCGCGGTAGGGTTACCTTTAGGCCTGCTTTACGTAATTCGCTGTTATGATCTGACATAAAAAATCTAACTCTGGCTTATATATACAAAAGATTATAAAGACATTAGTGGCAGAATGAAATGGCAAAATGCCGTTGTTGTTGTAAAGCAAATCTTGTATTAACTCATTGGCAAAGTACAATAGCCTCCAAGAGGTCATACCAGGGGTGTTTTATGAAATGGGCATTTAACCCAGCAGTAATGCGACATTTACTCAACTTTTGGCCACCATTTTTCTTTCCAGGCATTAAGGTAGCTGAGCTACGTAACGACTACCGGTACTGCAGGGTAGAGCTTAAAGGTATGAGCTGGACGCAAAATATTAATAGTAGTCAGTTTGGCGGTTCTATTTTTGCGATGACAGATCCTATCTATCCCCTTATGTTAATGGGCGTTTTAGGCAAGGAATATTTGGTGTGGGATAAACAAGCTGATATTAATTTTATTACACCAGGTAAGGGCAAGTTGACCGCTGAATTTTGGTTATCCGATGACACGGTAGAATGCATTAGAACTGCTACGCAAGATGGCAACAAACATTTTCCACAGTTTATTGTCCACATTAAAGACAATGATAATCAGCTAGTTGCAGAAGTAAACCGTACTGTTTATGTACGAAAGAAAGCAAAGTATCGGGCGGGCTAACTTTCTAGATGTAAAAAAACCGGCGATACAAATGCCGGTTTTTCTCTTAAGCCTCTCTATTACAGGCCTTCAAACTCTTTTAAACTCATCTCGTCATAAACTTGCTTGCACCAGTTTTTAACGCGCTGCTCAGTGAGTTCTGGCTGTCGGTCTTCGTCGATACCCAAGCCGATAAAGTGGTTATCGTCTACTAAGGCTTTAGAGGCAACAAAATTGTAGCCGGAGGTGGACCAGTTACCTACAATAATGGCACCTTTGGGTTCAATAATGTCTCTTAACGTACCCATTGCGTCGAGGAAGTATTCCGCATAATCCTCCTGATCGCCACAACCAAATATAGCGACTAGCTTATTGTTAAAGTCGATATTTTCCAGCTCAGGGAAAAAGTCGTCCCAGTCACACTGTGCTTCACCGTAGTACCAGGTGGGAATACCTAGCAGCAGTAAATCATAGCCAGCAATATCTTCTTTGCTGCTTTTTGCTATATCGCGAATATCGAATAAATGTTTACCCAATTCTTTTTGGATCATCTTGGCGATATGTTCAGTGTTACCGGTATCACTACCGAAAAAAATGCCTACTGTTGCCATTAATCTAACCTTCTTACCTGGTTAAAACTTGTGTCAAAATATGTTCTATATACGCACTGCGTGTCATTTCGGCTTTGTCGGCCTGTTGGCTCAACTCAGCATAAAGGTGATCTGACACTTTAAACTCAATGCGCTTTAACCCTTTACTACGATCACGTTTAATTTGATTACGTTTGTTCAGTTTAAGTTGTTCTTCCCGTGGCAGCGGATTGGTTTTCGGCCTGCCGGGGCGCTTTTCCTGGGCAAACAAATCAATCGTGGTGTGATCAGTGGCAATCTTCGCCATTAATCCAAACCTTACTATTCTAAGAAAAAAGGTACTAAGCTTTTTATAATAAATACTGCTGGCGATAAAAATAGTACCAGCCAGACAAAAAACTGACCAAACTTTGGTGCATTGCTTTTTTTCAGCACGTCACGTATTGCCATGACAATAAACAAGTACAGGATACCCAGCCCAAGCCACAAGCCTAAAGACTCAAACTGCTCTATCGACATTGCACATTACCTAACCTGCAAAAAAGAGCGCGCACTATAGCATAACTTGGCAAGATTTTAGTGTTTTAGCTCAATAAAAACGCTTGTACCAGTCGGGTAAAAGCAGCTGGTTTTTCAGCATGCAGCCAGTGACCGGTACCTTGGATAATTTTTGCTTGTGCATTGGGGAATAGTTTAGCAATTATCGGCCGGTGTTCTGCCTGTATGTAGTCAGATTCGCCACCTTTTATAAATAACGTGGGGCCATCGTATTGGCCGTCAGTTTGTGGTCCATCAATCAGTGCCGAATAATTTTGCTTTAATGCGGTTAGGTTAAAGCGCCAATGAAATGCATTATCGTCTTTTATAAGGCTTTTTAACAAAAACTGCCTTACACCCGGTTCATTTATGTGCGGAGTTAACAGCTTATCAGCCTCTGCGCGGCTGGTTAACTTATTTAAGTCTACCGCCATTAAACCTTCGAAAATACTGGCATGTCTAGGGGGATAACTCACCGGTGCTATGTCAGCCAAAATTAGCTTTGTAACACGCTCAGGGTATTTAAGCGCAAAAGCCATTGCCAATTTACCGCCCATTGAATGGCCTAATAACACGGCTTGTGGTATTTCTAATGCATCCAAAGTTTGTGCTAAATCTGTTGCCATTAATGGATAGCTCATCTGGTCACTGTGGCCAGAGCGACCATGGTTACGTACATCAACGTTAATGACGTGATAATGCTCGCTTAAACTACGCTCAATGACACCAAGGTTTTCATAACTGCCAAACAGGCCGTGGATCAGTACTATTGGAGTGGCTCGGCTATCGAACTTGCCACTGCTATGGGTATGTAAAATCATAAACAACGTCTCATCAAGGTTAGAATAGTATTCTAACAAATCATGTTGCTGGCGTCAGTCGACAAGGCTTTATATAATGAGGCCACTTTTTAGCGCGCGGAATAAATATATGAAATCCATCGAAATAGATGACGAGCTTTATCAATACATCGCCGGCCAGACAAAGAAAATAGGTGAAAGTGCATCCGAGATTTTGCGCCGTTTACTATTAGGTGATGCAGAAGCACAGGTGCCAGAGGTATCTGAGGTTGCAGCGGTTGAAACCCCGGTAGCAGTAAACAGTAATATTTTTGACTTAATAAACAAGCAAGATTTACAGGCAGAGTCGAGTGTGGTGGGGCGGTTTTTATTTATTTTATCAACATTAGCCCGGGTGCATAAAAAGCAATTTAATAAGGTATTGGATATTAAAGGCCGTAATAGATTATATTTCGGCCGTAGCGCAGAAGAATTGTCCGAAGCGGGCAGCAGTACTAATCCTAAGCAAATCCCTAACACTGAGTTTTGGGTGATAACTAACTCCAATACCACTCGCAAGAAGATGATGTTAACCGAGACAGCAATAAAACTCGGCTATAGTGAGCAGGATGCTGAACGTATTCGCGATTTGTTATAACAAGGAAACTCTATGTCTTTACATCCGTTAGCCGGGCAACCGGTGCCTAATTCAATGGTGCCTAATATCAGTCGCTTAATGACAGCCTATTATGTGCTTGAACCTGATGTGCATACTCACCCTCAACACAAAGTGAGTTTTGGTACCTCTGGTCATCGTGGCAGTGCGCTACATTGCTCATTTAATGAGCCTCATGTGTTAGCTATTTGTCAGGCGATAGCGGATTATCGGAAAAAAAATACCATTACCGGACCATTATTCTTAGGTAAAGATACGCATGCATTGTCTGAAGCGGCATTTGCAACGGCATTAGAAGTACTTATTGCTAACAAAATTCAGGTCTGCATCCAAAAAGATTTGGGCTATACACCTACCCCTGTAATTTCGCACGCTATTTTAACGCAAAATGCCGGTGCTGAGGCACAATTGGCTGATGGTATCGTCATCACGCCATCGCATAACCCACCAGAGGATGGTGGTATTAAATATAATCCGCCACATGGCGGGCCTGCAGATACGGATGTGACTAACTGGATAGAACAGCGCGCTAATGAGTTACTAGCAAAAGATCTCGACGGTGTGAAAATGATGCCGTACGCTTTAGCGCTCCAATCGGGTTACTGTCAACATATTGATTATATTCAACACTATGTTGATGATTTAAAAAATGTAATTGATATGGATGCAATAGCTAAAGCTGGGATCCGCATTGGGGTAGACCCTATGGGCGGTTCAGGTTTAGCGTATTGGCCACGTATAGCCAAGCAGTATGGCCTTAATATTACGGTTGTTAACGACAAAGTTGATCCCGCTTTTGCTTTTATGCCGCTGGATAAAGACGGTCAAATCCGTATGGATTGTTCATCGGCTTATTCAATGGCAAATCTTATTCAGTTAAAAGATCAGTTCGACATTAGCATTGGCAACGATCCTGATTTTGACCGTCACGGAATCGTTACCCGCAGTGGTGGTTTAATGAATCCTAATCATTACCTTGCCGTTGCCATAAATTACTTGCTTGCCAATCGCCCCGATTGGGACCCTGAACTGGCTATTGGTAAAACACTGGTATCCAGTGCACTCATTGACAGGGTAGTCGCTGCTCGCGGGCGTAAATTACTTGAAGTGCCGGTTGGCTTTAAATGGTTTGTCGAGGGTTTACATCAAGGCACTATAGCCTTTGGTGGCGAAGAAAGTGCGGGTGCCAGTTTTTTACGCTTCGATGGCACTGTCTGGTCAACTGATAAAGATGGTTTTATCCTTGGTTTACTTGCTGCAGAGATGTTGGCTAAAACCGGTGTTGACCCATATCAACAATATCAAGCACTAACCAAAGAACTGGGTTCGCCTTTATACCGCCGCTTAGATGCTCCAGCCAGCAGTGAACAAAAAGCGGCTCTAAAAAAACTAGATGTAAGCAGTGTCAGCCAAACCACACTAGCCGGTGATGACATTTTAGCTGTATTAACTAAAGCGCCGGGAAATTCCGCAGATATTGGCGGTGTTAAGGTGGTAACGCGAAATGGTTGGTTCGCGGCAAGACCTTCAGGTACCGAAAACGCTTATAAAATATATTTAGAAAGCTTTGTTGATCAAGCTCATCTGCTACAGTTAGAAGCAGACGCCAAGACTTTCGTTGAATACGTATTCAGTAAAATCTAACATGTTGAAATGTATAAAAATATAAATGTAATCTACTTTCAGCAGTCGTTGTTTATTTTGCTATAACGCAGGACATAGGGTATTTTTTTGTAATAATTCTACAATTGCCGCTACATTGTTGAAAAAACAGGCATTAACTTATCGGGATTTGTAATGAAAAAACACTCAGCACCTGCCGCTACCGGTGCGGTACAAATTAGCACTGAGCAGCTTAAAGATCAGATTGTTCGTCATTTACATGCAACATTGGGTACAGATGTAAACAAGGCAAGCCCTAAAGCATGGTGGCGTGCGACATGCGCAGCGATTAATGAACAAGTCTACGACGGACTTCGCAATACTCAGCGAACCCATTATGAGAATAATACCCGGGCGTTGCATTATTTTAGCCTTGAGTATTTGATGGGGCGATTATTTAGCAACAATCTGCATAACCTGGGGTTATACGATCAAGCTAAGCAAGCGCTTGGCGAACTGGGAATGAACATTGCTGATCTGGAAGATCAAGAAGAAGACATGGCGCTGGGTAATGGCGGTCTTGGCCGACTGGCTGCCTGTTTTATTGACTCTTTGGCCACATTAAATTACCCAGCCATTGGTTATGGTATTCATTATGAGCATGGTTTGTTTCAACAAAGCTTTCAAGACGGTAAGCAAATAGAGCGTCCGGACAGTTGGCGTGAATATGGCAACCCATGGGAGATTTGCCGGCCTGAATCAGTTCAGGAAATTTCGGTGTATGGTTATGTAGAAACCGTTTATGACCTGCAAGGGCGGATGAAAAAAGTATGGCACCCTGGCCGTATTATTAAAGGCGTGCCTTGGGACATTCCTGTTGTTGGTTATAACGGCAGTTCAGTCAATGTTTTACGATTATGGGAAAGCCGTGCCAGTGACTTTTTTAACTGGGACGTATTTAATTCTGGTGGCTATATTGATGCTGCACGCGAAAATATAGAAGCAGAAACGATATCTAAGGTGTTGTATCCAAACGATGAGACCGATGCAGGTAAAGAACTACGGCTGATCCAGCAATACTTTTTTGTCTCGTGTTCGTTAAAAGATATTATTCGTCGTTATAAGCGCGCGCATGCTGATGACTGGAGTGAATTTGCCAAACAAGTGGTTATTCAGTTAAACGATACTCACCCAGCGGTTTCTATTCCTGAACTGATGCGTATTTTGGTTGACCGGGCAGAAATGCAATGGGACCAGGCCTGGAGCATTTGTCAGCAGGTATTTGCCTATACTAACCATACATTACTGCCTGAAGCATTAGAGAAATGGCCGGTGCGATTATTTGAAAAGGTATTGCCACGACACTTGGAAATCATTTACGAAATTAACCGTCGCTTTTTACTAGAGCAAGTTGATGTTTTATGGCCGGGAGACGATGAGAAAAAACGCAAATTGTCCATTATTGAAGAAAACCATGAGCCAATGGTTAGAATGGGCCATTTGTCTGTCGTTGGTTCATTTCGCGTCAATGGCGTTGCAGAAATTCACTCAAAATTGGTGAAATCTGATCTGTTCCCGGAAATGGTTGCGTTATGGCCAGATAAATTTACTAACGTTACTAACGGTGTTACACCACGACGTTGGTTAAAAGCCTGTAACCCTAAGCTATCGAAGCTGCTTGATAATCATATTGGAACAGCCTGGCCGACAGATTTAAAGCAATTGTCTAAGTTTGCAGCGTTTGCTGATGATGCTGCCGTGCAAGATGCTTTTATGGCCATAAAGCAGCAAAACAAAGCTGAATTGGCAACGGTGGTGAAAAAATTAACCAATATTGATATTGATCCGCACGCCATATTTGATATTCAAATTAAACGCTTACATGAATACAAGCGTCAGCATTTGAATTTGTTACATATTCTCGCTTTGTATCGTCGTATTTTACAAGATCCAAACTACGATATGGCGCCACGGGTATTCTTATTTGGTGCCAAAGCAGCGCCAGGCTATAAGCTGGCGAAAGACATTATTTATGCCATTAATAAAGTAGCAGAGAAAATCAACCACGATAAGCGAGTTAAAAACCGCCTTAAAGTGGTGTTTATGCCAAATTACCGTGTGACATTAGCGGAAAAGATGATCCCTGCAGCCGACGTGTCAGAGCAAATTTCTACTGCTGGTAAAGAGGCTTCTGGTACCGGAAATATGAAGCTAGCATTAAATGGCGCTATTACCGTTGGTACGCTAGATGGTGCAAATATTGAAATTGCCGAAGAAGTTGGTGATGAAAACATTGCTATTTTCGGCTTAACGGTTGATGAAGTAAAAGCTTTGCATGTTAAAGGCTATAATAGCGCCGATTATTACTACAATAATCCTGAAATTAAGGCGATTCTCGATTGGCTTGAAACTGATTATTTCACGCCGGGTAAACCCGGTGAGTTGGCAGCAATTAAACGCAGCTTACTAGAAGGTGGCGACCCTTATCTGGTGTTGGCTGACTTTGAAAGCTACAGCAAGGCTCATGAGAAAGTTGATCACTGGTATCGAGATAAAGCATTGTGGGCGAAAAAGGCTATTCTAAATACCGCGTCGGTGGGTAAATTTACTTCAGACAGGTCGATAGAAGATTACGTCAGCCGGGTATGGCATTTGGAAAAGTGCAAAATAACAAAGAATTAAAGCTAAAGGCCTGTGTAAAACAGGCCTTTTTTTTGCTTGTATTCTTTATTGCCTGTAATGTTCTTACCGCATTATAGTAAACAAAAAATTAAGGATAAACGGTTTGCAGATAGGAAGCTTAGTGTGTGTTGGCACGGGTATGACGTTGGGGGCACATATCAGCCCATTATCGCGCAGTTATATAGAACAGGCAGACGTGGTGTTTGTGTTAGTTGCCGACGGTATTACTGAAAAATGGATAGAGCAAATGAATGCTGATGTGCGTTCGTTGCAGCCGTATTATCTTGAAGGTAAATCACGGATGATCACTTACCGCGAAATGGTTGCGGCCATACTGGCTGAAGTAAAAGCCGGTAAAAAAGTCGTCGGCGCTTTTTATGGCCACCCCGGTGTTTTTGCTTGGGTGCCACACAATGCCATAAAACAAGCGCGTGAGTTGGGTTTCAACGCGCATATGGAGCCAGGTATTTCTGCAGAAGACTGTTTGTACGCCGATTTAGCCATAGACCCAGGTACATCGGGTTGTCAGCATTTTGAAACCAGCCAGTTTATGTTTTATAAACGTACTATAGATACCGCGGCTTTATTGGTGCTGTGGCAGGTAGGTGTAGCGGGGGATAGAAGCCTGGCCAAATTTACCACTGATAGCGAATACCGTAAGGTATTAGTAAAACTACTAACCGAATACTATTCGTTGGATCACAACGTGATTTTATACGAAGCGGCAACGTTGCCTATTCAGCCAACGCGCATTGAATATATACCCATAAGTGGTTTGCCTGATGCAAAGATGGATTTAAAAACAACGTTGGTTATTCCACCCAGCACTAAACCTCAGCTAAACGAGCAACTGATTGCAGAGTTAGAGCTGTTGGTTGAAAGCCGAGACAACTAAAAAGTATGACTGCATTGTTAATTGCTAGCGCATTTGAATTCAGCACTGAAGATTTGCATGTAAAGCCCCTTGGCGAAGAAGATGAAGAGTTATATCTGCATCTTTATACCAGTGAAAGGGTGATGCGATTCATTACCACACCATTAAGCCTGCAACAGGCTAAAGCCAGTTTTGAGCATGCTTTGGCGCAAAATAAACTATCTTGCGGCAATAGGTTATTTTTAACTACCCGACCTATTAACAGTGATAAAGCCGTAGCGCTGTGTTGTATTTCAGATTTTGATCGTAAAAACGAAATAGTAGAGATAGGAAACATGGTATCACCGCTAGCGCAAGGCAAGCAGTATGCGCAGCAGGCGACTGTTGCTCTGATGCACCACGTGCAACGCGTTCTGGACGTGCATCATTTTACAATGGAAATACATGAAAAAAATCTAGCTGCGTTACGTGCTGCAAGGTTACTTGGTTTTAGGCCATGCGAAGGACAAAATAATATGTTTTATTTACATAAACAAAAGTGTGCTTTTTAAAGCAAAGATATTTAATAAAATTATTCACTTGTTTGTTGTTAAACTAGCCAAAAGCGCTGTGTTAACGTATAAAAGTATTTTGCAAACGCAATTTAAAGAAAAATTTAGCCAAAGGAGAAATTTCACGTGTCTAACATTATACGTTTTATGGAAGAATTAGGTTCAACGGCAAGTTTAAAACTCATGGCAGAAGCCGAGTTAGTTACAATGCTTCGTGAGCAAGGTGTAAATGTAGACACTAAGCGTTCAATCGTGTCAGCAGTTGAATTTGCAATTGACGCCCGCAACAACGTTGTTTGTGGTGTTTTTCCAGCGGAAGAACCCGGCAAGGAGCAGCCAAATGATGACGAAGATGATGATAAAAAAGATACTGAAAGCCTCTTGGTCGTGAACGGCTGAGTAGGTTTAACGTGTTTAATTCCCTGCATTTAAGGAAAAGTCGCAGCATATTAGCTGCGGCTTTTTTACTAATATCTTGTCAGGTATCCGCAGATAATTGGGCTGCGCTAACCGAGTTGGATAAAATTAAAACTCAGAATTTTGAACAATTCTCTAGTTCGTTAGACGAATGGTTAGTAAAAGATACTGAGCTAAATGTAAAAGAACAACACTACGTCAAATTTTTAGACTTGTTTCGTAACGTCTATCTGAAAGGCTATACCAGCGTTATTGATGAAATTGAGCAAATGTTGCAACAAGATTTGCCTTTGACATTAAAATTCAGATTATCTGCGCTTGCGGTTAATGCCTATCAAATAAAGCGAGATTTTAGAAAAGCCTTTTTGTATGCCGAAGACATTTTGAGAACGGCTAACGAAATTGATGATGCATATACACTTAGACAAGTTCTGGCACCGATGGCGCATTTATATATTGATGCCCGGCAAAAAGACTTAGCTCAGTTTTATATCGAACGATTACGAGCAGTTACACAGCAAGAAGACAGGGCGTGTTTTGCTGATTATCTTGATTTCAGATTACATTTATATTTTTCATCAATAGATGAACTTTCAACACATGCACAAGCTGCTGTTAATAGCTGCAAAGATGTTGGCGAAACATTATGGCAAGATCTGGCCTATGCGCAGTGGGCAAAAGCGTACTTAGACAATAATCAAATTGACGATGCGATCACGTTAATGGATCAATTTAGGGCGTCGGCGTTAGCCAGTTCTTATCCAGTTCTTGTTGGAAGCGTATACAACGTCGATGCAAATATTGCCCTTGAGCGTAAGGATTATATAAGTGCAAAGCGCTATCTTAAGCTGGCATTCGAAAAATCTGCTTCAAATGAGTCTCAAGAACTCAGAATGTACTTAAATGAAACTGCCTATAAGATTGCTTTTAATGAAGGAAACTTTGAGCAAGCGTTAGAGTACTATAAAGTGTTTAAGCAGATTGCTAACTTATTAGATAAAGATCGTGCTGATAAACAGCTTTCTTATGAACTGGTGAAAAGCGAAATTGAAGTAAAAAATCAACGAATCGAGTTGTTAAATAAAGATAACGAATTACTCTACCTGCAAAAAAACGTTTTTGAGAGTGAAGCAAAGCAAAACCGTCTTCTTGTATTAGTGTTAGCCTCTGTTCTTGTACTTGCTATTGTAATGGCGTATCGCGGCATTACCGGCAGGCGTCGCTTTAAAAGAATTGCCGAGTATGATCACCTTACAGGCATTAGCAACCGTTATCATTTTAACAATCAGGCCCAGGTTGCTTTAGATTATTGCGAAAGTAACGCTAAACCTGTTGCGCTTATTCTGTTTGACCTGGATTTTTTTAAAAACATCAACGATACCTACGGTCATGCTATAGGTGACTGGACCTTACAACAAGTTGTAAATACCTGCCGGAATTTCATGCGAAACAACGATGTGTTTGGTCGTATTGGCGGTGAAGAATTCGTTGTTGTACTACCTGGGTGCCATACGGATAAAGCATTATTGTTAGCCGAAATTTGCCGAGACGCGATTGCTAATATCGATACAGCTGTTAGTGGAACGGAATTTGCGCTTACCGCCAGTTTTGGTGTTACCGGTGCTGATAGCTCTGGTTATCAGTTAAAGCAGTTGTTAGCTGATGCTGATAACGCAATGTACCGCGCAAAAGAGGCAGGGCGAAATCAAGTTGTATCTTTTGCTCCAGAACAAGAGTAAATCGTTTAGTCCATCCTCGTACTAAGGTAGAATTAGTGCCAGACTCACAACAGGGAGCTGGCGCATGTTACAACCAACATTATTAGAACAACTTCAACAAGATGGTGATTTTCTTAAGCTAACGCTATCTAATCCTCACGCCCTTGAACCGTTTAACTTTAGTTTACCTGATGACACAATAGTGTGCATTTGGGATACCGGTGTTATTTGTTTTGAACCGAAACAGCTAACCCATCAGGATATTGTATTGTCGTGCGGTGTTCATGGTAACGAAACTGCGCCAATAGAAATTAGCGCAGACATAGTACAGCAGGTGTTAACCGGTCAGATTACACTAAAACATCGCTTGCTGGTGTTGTTCGGCAACCCTCCAGCGATTAATGCGTCTAAGCGTGAAATCGAAGAAAACCTTAATCGTTTATTTTCAGGGCAGCATAACGATACTGCTGTGGCGCCTAGCGCTGAACGCGAAAGGGCGAAAAAACTAGAGGGTTATGTTGGACAGTTCTATAGCTCGTCACGCGTAACTGATTTAGTGCCGCGTAACCGTTATTTGTATGATTTACACACGGCTATTCGTGGCTCCCGTTTTGAAAAGTTTGCTGTATATCCCTTTTTACACGAAAAGCCGTGGCGAAAAGCCCAATTTGAATTTCTACAGGCTTGCGATGTTACGACGGTATTGTTGATGCAAACCCCAGCGACAACGTTTAGTTATTTTGCGTCTAATACACATGGCGCAGATGCCTTCACTATTGAGCTTGGCAAAGTAAAACCGTTTGGGCAAAACGATATGACTCGCTTTACTAAAGTCTGCACGGCGCTACGCCAGTTAATTAGTCACGATACGGTACAAACTGTCGCCTTTGATGAGCATCAGTTTCAGTTATATCAGGTGTATCGCGCGATTAATAAGCAAACCGAAGCGTTTAAACTGCACTTTGCGGATGATGTAGAAAACTTTACGAGTTATCCGGTTGGCACACTATTAGCGTCAGATGGCGAATTGGAATACCGGGTAGAGCAGCCAGGTGAAGCCCTGATTTTTCCTAATGCAAAAGTAGCTAAAGGTCAGCGGGCAATGTTAATGGTGGTGCCAACAACGGTTGCTGGTAATGTCGTTTAAGAAACCAATTGTGACCTGTTATTTATCTTAAATAGTAAATTTAAGCTGACAGTCTTAACTGGTCGCAATGAGCACGTTACCGACACTTGGTTGCAATGCAGTTTACGTAAAGGTAAAGTTGCCGCCGACAATAAATAGAATAAACCGGCGTATCCATAGTGCTACGTAAAACGGGGAAAGCGGTAAACGCCGCTATAATAAAGTCAGTCAGAACAGCGCCAAGGCTGTTTTGGCGTGGCTAACCACATGTCTATCACGTATAACAAACAAGAGACATTCTATGACAAACCCTAATAACGCCACCATTACCTCGGTGCACACTGCAGAATTTACTGCCGGTGATGCGTTAAAAATTCCAACACTTCGTATTCTGCGGGATGACGGTAGCCTGTATGAGGGCGCTTCGGCCCCCGAGCTGGACAAAGTTACTGCGCTTAAAATGTATGACACCATGGTATTTACCCGTGTGTTAGATGAGCGCATGTTGGCGGCACAGCGCCAAGGTCGTATCAGCTTTTATATGCAATGTTTAGGTGAAGAAGCGGCTACTGTCGGAAGTGCTGCTGCTTTGGATGATAAAGACATGATCATGGCGCAGTATCGTGAACAGGGGGCGTTGCGTTATCGTGGTTTTACATTAGAACAATTTATGAACCAGCTGTTCTCGAATGAAAAAGATTTAGGCAAAGGTCGGCAGATGCCGGTGCACTACGGCAGTAAAGATATTTACTACATGACCATTTCTTCGCCGCTGGGAACACAGATCCCTCAGGCAAGTGGCTATGCCTATGCGCAAAAGCTGCGTGGTTTAAAAAACACTACCATTTGTTACTTTGGTGAGGGGGCCGCGTCTGAAGGTGACTTTCATGCCGGTTTAAATATGGCTGCTGTGCACAAAACGCCTGTTATTTTCTTTTGTCGTAATAATGGCTATGCCATCTCAACGCCGGCGAATGAGCAGTTTGTTGGCGATGGTATTGCTTGTCGTGCCGTGGGTTATGGTATGAAATCATTGCGAGTTGATGGTGCGGACATATTGGCCGTATACAAAGCTACACAGATGGCTCGTCAGCACGCGATTGAGCACAATGAACCAGTGCTCATTGAGTCTATGGCCTACCGCTTAGGTGCACATTCATCTTCTGATGATCCAAGTGGTTATCGTTCAAAAGAAGAAGAAGAAAAATGGCGGCAAAACGATCCAATTTCCCGCTATCGTCTTTGGTTAATTGAAAAAGGCTGGCTTAACGATAGTGATGATAAAGCCACTATTGAAGCACTGCGTACAGAAATTTTAGATGCATTAAAAGTAGCAGAAAAGGTTGCCAAACCGGGCATTGAACATTTGATATCAGATGTTTATGCCGAGCCAATTCCAGCATTACAACAACAATTAGATGAATTAAAAGCGCATATTCGTAAGTATCCAGATGCGTATCCGGTGACTGCGGGGAGACTAGACTAATGGCAAAAATGAATATGTTGCAGGCCATTAATAATGCGCTTGATTTGGCAATGGCCAAAGACGACAGTGTAGTGTGTTTTGGTGAAGACGTGGGCCATTTTGGTGGCGTGTTTCGGGCTACAAGTAAATTGCAGGAAAAATACGGTAAGGCGCGCTGCTTTAATACGCCACTCACTGAGCAAGGCATTGCCGGTTTTGCCAATGGTATGGCAGCACAGGGCATGAAACCGGTGGCTGAAATTCAGTTCGCCGATTATATCTTCCCAGCGTTTGACCAAATTGTGAATGA
The DNA here is from genome assembly GCF_000425345.1 of Rheinheimera baltica DSM 14885. Lineage (GTDB taxonomy): Bacteria > Pseudomonadota > Gammaproteobacteria > Enterobacterales > Alteromonadaceae > Alishewanella > Alishewanella baltica. Next base: position 87,224 of record NZ_AUDG01000007.1, on the reverse strand, counting down.
AACGGCGAAGTTTCGCTATCGCTCAGGCAACGAGTTTAATGTAGGTGGCTTGGTTTTCAGAACTCCTTACGGCGGCGGTATTGCCGGTGGTCATTATCACAGTCAGTCGCCAGAAGCCTATTTTGCTCACACCCCAGGTTTGAAAGTCGTTATTCCGCGTGACCCGTATCAGGCAAAAGGCTTGTTATTGGCTTCTATCGCCAGCCAGGATCCGGTTATTTTCTTTGAACCGAAAAAGCTGTACCGCGCATCGACTGGCGAAGTGCCAGAAGAGTATTACGAGATTGAACTTGGCAAAGCTGAGGTAACACAGCAGGGTAAAGATGTTACTGTACTTGCCTGGGGTGCGCAGATGGAAATTGTACAAAAAGCAGTGGAAATGGCAGAGAAAGACGGTATTTCTTGTGAGGTGATTGACCTTCGCAGCATACTGCCTTGGGATGCTGATACCGTAGCCGCCTCGGTTAAGAAAACCGGCCGTTTAGTGATAAACCATGAAGCACCGTTAACCGGTGGCTTTGCCGGTGAAATTGCAGCCACCATTCAGCAAACTTGCTTCTTGTATCTGGAAAGCCCAATTGAGCGTGTATGTGGTATGGATACACCATACCCGCTGGCGCTGGAAAAAGAGTACGTGGCAGATCATTTAAAAACCTACGAAGCCATTAAGCGCTCGGTCAATTTCTAACGGAGGCAGCAATGAAAAAAGATTTTATTCTGCCGGATATCGGTGAAGGTATTGTTGAATGTGAAATTGTCGACTGGTTAGTAGCAGAAGGCGATACCATTGTCGAGGACCAGCCGGTTTGCGACGTAATGACCGACAAAGCGTTGGTACAAATACCCGCTGTGCACGACGGTGTGGTGTCCAAGCTATATTACGCCAAAGGCGAAATTGCCAAAGTGCATGCGCCGTTGTTTGAAATGCAGCTGACTGGCGATAGCAACGCGGCATCGGAGCCCGCTGCGGTTACAAAGACGCAGCCAGCAGCCGTTAACACCGCATCTGCAGCGACAGCGAACAACGAAACTGAAGACTTTATTTTACCGGACATTGGTGAAGGTATTGTTGAATGCGAAATTGTTGACTGGCTTGTGGCCGAAGGCGACGAGATTGTTGAAGATCAGCCGGTATGCGATGTCATGACTGACAAAGCGCTGGTACAAATTCCAGCTAAGTATTCCGGTAAAGTCACCAAGCTTTATTATGCTAAAGGCGAAATTGCCAAAGTGCATCAACCATTATTTGCCATGTCGCATGCGGGTACAACAAAACAGGCAACCGCGGCACTGGCGCCAGTAATCCAAGCCAGTTCACAACAGACTAGTTCGGGTTCAGCGCAGCAAACGGCAACGCAATCTGCAACTCACAGCACTGCGGCGGCGCAGGGTAAGGCATTAGCCAGCCCAGCGGTAAGGCGTTTAGCACGTGAGCTGAATATCGATTTAGCCAAAGTGCCTGGCAGTGGCGATAAAGGCCGGGTGTATAAATACGATGTAAAAGCCTTTGCACAAGGCGGTAGTGTGAAAAGTAATGTGCCAGCTGGTTCTGTCGCATCTCCAGCTGTTAAAGCTACAGCGGTAGCTGGTGGCCGCCGTGTTGAGCCTATTAAGGGCATTAAAGCGGTAATGGCACGGCAGATGATGGAGTCGGTATCAACCATTCCGCATTTTACCTATTGTGAAGAGATTGATTTAACTGACTTAATTTCACTGCGCGCCAGTTTAAAAGATCAGTATGCCAAGCAGGGTGTTAAGCTCACCATGATGCCGTTTTTTATTAAGGCATTGTCACTGGCGATTAATCAATTCCCTATTATGAATACGCAAGTGAATGCAGACTGTACTGAGCTGACTTATTTTGACGATCACAATATTGGCATCGCTGTCGATTCAAAAGTAGGCTTGCTGGTACCCAACATTAAAGGCTGTCAGCATCAGTCTGTTATTGATATTGCGCAGGCGCTGACACGCTTAACCGATCTTGCTCGTGAAGGCCGTGTTAGCCCAGCCGATTTAAAAGGCGGTACCATCAGTATTTCAAATATTGGTGCGCTGGGCGGCACGGTAGCAACGCCGATTATTAACAAGCCAGAAGTAGCGATAGTCGCGCTGGGTAAAGTACAAACGCTGCCACGTTTTAATGCCAAAGGTGAAGTTGAAGCTCGTCAGCTGATGCAAGTAAGCTGGTCTGGCGATCACCGAGTAATTGATGGTGGCACCATTGCGCGTTTCACCAATTTGTGGAAACAATATTTGGAGCAGCCAGCCACGATGCTAATGGCAATGCGCTAAACGCGTTACGCTTGGCAGGCTGCTGGCTTTCTGATAAAACCCACTGTAACAAAGTGGGTTTTTTTATTGCGTTAAGGACAATAGATGCACGAATTAGAAGATTTACGCGTACTGGTGCAGGCGCACAGCCCGCTTATTGTAATTGAGAGTTACGAAGAGCCACGGGCGCTGCTACTGATAAAGCGGTTGGCAATAAATTTAATGCGGCCTGTGTTCAAGTGGAGCATTACCGAGGGCTTACATCGGCTAGATGGCGACCATACTGCGCAGGCGTTTAATGCCGATGCGACTAATTTATTAGCGCAAATAAAAGCTACGCGTAATCCGGGTATTTTCGTTTTGTGCGATTTCCACCCGTTTTTAGCCGAACCCAAGCATGTGCGTTATATAAAAGAGATAGCACAAACGCATGAACAGCTAGGCCATACCCTTATTTTACTTAGTCATGCTATTGAGGTGCCACCCGAGCTAGCACGGCTGTGTTACCGTTTTGAACTTAGCCTGCCATCAGATCAACAAATTCGGCAGTTAGTGCATGAAATGGCTGATAGCTATGCAAGTAAACAAGGTCATCTTGTAGATTTGCCACCGGAGCAGGTTAGCTTACTGGTACAAAATTTACGCGGTCTAACTTTTGCTGAGGTAAAACGATTGGCTTACAAAGCCATTGCTGATGATGGCGCGATAACGGCTGATGATATTCCGCGCATTAACCGTGCTAAGTTCAGCCTGTTGCAAACCGATGGTGTATTGTCGCAGGTGTTTGATAGCGGCAATTTTAGCAATGTTATTGGTCTGGCTAACCTTAAACACTGGATAGCTCAGCGGCAGCGGGCGTTTATCGAGCAACAGGCCGATACCCCCAAAGGTTTGTTGTTAACCGGTGTACAGGGTACGGGAAAAAGTTTGGCGGCCAAGGCGATCGCCGGCAGCTGGAGTTTGCCGCTGCTTCGCCTTGATATGGCTGCGCTTTACAACAAGTATATAGGCGAGACTGAGAAAAATCTCAGTCAGGCGTTAGCGCTGGCCGATGCGATGTCGCCGTGTGTACTGTGGATTGACGAGATTGAAAAAGGGCTGGCGGCAGGTGATAACGACGGTGGTGTGTCGCGGCGCTTACTGGGTAGCTTTTTAACCTGGTTGTCCGAGCGTAAGTCTCAGGTGTTTTTAGTGGCAACAGCAAATAATATTCATGAACTGGCACCGGAACTGCTTAGGAAAGGTCGCTTTGATGAGATATTTTTCGTTGATTTGCCGACAGAAACTGAGTGCTTACAACTGCTAAACCTACATTTATCAAAACGTAATTTATTGCTGGCTGAGAATGACCTAAACACTGCATTGGCGCTGTGTCGAGGTTTTTCTGGTGCAGAGCTGGAGCAAGCTGTTGTCGGTGCCAGTTTTCGTGCCAGAGCTGAACAGGTGTCATTTGCGCTTAGCCATTTAACGGCGGAGCTGACCGCTACGCAACCCTTGTCTGTGGTTATGGCGGAACAGGTTAATGCACTTCGTCACTGGGCGCTTGAACGCTGTGTTAAAGCGTAAATTAAGGCATGGGTAATGCAATATAAAAACCAGCTACGTAATTTTTATATCCCGGAAGAGCAGTCTATTTATCTGCTTAACGCCAATGATGCAAAAAAACTTAAAGACTGGGTGGCATTGTGTATTTCAGAGCTGGAAAAGTTAGGTTACAAAGATATTTCCCTTATTGGCAAGGGGGCTTATGGCTTTGCTTTTGCCGGGCTTGATAACAGCGCTCAAGCCTGTGTATTTAAATTTTCCCGTATTAATTTGCCTCAGCATATTCAGGAACGGTTGGCTGAAGAAGCCTATATGCTATCACAGGTTCACCACCCTAATGTGCCGCGCTATATCACCTATCAGGTGGTGAAAAAGCAAGGCATTTTAATGATGCAGCGCGGTAAAGGCATTGATTTAGAGCGCTATAGCTTGCAGCATGGCCGCCTGAGCGCGCGGCTGGTTGTTGATATTGCTGGCCAGCTGGCCGATGTACTACTGGCACTGCGTAGTTACTATAAAGATGGTGCGCTTCAGCCCATCGTCCATGGTGATATTAAGCCGTCAAATCTGGTGTTTGATGAGCAAACCGGACGCATCAGTCTTATTGATTGGGGCTCATCGGTATTTGCGCAGGTGGATGCCCAGGGGCAATATTTGTCAAATAATGTGATGCAGCTAATGTCAGCCGACTTACAAAGTTCAAACGCCCGTATGGGCGATGTTTACTTTATCGGCGCCGATCAGCGTGCCGGGGCGCTATCCAGCCCGCGTTTTGACGAACAGGGCGTGGCAAGTACTTTATATGCTTTGGCATCTGGACAGTCGTGCCGCTTTGGCTTTAAAGCCATTCCGGCACGTAGTTTGGGCTTGCCGGTAGAGTTTGCCACGTTGCTGGACAGCATGTTATCAGACGACGCTCAGCTTCGTAGCCAAGCGGGCGATTTCTTTATGCAGCAGATGCCAAGGCTAACGCATTTAGTGCTACCGGAACGCCAGCTGTTTGATGATGAGGCGTTATTGCCGGTATGGGTGAGCCCGCAAGCAAGAGAACTGGATACCGTAGTGTACTCTTCACGTAAGTCGTTTTTGCGTGAGCACAGCGAGCAGGACGGTATAGCCTATGTCGATGATGTTCAGCTGGAGCGTTACTATAAAAATTATCTCGAGGGCATGGGGGAAACAGAAAAAGCCTTTGTTGCTGCAGTTAGCCGCCTGGCACGTTATCCGGTTGTTGGTGGGTTAGCTATTCATTGGCAAGCGAGTGGGGTCTATATTGATTCAAGTTTAAATTTATATGATGCGAGTTTAGCGTCATCTTTCGCGCTTAGCGTCAATAATGTCGTGACGTTGGCTCGAGCCATTGCAAAGGTCGGTATTTTCAAAGCGTGTTTATTCAATGCACGTAATACCATCCATATTAGTCGAACCACCACTTCAACTCCATTTTTAGCGCCACCAGACGCTATGATCCCTTATCAACTGGCCCCGGTACTTAGTGGTGAGGATGCCAGTAAACAACACTCTTATTTTGAAGATGGCAAAGATCCGGACGAACAGTTAGTGTTACCTGATGCCATTATGGATGACATAGCCCGATTAAATTTAATTCGGCATACCGGCTGTATTATTTTTGAAGTTACCAATCTTTATATGAAAATTCATAGTTACTATCGTTTGTTAGATCCCAAAGCAGAGGCAGAGTTTAACAGGCTGTTGCAAAGTATTTTATCAAAGGTATCTTTGATAAGTGGTGAAGGTGTGGGGGGCTTTATGAAGTTACCTTATAAAGACACGCGCTTTTTTAGTCATCAGGCCCAGCAACCGGTATGTTACTATCCGGCTAACCCATACAGAAATGAGTGAGCCTGTTGTACAAAACTCACGCGATTAAGCCCGCAATACAGTGAAAATCGGGTAGCTAGAGAAATCTTTGGCGTGAAGAGGTTTAAATTGTCAGGTAAAACGAGTAATGTACGGGTTTTGAGTGCTAACCAGAATTCCTTATTTCATGCCAAATGAAAAAACTGCTGAATACCGTCTGCTAAATCTACAGGCACAGGCTTTAATAGAGCAAGAAACCGATCTTATCGCTAACATGGCAAATTTAAGTGCGCTATTGTTTAATCAACTGCCAGATTTAAATTGGGCGGGGTTTTACCTGATGCGTGATGGTGAGCTTGTGCTGGGACCATTTCAGGGCCAAGTTGCCTGTGTTCGTATTGCTGTTGGAAAAGGCGTTTGCGGTACTGCTGTTGCAACAGGCGAAACACAGTTGGTCAAGGACGTACATGAGTTTCCCGGACATATTGCTTGTGATGCGGCCAGTAACTCCGAAATTGTACTGCCACTGCGCCATAAAGGTGAAATAATCGCGGTGCTGGACATTGATAGCCCATCTATTGCAAGGTTTGATCAGGATGACAAAGATGGGTTAGAGCAGCTAATCATGATGTTTGAACAACATTTGGCTGCAATACCATGAAAGATTCAATTTCGTTGCACGACTATTTGTTTGATATGGCAGATATTGGTGACTGGGAGGGCGACGAGGAACTGGTTACAGACAAGATAAATGCCATTTACCATACGGTGTGGCAAGCTTTGCCGGAAGATATCAGTTCAGCACAGGTCGACGTTCTGTTACCTGGAATATGGGATCAGCTTCGCGGTGGTACTGTGCTGCTAGAGGCAGATGAAGACGAATTAATTGATTGGGCGTTGGCATATGTTCGCCAACAGCTGGAAGAAGGTATTCCGCTAACGGATACTGCAGATGAAGAAGAGTGAAGCGTTAATGACCACCCCAACAGAACAAAGTGTTAAAGTAAGCAATGTAAAAGATATACTGACGTACTTAGCGGCGCAGTTCCCAGCATGCTTTAGTTTAACAGGCGAACCCAAACCACTGAAAATTGGCATTTTTCAGGATTTAGCACACCGATTACAAGATGATGCAACCGTCAGTAAGACTCAGTTGCGTCAGGCTCTGCGGGTTTATACCTCTAGCTGGCGTTATTTAGAATCGACGAAAGAAGGGGTTGCCCGCGTCGATTTGGATGGCGCCCCCGGTGACGTGATTGATGCGTCTCAAGCAGAACACGCCAATAAAGTATTGGATGAAAGTAAAGCCAAAGCTGCTGAAAAACGTAAAGCTAAGATAGCTGAAGCCAAGGCAAAACAAGCTAACGTAGCGGCTGACAAACCTGCTTACAAAAAAATGCCGAACAAAAAGGCACCGTCCCCGTCTAAAAGCACTAAAGTACATCAGAAACCAGCCAGTGCAGTCGAAACTGTTACTCAGCCGGCGCCATCGTTACAGAAAGCATCAGCTGAGCATGTTGTTGTTGGTGGTAAAGTACTGTTAAAGTTAGGGCAAAGCCCAATGTTGGCAACGGTACTTGAAATACATAAAGACGATGTGACTGTGCAGCTTGGGTCTGGTATGGTTATTAAAACCCGTCAGGACAGCTTGTATTTGGCCTGATCTATTCAGAGTAGCTTATGAAAAAATTATCAGTAGTTGCAGCAGCTCTTATCGTCGCCTTTAGCATAAACGCCTCTCCTGAGTCTAAAACAGAGCCTTTGGTATTACCAACAATGGCACAGGACGCCCAACATGCTACGGCAAGTAAGCGCATTACGGCATTATTTAAGCGCGGGCATTACAGCGCCGTTCAACTGGATGACGAATTGTCATCCAAAATGTTTGATAGTTATCTGAAAAATTTAGATTATTATCGCAACGTACTGTTAAAAAAAGATATTGCTAGCTTTGAACAGTATCGTGACAAATTTGACGATGCGTTAGATAAAGGTAATTTGAACTTTGCCTATGATATGTACAATCTTACGCTAAAGCGTCGTTTTGAACGTTTTGACTATGCATTAGCACTATTAGACAAAGGTTTTGATTTTTTTGGCGATGATCAATACGTTTACGATAGAGAAAATGCCAGCTGGCCAGAAAGTGAAGCTGAACTTGATGAAATCTGGCGGCAACGCGTTAAATTTGATGCCCTAAATTTAAAATTGGCTGGAAAAACTCACGAAGAAATATCCACCATTTTGGCTAAGCGTTATCGTTATAGCCAGAAACGTTTGACACAATCTGAAAGTGAAGACGTTTTTCAATTAGTAATGAATTCTTTCGCTCGCAGTATTGAAGCGCATACGTCTTATTTATCACCAAGAAATGCCGATCGTTTCCAACAAGAAATGAATTTATCATTAGAAGGTATTGGTGCAGTTTTACGTGCTGACGAAGATTACACCGTAATTCAGAGTTTGGTACCGGGTGGTCCGGCAGACACTACGCAAAAATTAAAACCTAAAGATAAAATTATTGGTGTTGCGCAGGACAAAGCTGACTTTGTCGATGTCATAGGTTGGCGTTTGGATGATGTGGTCGACCTAATTAAGGGACCAAAAGGCAGTACCGTGCGCTTGCAAGTGTTAGGTGCAAACGATATTGGTACCAATCAAGCGCAAGTTATCAGTATTGTGCGTGACAAAATTCGGTTGGAAGATCGCGCCGCTAAAGCAGAAGTATTTAAACCACAGTTGTCTGAATTAGATCAAAAAATCGGTGTAATAAACATACCTGGTTTTTATAATAATTTATCTGAGGACGTTAAAAAGCTGCTTGTTGAGTTAAAAGAGCAGAATGTTGACGGTATTATTGTCGACTTACGTGGTAACGGTGGTGGTTCTTTACAAGAAGCGACTTTATTAACGGGCTTGTTCATTGAGCGTGGCCCAGTTGTACAAATTCGTGAAGGTGATGGCAAGGTATCAGTATCACAAGATACTGATGATGTTAGCTTCTACGATGGTCCATTAACGGTAATGGTTGACCGTTACAGTGCGTCTGCATCAGAAATTTTTGCAGCCGCTATGCAGGATTATGGTCGGGCTCTTATTGTTGGTGAACAAACCTTTGGCAAAGGCACTGTGCAGCAGCATCGTAGCTTGAAGCGTGTTTATGACATGTTTGAAAATGATATAGGCAGCGTACAATATACCATTGCAAAATTTTATCGTATCAATGGTGGTAGTACACAACACAAAGGTGTTATCCCTGATATCCAATTTCCTACAGCTATTGACCCGGCTGAATGGGGCGAGAGTAAAGAAGAATATGCTTTACCCTGGGATTCTATTAATGCTGCACGTTATGACAGTCTGCACGATATTAGTAGTGTAGTCCCTATATTGCGTGAAAAGCATCATGCCCGTATTCAACGAGAAGCTGAGTTTCAATATCTGTTAGATGACATTGCTGAATACAAGCAAAAAGCAGACGACAAAACGTTGTCTCTTAAAGAAGCAGAGCGGATTGCAGAGCGCGATAAAAATAAAGCTGAGCAATTAGTACGCTTAAATACCCGGCTTAAGCGATTTGGTATGCCAGCGGTTACATCATTAGATGATGTACCAGAAAAGCTGGAAAAGCTGGATCCTTTTTTAGAGGAAGCGGCGAATATCACAGCAGATTACAAGATGGTAAGTCGATTAGCCAAAAAATAAGGGCTAGTTCGTTACCCTCCAAGCAAGGCGGCTTAGTTAGCGCCTTGTTTAATATTAGAAATATCATAATAATTATAAAGGTTTACTATGGCTATACGTGGTGAATTCTCATCGAGAATTGGCTTCATTCTTGCTGCTTCGGGATCAGCAGTTGGCTTGGGGAATATTTGGGGGTTTCCGGCGCAGGTTGCCAGTAATGGTGGTGCTGCATTTGTTTTAATGTATCTTATCCTTGCCTTTGTACTGGCTTATCCGGTGCTAATGGCAGAGTTTCTTATTGGTCGGTCCACCAAGTCTAACGTGGTAGATGCATTAGGAACCGTTGCTAAGGGCGGAGTAGGCCGATTAGTGGGGATGTGGGGCATTGCTACCGTATCTTTAATACTCGCGTTTTACGGTATTGTTGGTGGCTGGATGCTGGCCTACGCTTTTGAAGCGTTAGCAAGCTTGTTTGGTTTAGAAGATGTTGCCCAATGGCTAGTGTCATCGTCTTTAAGTCGTAATATCCTGTTTTGCGCGTTGTTTATGTTGCTGACGGTGGGGATTGTTAGTGGTGGAGTCGTAAAAGGCATTGAACGCTGGTCAGTTCGTTTAATGCCAACGTTGTTTGCCATCATGCTACTGCTTTTCGGTTATGTGATGACCCAAGATGGCGCAATGGATGGCTTGAAAGTTTATTTACTGCCAGATTTCTCTCAAGTATTAAATCCAAATTTATTAGTAAGTGCCATGGGACAAGCATTTTTCTCAATGTCCTTAGGCGTCGGTACTATGCTGATCTACGGCTCTTATGTTAGTCACAATGAAAACCTGCCTAAACTTGGTGCTGCAGTATCGCTTATAGATATTGGCGTTGCTGTTTTGGCAGGGTTGCTAATCATTCCCGCGATGTATGTTGCGCTGCATAATGGTGTGCAAATTTTTGGAGAAAACGGCAAGTTACTTGCTGAAGACACCTTAATTTTTGCAGTATTACCATCATTATTCGACACCATGGGTTTAGTTGGTATTTTTGTTGCCCTGGCGTTCTTTCTACTTATGTCTATTGCATCTTTAACGTCCTCTATCTCTATGCTGGAAGTCCCTGTGTCGTATGTGGTTGAAAAACGCAATGTCACAAGACAAAAAGCAGTTTGGATAATTGCAGCAATTATTTTTAGCCTCAGTGTGCTGATTATTATAAATTTCAATACGTTGTTTGGTTTTGTTATCACGCTGACTACACGTTATAGCCAGCCACTGCTTGGGCTTATGCTATGTATTTTCGCCGGTTGGGTTTGGCGACGGAATGACATCTTACAGGAACTTAAAAAAGGCGATGAACATGCCGAGCAAAGCTTGTTCTGGCGAATTTGGCCGTGGTATGTGAAATTTGTCTGCCCGGTAGTTATCGTATTTATGTTCTATAGGTCGCTGTAAGCGTTTGTCGCATTTCTCTATAACAATAAGAAACTAAAAGGCGTTGGCAGCGCCTTTTATCAATTGGAGCAATACCATGTCTGCTAAGCAACCCAGTTTTCTGGATGCATCTATACCCCTTTTGGTACTGGTAATACTGTTATCAGCATCGGTTTATTTATTTGGTGATAATTCATCATACGGCCCTAACCAAATTGCCTTGTTTATGGCCACTGCAGTAGCTGTGGTTGTTGGTTTGAAAAATGGTTATAGCTGGTCTGTTATTGAAAAAGCGATGGTTAACGGCATTTCCTTATCTTTAGGTGCTGTGCTTATTTTGTTATCAGTTGGTGCTTTAATCGGTACTTGGATGCTCTCAGGTACGGTGCCAACACTAATTTATTATGGCTTGCAGTTATTAAGCCCTAGTTGGTTCTATGCGGCGAGCTGTTTATTGTGTGGCATAGTCGCGATGAGTATCGGCAGTTCATGGACCACTGCCGCAACAATTGGTGTTGCCTTAATTGGTGTGGCTCAGGGCTTGGGGTTGTCACCGGCCATTACTGCGGGAGCCATTGTGTCAGGTGCTTATTTTGGTGACAAAATTTCTCCGTTAAGTGAAACGACAAATTTAGCCCCTGCAGTTGCTGGTGCCGATTTATTTGACCACATACGCCATATGTTATGGACCACGGTACCCAGTTTTATCTTAGCTTTGTTATTATTTACTGTAATTGGATTTAACTCTGACGTGAGTGCAGATTTTGCACGTATTAATGAAATTAGTCAGGTGTTGACTGAGAATTTTTCTATTAGTGCTATTTCCCTTGTTCCTTTATTTATTTTACTGACTATGGCAGTGAAAAAAGTTCCGGCATTTCCAACCGTGTTTATCGGTGCTTTATTAGGTGCAGTGTGGGCAGTATTTTTTCAGCAAGATCTGATGTCTCGTTTGGTAGAACAAGATGTGGGTTATACACTAGCGTCTATTAAGCTTATTTGGCATATTTTTCATGCTGGGTTTGTTATTGAAACTGGTAATGCCAGTTTAAATGACCTGCTAAGTGGTGGGGGCATGTCAAGCATGCTCAATACTATTTGGTTGGTATTTTGTGCCATGATGTTTGGCGCCACCATTGAAAAAATCGGTTTGTTGCGTAAATTTGTTGAATCAATTTTGTTTTTTGCAAAAAGCACCGGGTCGTTAATTACCAGTACTATTGCTACGTGCTTTGTTACTAATGTACTAACGGCAGATCAGTATATGTCTATTGTTATGCCTGGACGGATGTTTAAAGAAGAATATGAGCGGCGCAACCTGGCGCCGGTAAACTTATCTCGCACGCTGGAAGATGGCGGCACTATTACTAGCCCGCTAATCCCTTGGAATACATGTGGTGCTTATATGCATAGTGTGTTACAGGTTAGCCCGCTGGATTATGCTATGTATGCATTTTTTAATCTAATTAATCCTGTGTTGGCGATTATTTATGCCTACTGTGGCATTAAAATTTTAAAACTTACCCCACCAGACTCAGTGGTTCAGGAAGTAGTGGCAAAAGCCTGACACCGTTTACAGAAAAAAGCCTGATTCGTTCAGGCTTTTTTGTCTGTACAGTGAGTAAATTTTTTTAACAGCTTCAGGATAGTATTATGGTTCAACTTAATAACAGAAAGGCTGTAAACAGGCACGACTATAAGTGCCCTGAGTTTCTTGTCTCGCATATCAACTTATTTTTTGAATTAGATACAAAAGCGACTAAGGTAACTTCTGTCATGCAGGTACACCGCCAGCTTACTGGCGCCGCACTGGTATTAGATGGACAGCAGCTAGAATTGCTTCGTGTTGCTGTAGATGGCAAAGATTTGCAGTGCAGTGAGTATCACCAAGATAACGAGACTTTGACGATTGCTAATTTGCCTGACAGATGTGAATTGACAGTTGTTACACAAATTTCACCGTTAGACAATACCGCCCTTGAAGGCTTGTATCTGGCTGAAGACACCTTCTGCACTCAATGTGAAGCGCAAGGTTTTCGGCGTATTAGTTATGCGTTAGACCGGCCAGATGTGTTGGCTGAATATCATGTCACGATTAAAGCTGACGCACAGCGTTACCCTTACTTACTCTCAAACGGCAATAAAGTAGCAGAACACATAGATAGTGACGGCAACAGAATTGTACAGTGGCATGATCCCTTTCCAAAACCCTGTTACCTGTTTGCACTGGTAGCTGGCGATTTTGATTTACTTACTGAGCAATTTGTTACGCAAAGTGGCCGAAATGTCGCGCTACAGCTGTTTGTAGATAAAGGACAGGCTGCTAAAGGGCATTTTGCGCTACAAGCGCTTAAACGTGCAATGCGTTGGGATGAACAGCGCTTTAATCTGGAATATGACCTTGACATCTATATGATAGTCGCCGTTGACTTTTTTAACATGGGCGCAATGGAAAACAAGGGTCTTAATGTTTTTAACAGTAAATACGTATTGGCCGACAACAATACTGCCACTGACCGGGACTATTTTAATATTGAATCAATTATTGGCCACGAGTATTTTCATAACTGGACGGGAAATCGGGTAACGTGCCGGGACTGGTTTCAACTTAGCTTGAAAGAGGGCCTAACCGTATTCCGTGATCAGGAATTCAGTGCCGATATGGGATCAGCAACCTTATGTCGAATTGATGCAGTAAAGTTGATAAGAACCGCGCAATTTGCAGAAGATGCCAGTCCGATGGCGCATCCTATTCGTCCTGAATCAGTGTTGGAAATGAATAACTTCTATACTGTTACTGTGTACGATAAAGGTGCGGAAGTGATCCGTATGCTTCAAACCATCCTGGGTCGTGATAAGTTTAATCAAGGCTTAGCGCTATATTTACAGCGACATGACGGGCAAGCAGCAACCTGCGATGACTTTGTTCAAGCAATGCAAGACGCGAGCGGTAAAGAACTATCACTGTTTTCGCGTTGGTATAGCCAGTCGGGTACACCAGAACTTACTGTGCAGCAAAAATTTAACGTACTAACTGGCCAGCTGTGTTTAACGTTACAGCAACACACGCCGGTGACAGCCGATCAGGCAAATAAACACTCTCTCTGTATTCCGGTACAGATTGAGTTGTTGTTGCAAGACGGCAGTAAACAAACCCATTTACTGCTATTGGAACAGGAAACTCAGCAATTTGTATTTGACGATTTGAGTACAGAACCTGTCATAGTCTGGTTAGCACATTTTTCGGCACCCGTTAAACTACATCAGCAAAATGACGACTCTACTTTATTAAACATTGCGGCGCATGCTACAGATGGTGTTGCTCGCTGGGATGCGATGCAGCAGTTTTGGAACAGTAAGGTTCAGCAACTCGTCGCTGGAGCCGATGCATTTGCGATTTTGCCAGAGCAGCTTTTTAGCTTAATGGGCCAGTGGTTAGCTACACCATCGCCAGATTTAGCACTTACCGCTGAACTGCTAACATTACCTGATTTCGACACGCTTGCAGAGCAATACACGGAGATCCCGGTGGAGGCTATTCTGTCAGCTCTACACCAGTGCAATTTGCTTCTCGCAACGAGATTACAACGTGATGTGGTCAGTTGTTATCAGCAACTGTCACCTCAACCCTATCGTTATGACGATGAGTCCGCGGGGCGGCGTAAATTAGCAGCGGTATGTCTTAAATATATCGCACTGTTGCCTGAGCAGAACAGTGATGTCGTCATAAAGCACTATGAACAGTCTGACAATATGACCGACACCATTTCAGCTTTACAGGTGTCCCAGCAATATTTGACGAATACGTTTTCTGTATTGATTGAAGATTTTATCTCGAAATGGCAAGACAATGTGTTGGCTATGGATAAAGCATTTTCGTTGATAGCTACCGATCGATCAGAGCACGTTTTTGACGGTATTGAAAAAATGCTTTCGCATCCGCTGTTTAGTTGGAAAAATCCAAACCGGGTACGAGCACTATTTTCAGCATTTAGCTTACGGAATCCTGACCAATTTCATCGTATTGATGGCAAAGGGTATAATTTGTTGCAACAGACAGTTGCAACAATGGACTCTATTAATCCTCAGGTTGCCGCAAGGCTGGTCACGCCCTTACTTAGTTGGCGTCGTTTTGACAGTGAGCGTCAGCAGCTGATGCGTAACGCCTTGCAGATACTTGCTTCACATGACAGCTTGAGCAATGATTTATTCGAAAAGGTGAATCGAAGTCTTAACTAATGCAACGCTATTTTTTTAATGCCATGCTCACTACAGACCAGTGCTATGGTTATTATCGTGGTGAAATATCTTACGTTGTTGTTACTACGGACAACGGTACACGTGTGCAGCTGGCATTTCGTCATTTTCAGCCATTTGTTGACAGTAACGGAATAAGAGGGCGTTTTCGTTTAACCATTAGTGAGCAGGGGGCTTTTATCAGTCTTGAAAAAATTAATTAGAGTTTATACTTTAAACGCTTGGTTGAAAGCTCACCTTGCATAAAGGTGAGCTTTGGCCTTTAATTTCATTGAGTTATAAATGCTTGTTTAGCTGTAAAGTCTTAAGATTAAACCTGAAAACAGTGAACTCGTGTGAAAGTTAATCAAAAAAAACAAAAACTGAATACAAATCAACAGATTTACGTAACAACGGCCCTTGCCTGTAGCTTGAAATGATGTAATTATTTTAGCTAAGTAGGCTGAGATCGGATCAGTTGGCTTAGTATTATAACTAAAAGAACATTTACATATCCTGCAGGGACAGGGGGGGAGATAACAAGATGAATAAAAGGTCATTAACCTTTGCTAAGAAGCCCTTAGCCGCAGGTGTTGCCTCAGCGCTGTTAGCCTTGTCAATGGCTCCGGCACAAGCAGCATCCTGGGACTTTGGTGATGTTAATATTACTTTCGACTCTACTTTTTCATACGGCGGCAGCTGGCGGATGGAAGATCGTAACTTAAATACCATCAGTAAAGCTAACCAACCTCGTTTTGATTGGACAGGTTATAACGCTGCAACCAACAACATTTATTCGCCGTCACAAATTTGGAATACGCCAGGCCCAGGCTCGTATTCTAGTAATGGTGATGCAGGTAATTTAAATTACGATAGGGGCGACATGTTTAGCAGCCTTGCTAAAGGTTTGCATGAATTGTCTATCTCTAAAGATAATATCGGTTTGTTTACCCGTTTTATGTATTTCTACGATTTCGCTCTAATGGACGGTGATCGTGCTTATACCAACCCTGTATCGGGTAATTATGTTGACCCTTGTGCAGATGATGATGCACGTGATTTAACCTGTCGTGATATTCGTTTGTTGGATGCTTATGTATACGGCAACTTCAGTTTTAACGACGGTATGAATCCGGTTACGGTTAAAGTTGGCCAACAAGTACTAAGCTGGGGTGAAAGTACGTTAATACAGCATGGTATTAATATTACGCCAATAGACGTTGGTGTTGCTCGTGCACCTGGCGCAGAGTTGAAAGAAGCTTATATTCCAGTGGGGATGGCAACAATTAACATCGGTTTGACTGAAAACTTGTCAACTGAACTATTTTATCAGTATCAGTGGGTAAATAGTTATTTACCGGTACCTGGTACTTATTTCTCTACCAATGATTTTGCTGGTGAAGGTGGTTATTTGCAAAACGTACAGCTGGGTTTTGCGGGTAATCCAGATATCGATTTAGATCACGTGTTGCTAAACCTGAATATGTTAGGTGCAGGCGTAGCCTCTGGTGCTATTCCGGCCACTTTAGCCGGTCAAGCCTATTTGGCGTATCCGACAAAAGTAACTTTACGTCCTTATGGCAGTGCAGGTGAAATTGAACCAGAAGATGGTGGCCAGTACGGTATTAAGTTTGACTACTTTGCCTCAGAACTTAATGATACAGAATTCGCTTTGTATTACATGAATTACCATAGCCGGGTGCCCGTAATTTCAGGTATTGCTTCTGATTTTTCTCAAGCCGGTGCTGATATTGGCAGATTGGTATCAATGGTAGCCAATGGTGGTGTTACTAAAGAAAATATCTCTGATTTAGCGGCATTTTCAAAAGCATTAATTGAATACCCTGAAGACATTAAACTTTATGGTTTTAGTTTTAACACAACGGTAGGTGAAACCTCTGTTGCTGCTGAACTAGCGTATCGTCAAGATGAACCATTACAAATCGATGATGTTGAGATTTTGTATGCCGGTATGCCAGAGCAATTGGCAAATGCAGGTTTACGCCCAGATTTAGCCGGTATTTCTCAGATTGGCCGTGATACACGTTATGGTGAAAAGGTGTTACCAGGTCAGAAAGCCAATGGCTTTATTTTGGCTGATACCTTACAGGCACAAATGACGTTCACCCATTTATTCGGACCTACATTAGGTGCTGACAACCTAACTATGCTGGCAGAAGTGGGTGGTATTCGCATCCAGGATATGCCAGATCAAGACGTATTGCGGTTAAATGGTCCTAATACCGACCGTAGTGGTGCGCCTCTGTTAAATGGCAATGGCGTAGCAATTCCGGGCTTGCATACCGGTTTGTCAGATGGTGCCGAAACTAACCCGTTCCCAACGGCGTCTGCTTGGGGTTACCGCTTATTAGCAAAAGCGGATTATAACAACGTGTTCGCTGGTGTGAACTTATCTCAGCGCATGGTGTTTTCACACGATGTCAACGGCATAACACCTGATCCGCTGTTTATGTTTGTTGAAGATCGTAAATCACTAGCATATGCCGTAAGTTTTGATTACCTGAGCAAATGGTCAGGTGAAGTGTCTTACAATGTATTCTGGGGTGGTCAGGGCACTACAAATAACGTAGCAGACCGTGATTTTATCTCTTTCAATATCAAGTACTCTATTTAAGGGACGAGCACAAATTATGAAAAAACTCACCCTAATTTCTTCCGCTGTTGCGTTAGTTTTAAGCTGTTCTGTAACAGCAAAAATTACGCCTGAACAGGCTGCAAGACTAGGCAATGATTTAACGCCTCTCGGTGCTGAAAAAGCCGCTAATGCTGATGGTTCAATTCCAGCCTGGTCTGGCGGTATTACGTCAGCACCAGCAGGCTACACTGTTGGCATGCACCATCCAGATCCTTTTTCAGACGATAAGGTTTTGATGGCAATTGATAAATCCAACTTTGCTGAGTATAAAACCTTCCTAAGTCCGGGACAGATAAAACTGTTTGAAATTTATCCTGATACCTACAAGATGAATATTTATCAGTCACGGCGTACTGCTTCTTACCCGCAGTATGTTTATGATGCGACCAAAACTATTGCCACTAAAGCTGAGTTAGTTGAAGGTGGTAACGGCATAGTTAATGCCGCTATTGGTATACCGTTTCCTATCCCGCAAAATGGTTTAGAAGCGATTTGGAACCATCTATTACGTTTTCGCGGTGTTGCAGCCAGCCGAAATGGTGGGCAGGCAGCGCCAACAGCGACAGGTGCATTTACGATTATCGGTTTTGATGAACAAATTATGTTCAAATATTCTGATCCTAAAGCCACACCTGAAGCCTTAACCGAAGAAAACATTCTGTTTAGGTTTAAGCAGGCTGTTACAGCACCTGCACGTTTAGCTGGTACGGCATTGTTAGTGCATGAAACAATGGACCAGATTAAAACACCGCGCCAGGCGTGGACATACAATACGGGGCAGCGTCGGGTTCGTCGGGCACCAAACGTAGCCTATGATGCGCCAGGTACGGCGTCTGACGGTCTGCGTACTACAGATGACTTTGATATGTTTAACGGCTCACCAGACCGTTATAATTGGACACTGGTTGGTAAACAAGAACTGTATATCCCGTATAACAGTTATAAGTTACATAGCAGTGATGTTAAGTACGATGATTTATTAATGGCAGGACATGTAAATCCTGAATATGTACGTTGGGAAAAACATCGAGTTTGGGTTGTTGAAGCGAAACTTAAAGATGATACCCGTCATGTTTATGGCAAACGCGTGTTTTATATTGATGAAGATAGCTGGCAAATTCACATAGCAGACTTATATGACAACCGCGATGAGTTATATCGTGTTGCAGTTGCACATGGTTTGAATTACTTTGAAGTGCCTACGCATTGGAGTACGCTTGAGGTGTACCACGACTTAAATTCACGTCGCTATATTGCTATTGGTTTAGACAACGAAGATAAAATGTATAATTTTGGCGTTGATCTTACCGATGCGGACTTCACTCCTGCAGCACTGCGTCGTGAAGGGACGCGGTAGCACATCGCAGCTATAATGACGGTTGGCCAAGTGCCAACCGTTTTTATTTTTAACCTTTTACCGAGTAAATAATTTAAGTATGCGTAGAACAATTATTTGTCTGACAGCCATACACGCTATGTTTTTTGCTACAACAGTCGCCGCTGAGACTGTTGATAACCAGCCGCAAACATCAGATATCGCTATTTTGGCTGAAAAAGCGTTGCTAACGGATATTACGGCGATTGGCGATCAAATTTTAGTAGCAGTTGGCGAGCGTGGTCACATTTTGCGTAGTCAGGATGCAAAAAATTGGGTGCAGGCTACGGTGCCTGTCCAGGCTAATTTAAACAGCGTCTATTTTGTTAACAAGCAGCAGGGGTGGGCGGTAGGACATGATGCCAGTATTTTAGCTACTCAGGATGGCGGTGTCAGTTGGCAGCTACAACACTTCGCACCGCAGGTCGATAAACCCCTGTTTGATGTTTATTTTTTTGATAGTCAGCATGGTATTGCTGTTGGCGCATATGGCTTGTTTTATCGAACGACTGATAGTGGCAAAAACTGGCAAAAAGAGTTTCATCCAGAAGTATTGTCTGAAGACGATCAAGATTATTTGCAGCAGCTGCAAGAGTCAGATGAACAAATGTATGAAACTGAGCTTGGCGCAATTTTACCTCATTTTAATCGCCTGTATGCTGACGGCAACGTGTTATACATGGCTGGTGAGGCCGGCTTTGTTGCTAAAAGTATTGATAACGGCTTAAGTTGGCTGCGATTAGATGAATTTTATAACGGTTCGTTGTTTGATATTACCCGCACCACACAAATGAGTTTATTAACTGTGGGATTGCGCGGCCACGCGTTTATCAGTGATGACCAAGGCATGAATTGGCAACAAGTTGCATTAACGGAGTCGGCAACATTTAATAGCGCATTTTCAGATGCTTCGGGTCGGCAATATTTGGTAGGAAATGCAGGCGTGTTATTGGTTAGCGACAAAACAGGCAAAACCTATACTGATTATTCCCAGCCAGATGGTAAAGCCATAGTAAACGGCCTGATTTGGCAAGGTCAGCTGATACTGGTTACCAAAGTGGGTATTAAAACGATTAATCTGAGTGAATTAAATTAAAATGAGTGTTAATAGACTGGTTAATAAATTTGAGTACGCTTTGTTCCGGCATCGTACTTTGGTCATTATTGCGTTTGTGGCGGCAACGATTTTTCTGTTAATGAAAGCCACCACCATTAAACTTGATGCCGCGTTCACTAAAAATATTCCCCTGCAACATCAATATATGCAAACCTATCTGCGCCATGCACAGGATTTCGGTGGGGCAAATAACATTCTGGTGTCTTTGTGTGACCAAAACGGTGATATTTTTAACGAAGGATTTTTTGATACCTTCCGTAAAGCACATGACGAGTTGTTGTATACCTCAGGTGTTAACCGTGTGCTGGTTAAATCACTGTTTAGTCCTAGTACGCGTTTTGTTGAAGTGGTTGAAGATGGTTTTGCTGGAGGCCCTGTAATACCTGCCGACTTTGTTGCTAATGCAGCAGGTCTGGCCAAGGTGAAAGAAAATACCGAAAAGGCTGGTATTGTTGGCCGAATGGTAGCTGATGACTACAGCTGTGCAATGATTTCAGCTCAACTACTTGATGTTGACCCTGAAACAGGTAAACAAATCGACACGATTGGCTTTGCCAACACGCTAGAGCAGAACGTTCGTGGCAAATATCAATCCGACACCATCAGTGTGCACATTATTGGCTTTGCCAAGATGGTAGGCGATGTTGCTGAGGGTGCCAAAGGCGTGCTGGTATTTTTTGCCATCGCCATTGCAGTGACGTCAATAATGGTATTTTTCTTTTGCCGCTCGTTAATGTTAACGGTACTGCCTATTGCATGCTCGCTCATTGCGGTGATCTGGCAAATGGGTTTGTTGTCTGTAATGGGCTTTGGTATTGATCCAATGTCAATTTTGGTACCGTTTTTGGTATTTGCTATCGGTGTAAGCCATGGCGTGCAGATGATTAACTCAACCGGAAAGCGTGTTGCTGCGGGCATGGATGCTAAAACGGCTGCCCAGGCTAGTTTCCGTAAACTGCTGGTACCGGGTGGCGTTGCTTTACTGTCTGATACCGTTGGTTTTTTAACACTACTTATTATTGAAATTGGGGTTATTCGTGAATTGGCGATTACCGCAAGTTTAGGAGTGGCCGTTATCATTTTGACCAACCTTATTCTGTTACCTGTACTGATGTCTTTTGTGCGTTTTAGTAAAAGTTATAAAGAACGTGCCAGCGCACCTTCACCTAAAATAGACAAGGTCTGGTATGGCTTATCCGCATTTGCCACACGTAAATATGCTGCAGTCATATTGATAATTACAGCTGCATTGTTCGCCTTTGGTTATATGCAAAGCCAACAGTTAAAAATTGGTGACTTGCATGCCGGTGCACCTGCACTGCATGAAAATTCGCGTTATAACCAAGATACCTTTTTAATAACCGACCGCTACGCCATCTCTGTTGATTACTTAAATGTGATGGTGGAAACCATTCCTAGCGCCTGTACTGAACACAGTATCATGGCAAAGGTTGATCGCTTTCAATGGTTAATGGAAAACGTCGAAGGGGTACAATCAACTGTTTCGTTGGCTTCGGTATCGAAATCAATTAATGCAGCATTTAACGAAGGTAATGTGAAATGGCGTGTTTTGCCTCGCAATACGCAGAGCTTGGTGCAGGCATCTTCTCGTGTTGAAACCAGTACGGGCTTGTTAAATGCAGATTGCTCTGTCATGCCGGTCATTCTGTTTTTACAAGACCATAAAGCACAAACGATAGAACGTGTAGTTGCTGCTGCGAAGAAATATGGTAGTGAATTGGGAGATGAGCAGACACAGTTTATGCTGGCATCAGGGCCTGTTGGCGTAATGGCGGCTACCAATGAAGCGGTTGCAGAAGCGCAGCAGCCAATGATGTGGTATGTATACGGTGCTGTTATTATTCTTTGCCTACTTAGCTTCCGTTCAATGCGAGCTACCATTTCCGTTATTTTGCCGCTGTATGTAGTGTCGGTATTAGCAACAGCCTTAATGACCTGGTTGCAGATAGGCCTTACTGTATCAACCTTGCCCGTTATTGCGCTTGGCGTGGGTATTGGTGTTGATTACGGTATCTATATATTATCGAATATGTCTCAGATGCTGCGTGACGGTACCGGCGCTCGTCAGGCTTATTATGAAGCGCTGAAAGAACGTGGCAGTGCTGTGTTGTTTACGGGTATTACGTTAGCCATTGGAGTAAGTACCTGGGTGTTTTCAGCACTGAAGTTTCAGGTTGATATGGGCATTCTGCTGACATTTATGTTTATCGTAAATATGTTAGGTGCCATTGTCGTGTTGCCTGCGTTGGCTGCTTTTTTATGGCGTAAAGATTAATTTATTTTTTGCATGAATAAACACGAAAATGGCCGAAAGGCCATTTTCTATTTACGGCAGATGAATAAGTTGTCATAGCCTTTAGAAATCACTGGTTTAACCAGCACAAAAGCCAAAAATAGTGCTCGAAAAGCGCTACAATAGACACTACACTGCGCACCTGACACGCTCTGGTTTTGTTCGGTAGCGCCTGCTGTAATAAGCAGTGACTGCAAAAAGGATACAATAATGGCACTGATAGACGGTCAACCTTCTGTACTACTACAAAATGTTAATAAACTTATAAAACAAAAAGTAAAAGATCAGGTTCCGCTGATCGAGAAATTTGCTAATACCCTTTACGGCAATATGTCTAATGAAGACTTAGTCGGACGCAATGACAGTGATCTGTATGGCGCAGCCCTTAGCTTGTGGCAAACGTTTAATAGTCACGGTGAGCCTGGCGCTAAAATACGCGTATTTAATCCTGAAATTGCAAAATATGGCTGGGAATCCAAACATACTATTGTTGAAATAGTTGTACAGGATATGCCATTTTTGGTTGACTCAGTGCGTATGGCATTAAGCCGTCAAAGTATTACGGCACACTTATTACTGCATTACCCACTGCAGACAGAGCGTGATAAAAAGCATCAAATTATCGACTTCTTTAAACTGGGTAGTAAAGCTAAAGCCAGCATCCAGCAAACTGTATTTCACATTGAGATTGACCGTTTAAGTAGCGAAGCCGCAATACAGGCGTTGACGGATGAGTTGCACTCAGTAATGGAAGATGTGTCACTTGCCGTGCAAGACTGGCAGCCAGCACGAGACAAACTGCAGCAAGTTGTTAAAGACTTAGCTAAGCAGGCTGGCAAGGCGGCGGCTGAGGAAGTAGAGCAAGCCAAAGAATTTTTAAACTGGTTGGCGAAAGATAACTTTACGCTATTGGGCTATCGCGAGTATACGATAAGCCCGGTTGAAGGTGATTATAAAATCAGTGGCATCGATAGCAGCTCACTGGGTTTAATGCGACGTTCTGCTGCTCGTGATTTATTGTTATCTGAACTGCCAGAGTCAGGCCGTATTCAGGCGATAAACAATGCTTTATTAATCTTGACTAAAACGAACAACAAATCACGAGTTCACCGGCCGGCATACATCGACTATGTCGGCGTTAAGAAATTCGGTAAAGATGGCAAGGTGATAGGCGAAGATCGCTTTATCGGTCTTTACTCCTCATCGCTATATAACAACAGTGCCGGTGATATTCCCTTACTGAAAAGTAAGCTCGCCAGTGTTATGCACATGTCTGAGTTTGCAACGGGCACCCATGCTTATAAAGCGTTATTGAATATTCTGGAAACGTATCCACGTGATGAATTAATTCAGTCAACTGCGGATGAGTTACTGCATGTAGCAATGGGTGTACTGCAAATGCAGGAACGAGATATGACCCGACTGTTTATGCGTAAAGACAGCTTCGGTCGCTTTGTTACTGCCATGGTTTATGTTCCGCGTGAGCGCTATAACACTCAGCTTCGCAAAGACACTCAGGCCATCTTACAACGTGCATTGGGTAGTAATGAGCCGGTAGAATTTACTACTTATTTTTCTGAATCTGTGTTGGCTCGTACCCATTATTTAGTACGGATCAGCGATAGCCATGTTGAGTATAAAGTGAAAGATATTGAACGTAATTTGGTAGAAGCGGCCCGTACCTGGGAAGATAAATTAGAAAGTGCGTTACTTGGAGTTTATGGTGAAGCCCGTGGCCGAGAGTTAATTAGCAAGTACGTAAATGCATTTCCACGCAGCTATAAAGAAGAGATGCTGCCAAATGACGCCCTGGTTGATATTGGCAAGCTGGAATCGCTGAACGACGATCACAAGCTCGAAATGCTTTTTTACCGGCCTCAAGAAGAAAAACCTGACAGCAAAGCCGTGCGGTTGAACTTATTCCATAAAGATCATCCTATTCATTTATCAGACGTGCTGCCAATGTTGGAAAACTTTGGACTACGGGTAATCGGTGAAACCCCTTATGCTATTAAGTGTGCTGACGGCTCAATAAGCTGGGTACTAAATTTTGCCATGGAGCTTAACTTTGCTGTGCCGGCAGATTTTGAAGCGGCGCAACAATCGTTTCAGGACTCGTTTGCAAAAGTATGGAATGGTCAACTCGAAGACGATGGGTTTAACCGACTGATATTAAGCGCGGGTTTAACTGGGCGTGAAGCGTCTCTGTTACGCGCGTTTGCAAAATACAAACGTCAGATAGGCGGAACTTTTAGCCAAACTTATGTTGAAAATACTTTTTCACGCTACGCCGATTTAGCCAATTTATTGGTGCAATTGTTTAACAGCAAATTTGACCCTAAATCTAAAGCGACAGCAAAAAGTATTGAGAAACTGGAAGAGCAAATTAGTTCTTCATTAGAAAATGTTGCTAACCTGGATGATGACCGTATTGTTCGTCGTTTTGTCGACATGATTAATGCGACGTTACGGACTAACTATTTCCAGAAGTCAGCCACCGGTGCGGATAAGCCGTATATCTCTTTCAAGATTAAGTCAGACTTAATCCCGGATATGCCGCTACCTATACCTATGTTCGAAATTTTCGTTTACTCACCACGAGTTGAAGGCGTGCATCTACGCTTTGGTAAAGTTGCCCGTGGTGGTTTGCGTTGGTCAGATCGTCGCGAAGACTTCCGTACAGAAGTACTGGGTTTAGTTAAAGCTCAAACGGTTAAAAATACGGTTATTGTTCCGACAGGCTCTAAAGGCGGCTTTGTCTGTAAAAAATTACCAGAAACGGGTGGTAGAGACGCTTTCGTTAATGAAGGTAAAGAGTGTTACCGTACTTTTATACGCGGCTTACTTGATGTTACCGACAATATTGTTCAGGGGGCTGTAGTTCCACCTCAAGATGTTGTTCGTCACGATGAAGATGACCCTTATTTGGTGGTTGCTGCCGACAAAGGTACAGCGACTTTCTCTGATATATCTAACGGTATATCAGAAGAATATGGTTTCTGGATGGGCGATGCATTTGCTTCAGGCGGTTCAAACGGCTACGACCATAAAAAAATGGGTATTACTGCCCGTGGTGGTTGGGAGTCAGTAAAACGCCACTTCCGTGAAGTGGGTATTAACTGCCAGACAACAGACTTTACTTGTGTTGGTATTGGTGACATGGCTGGCGATGTTTTTGGTAACGGTATGCTGCTATCCAAGCATATTCGCCTGCAGGTGGCATTTAACCACATGCATATTTTTATTGACCCTAATCCAGATTCAGCCAGTAGTTGGGATGAACGTAACCGTTTATTTAATCTGCCGACATCAACCTGGGATGATTACAATAAGGCGTTAATTTCTGATGGCGGCGGTATTTTCTTACGCAGTGCCAAAGCGATTAAGCTATCACCTCAAATGAAAGAAATGTTAGGTTCTACTAAAGCCAGCATGACACCAAACGAGCTGATACGTGAAGCCTTGATGATGCAGGTTGATTTGATTTGGAATGGCGGTATTGGTACCTATGTTAAAGCAACCAATGAAAGCCATGCCGAAGTCGGCGATAGGGGTTCAGAGCCACTGCGCGTTAACGGTAGAGATCTTAAAGCTAAAGTTATTGGTGAAGGTGGTAACTTAGGTGCCACACAACGTGGTCGTATTGAATTTGCCATGAACGGTGGTTTGGTTAATACCGACTTTGTCGATAACGTTGGCGGTGTTACCTGTTCAGATAACGAAGTTAACATTAAGATTTTGCTGAATACATTAGTTGCAGCAGGCGACTTAACGCTGAAACAGCGTAATAAGTTATTGCTCGATATGACAGATGATGTCACGGCGATCGTATTAAAAGACTGTTATCGTCAAACACAGAGCATTAGTATTTCATCATTGCTAGGTGGTGAGCAGTTAAAAGAATATACCCGCTTTATTCATACATTGGAAAAAGAAGGCAAGCTGAATCGTGAGCTGGAGTTTTTACCAACGGATGATGAACTGGCCGAACGTATGGCAAAGGGGCAGGGACTAACACGCCCAGAGCTGTCGATCCTAACTGCCTATGGCAAAATGGTATTGAAAGAGCGATTGGTATTACCAGAAATATTCGAAAATGAGTATTTTAAGCGTCAGCTTTTTGCCAACTTCCCGCAAATGTTGCAAGACAAATATGCAGCAGAGATGGAAAACCATCCGTTAAAAGCGGAAATTATTGCCACTAAACTAGCCAATATGTTGGTAAATGAAATGGGGCCTAATTTTACGCAACGTATGCAGGAAGAGACCGGTGCCGGTGTCGGTGAAGTGACATTATGCTATGCCATCGCACGTGATTTGTTCGACTTATCGGCTATGTGGCGAAAATTAGAGCAGTTGGATAATGTTATTCCTGCTGCTTTACAAACCAAATTGTTGCATCAATTGCGTCGGACAATGCGCCGTGCGACCCGTTGGTTCTTGCGTCATCGTAACAAGGCATTAGATATCCAACAGACGGTTGATTTCTTCAAACCGGCTTATCAGCAGTTATCTGAGTCGTTAGGTAGCTACTTAGCTCCTTCAGAAGCAGAACAGTTGCAGCAAAAACAAGCGGCACTGGTTGAGCAAGAGGTTCCGGAAGATATTGCTCAGTACTTAGCCCAATTAAGTACCGTGTTCTCAGTGATGGATATTGCTCAGGTAGCAGATACTGAAAAAATGGCATTGCCCATTGTGTCTGAAATCTACTTTAAATTGGGTGATAAGCTGGATCTGCATTGGTTCCTTGAGCAAATTACCAACCAACCGGTAGCAAATCACTGGCAAGCACTGGCCCGGGCGTCGTATCGTGAAGAGCTTGATTGGCAACAACGCGCCTTATCTGCGGTTGTTGTTCGTAGCTGCGATAAGAAATGTGCCGCAGACGAAGCTGTTACCAGTTGGGTAAATGCTAATGACGCGTTATTAGAGCGCTGGCGTTTGATGTTGTCTGAGTTTAAAACAACGAAGAGCCATGAATTTGCTAAGTTCTCTGTTGCACTGCGTGAATTAATGCTGCTAAGTCACCACTGCGACCCTGTAAAATAATGTTCTAAGTGGCTACAATACCCCGGCAACACCGGGGTATTTTTTTGTTTATAAAAGGCACGCTATGTTTTATCCAATTGCACAAAAATTAATGTTCGCCTGTGATGCTGAGTGGTCACATAATTTTGCTCTGGGCAGTCTAAAACATCTGGCACATACGCCTTTGGCTGGCTTGTGGCGTCAACATGTTCCCGCTAAACCTTTGACCGTTGCAGGGATCCGGTTTAACAATCCACTGGGCTTAGCGGCCGGGCTGGACAAAAATGCCGAGTGTATCGACGCCTTTAGCCAAATGGGTTTCGGCTTTATTGAGGTGGGAACAGTGACACCAAAACCACAGCTAGGCAACGATAAGCCACGTATTTTTCGTTTGCCACAGTCTGAGGCCATTATTAACCGTATGGGGTTTAATAACAAAGGTGTCGATTATCTGGTTAATAACGTAAAAAATGCCCGCTATAAAGGTGTTTTAGGTATCAATATTGGTAAAAATAAAGATACGCCAAATGAGCAGGGCAAGGATGATTACATCCACTGCATGCGTAAAGTGTATGCCCACGCCAGCTACATTACTGTAAATATCTCCTCACCAAACACTCCGGGTTTGCGTGATCTACAGTTTGGCGATGCACTGCTTGATTTACTGCAAAGTGTGAAAAATGAACAACTCGATTTGCAGGCGCAGCAGGATAAATATGTTCCTGTTTTTGTTAAAATAGCTCCTGATATGGATTTGGTAGCCGTTAATCAGGTCGCCGAAACCTTAATTAAAAGCCAAATGGACGGCGTTATTGCGACCAACACCACATTAGATCGCCAAGATGTACAAGGCCAACGTTATGCGGGTGAAGCGGGTGGTTTAAGTGGTTTACCGGTACGTGCAAAAAGCACCGAAGTGTTACGTCAATTGCGCGCAGCGGTTGGCAGTGCAATGCCTATTATTGGTGTCGGCGGTATTAATGATGCGGACTCAGCAAAAGAGAAACTTGCAGCTGGTGCCAATTTATTACAAGTGTATACTGGCTTTATTTATCGTGGACCCGAAATGGTTAAGCAGATCATTACTAGCTTATAATGATCAATAGCTGATCTGGGTATTTTAGAACAAAACAATCTTTAACATTTTGATCAGCTTAGTGTAATTATTAAAACGTCTAATAAATAAACAACATATTTCAAGCAGGGATTTGCATGCTTAGGCCATCGGAGCACTGGAACTGGATTTACTGTAGTACTAAAGACCGTTTGTTACTGGATATCAGTGATGAGGCTCAGTTTTGCTCACCTTTTACCAGTTCACAATTAGCTTGTAAGCCTACCCAACAGCCGTTATCTATGGCTGAAGCTCAGGCATTTTGGCAAATTGATGACAGTTTGCAGCAGCTTGAAATGCCAGCGGCAGTTCGTTTAGAGTTATGTTTAACAGCACTTTGTGCCCCCTATTTACAACAGCAAGCTCATAAAAGTTGGTATTTCCAGCAAGGAGCGGATTGTTCGGCTAAACCCTTTGAATTGGTGATGTTGAGAGGCCTAAGCGGCCAATATGCTTTGGTATTATCTTCAGAGACAGATTGCGTAACTTGTTTGCTATTAGGTGATATCAGTACGCTTTCAGGTAAGCAGTTAAAACGGCTTCAGGTTATTCGTGTCTTACGCAATAGGATCAGCCCGCTTAAATTAGATATTCCCTTTAGGCATACTGCCTGAAATTCACAATGCTTTATTTCACTTCGTTACAGATCCGACTACACTAGCGACAATTTTTTGTAGTGGAACCGTGCAATGTCTGCCATCGATAATTTATCTGCTCAGTGCGAGCCATTTTTTCAGTTACTGCAATCGGCTATACATGAGCAGCAGTTGGTTAAGTTGGTATTGAGTAAATACCATGGCGATGAAGCGATAAAACAGTTACAGGTACGGCCTGTCGAGTTAAAACAACAATGGCAACTGTGCTTTACCTACAAATACCAAACGCAGGACATAACGCACAACTTTGACGCTAACGCGGCTATCAGTGAAATCAGACAGCTTCTAGGCCATAAGTACAGTGCAGCCAATCTGTTTGCCCTCCAGAATGAAGCGCAATTAACCTTCAGTAAAAAAGGCAAGGTGTTGTTCCAGCAAAAAAAGCTATCACAACCCGTTAGCCTATCTGCGATGGAACACAACCGGGAAAAGCAGCGCTATCTCACACTGCAACGGCCCTTTTTACAAGCGCTGGGGGTAACCGATGCCGGGCAGCAATTAGTCCCTTCCATGTCAAGAAAATGGAAACAAATTAATAAATTTATTGAGATTTTTTCCACTGCAGTAAAAGACACCGGTTTAAGTCAGCGCCAGCAATTGCATGTCGCTGATTTTGGCTCAGGAAAGGCCTATTTAACCTTTGCAATGCACGATTACCTTTGTAACACCTTGGGTTTAGAGGCAAAAGTAACCGGTGTGGAGCTAAGGCAGAACCTGGTAGATTTATGCAATAACACCGCAACGCAACTTGGCCTTAACGGAATTGATTTTGAGCAAGGTGACGTAAAGCACTTTAAAGCACGTGGTATTAACGTGATGATTGCACTACATGCCTGTGATATTGCGACTGACTATGCCATCCATATGGGTATTGCTACCGGTGCAGAAATTATTATGTGCTCGCCGTGCTGCCATAAACAAATTCGACCACAGATGAAAATGCCTGATGTACTGGCGCCGATGTTAGCGCATGGTATTCACCTGGGGCAAGAAGCAGAAATGGTCACCGATAGCCTTAGAGCATTGCTGCTGGAAGCATTTGGTTATCACACCAAAGTATTTGAATTTGTGTCACTTGAGCATACCAGTAAAAACAAGATGATCTTAGCGACAAAGGCTAAGAACAAACCGGATAAAGCTAAAATTTTAAAACAAGTTGATGAGATTAAAAATTTTTACGGGATTAAGCAGCACTTTCTCGAAGGCCTGCTCGATGCTGAAAATTCAATATTGTAAGCTTTGTTATCCAATACGACAGGATCAAATATGTTTACGCCGGTAATATTGGCGGGAGGTACGGGAAGCCGGTTATGGCCGTTATCACGTAGTCATTTTCCCAAACAGTTTCTGCAACTCGACGACAAGCACACCCTGTTGCAGCAGACGATATTAAGATTAGGCGGCTTAGCGCACGCCAAGCCATTGTTTATTTGTCATGAAGAGCACCGGTTCGTTGCCGCCGAGCAAATAAGACAACTTAATTTAAAACAGGTTGATATCTTGTTAGAACCAGCAGGGCGCAACACCGCACCAGCTATAGCATTAGCTGCCATGCGTGTCGCGGCCCAAGGTAACGCAAATGCGTTACTGCTGGTGCAACCGGCAGATCATGTTATTGCGGATGTTAAGAATTTTCAGCAGGTAATACGCCAGGCATGCTCTTATGCTGAAGAAGGCTATTTAGTCACCTTCGGTATCGTGCCTACGTCAGCAGAAACAGGTTACGGCTATATCAGGCGAGCGGCTGCTGTTGCAAATGCTTTTAGTGTTTGCCAGTTTGTTGAAAAGCCGGATTTTAATACCGCTAAACACTATGTTCAAACGGGTGAGTATTATTGGAATAGCGGCATTTTCATGTTTCGTGCTGATGTTTATTTAGATCAACTTAAACAGTTTAGACCTGACATCTATGCGTGTTGCCAAGCGGCTATAGCTGAGCAGGTTACCGATTTAGACTTTATTCGAATCAACACTGAGGCATTTTTAGCCTGCCCGGCTGAGTCTGTCGACTATGCCATTATGGAGCACACAGCAAAGGCAGTTGTGCTGCCGCTTGATGCTGGCTGGAGTGATGTTGGCGGTTACAATACGCTGTGGCAATACCAAAGCAAAGATGATCATAACAATGTGATAAAAGGCGATGTCATGACGCTTGATACGCATAATTGCTATTTGCACAGTGACGACAAATTGGTATCGACGCTTGGCGTGCAAGACTTAATCGTGGTCAGTACAAAGGATGCGGTATTAGTTGCCCACAAAGATAAAGCACAACAGATTAAAGAGCTGGTTAATCAACTTGAACAGGCCGGACGTGTGGAAGCAGCATCTCATCGTGTGGTCTATCGGCCATGGGGCATCTACGACTGTGTTGATATGGGAGAGCGATTTAAAGTAAAACGCATTACGGTAAACCCTGGTGCTAAGCTATCGTTGCAAATGCATCATCATCGCGCTGAGCATTGGATAGTCGTTGCCGGTACGGCTTTAGTGACTATTGATGGTGAAAGCCAGTTTATTAGCGAGAATCAGTCGGTGTATATTCCGATAGCGGCAGTTCATGCGCTGGAGAATCCGGGTAAGGTGTCACTTAAATTAATAGAAGTGCAGTCTGGCGCCTATTTAAGTGAAGATGATATTGTGCGGTTTGAAGACAACTACGGTAGAGTATAAGCCGTGTGCAATGCTAGCTTGCTACACGCATCATAAAACCGCCATTCATGTCACGTGCTAATGCTTTTGTTTAAATCGCTGGCATGGTTAAATTTTTGAAAAGGAAAGCACAATGCGTGAGCTGTATATTGCTAATAAAAACTATTCTTCCTGGTCTTTGCGGCCCTGGGTTTTAATGCAGCAACTCCAAATCCCATTTACTGAACAATTGGTCCCGTTTAGTCAGCAAGGTAATTTTGACAAATTTCGCACTTTTTCACCCAGTGGCAAAGTCCCTTGTCTGGTACAAAAAGATCAGGTGGTATGGGACTCGTTGGCCATAGCGGAATTTTTGTATGAAAGCCACAGTAGTGTTTGGCCAAACGACGCTAAAGCACGCGCTTTTGCTCGTTGTGCAGCCGCCGAAATGCACTCTGGCTTTGCGGCACTTCGAAATACCTGTGGCATGAGCTGTGGACATCGTGTGCAACTACACATAGTGTCTACAGCCTTGCAGTTGGATATTGACCGTTTATCTGAATTGTTTGAGCAAGGTATCGCACAGTTTGGAGGGCCTTTTCTGGCCGGAGATACATTTAGTGCGGCAGATGCTTTTTTCGCACCTGTGGCATTTCGCATGCAAAGTTATGATTTAGCCTTCTCTACAGAAGCAAAAAATTACCTAGAAAGACTATTGGCACTGCCATCTATGCAAATTTGGTATCAACAAGCGTTAGCAGAAGTTTGGACCGACGATGCACATGATCAGGAAATTGCCAGTCATGGCAAAATAACAGCTGATTATCGTCAGATAGGCTAACGGCGTAGCTATTGTGGCGCTGATGTGGCAAATTATTCCGCGATAACAAACAACACATTAAATATAATTATAAGGAAGGGAAATGGAAGGCTTTATTAGTGCGCTAAACGGCATTATCTGGAGCCCGGTGCTGATTTATCTGTGCCTTGGTGCTGGTTTATTTTATTCAATTCTTACTCGTTTTGCTCAAGTTCGTCATTTTAAAGAAATGTGCAAACTGTTGCTGAATAACAGCGAGTCGGAAAAAGGGATCTCATCTTTTCAGGCTTTGGCGGTATCACTCTCTGGCCGGGTTGGGGTAGGTAATATTGCTGGTGTGGCAGCCGCTATTGGATTTGGTGGCCCTGGCGCTATTTTTTGGATGTGGGTAGTCGCATTTTTAGGTGCCAGTACGGCTTATGCTGAGTCTACGTTAGGTCAAATATATAAAGTAGAAGAAGATGGCCAGTATCGTGGTGGTCCGGCTTATTATTTTGAGCGCTGCTTAGGTTGGCGCTGGTTGGGTATAATTTTTGCCATTTCGGCCATTATTGGTTGTGGTATTTTCTTACCCGGTGTACAGGCAAATGCGGTCGGTAATGCGGTTACGCAGATTTTTGGTGATGGTAATATGGTCGTCACCAGTTTTGGTGAAGTGGGTACATACAAGCTTATTGCCCTTGCAGTTATTTTGATTGTGTTGGCCTTTATTATCTTTGGTGGTATTAAGCGTATTGCTCATTTTACCCAGATAGTGGTGCCCTTTATGGCGCTTGGCTACATCGTTATGGCACTGATAGTGGTGTTTTTAAACCTGGATAAAGTGCCGGCAATATTTGGGCTTATCTTTAACGATGCTTTTACGGCACAAGCGGGTTTTGGTGCGGCAATTGGTTGGGGCGTAAAACGCGGGATATATTCCAATGAAGCTGGGCAGGGTACAGGCCCTCATGCGGCGGCTGCAGCAGAAGTAGATCACCCGGCACAACAAGGTTTAGTACAAGCGTTTTCAGTTTATGTGGATACTTTATTTGTCTGTACCGCGACAGCACTAATGATTTTAATTACACAGCAATACAACGTGGTGGGTGAATTGCCTGCCGGACAATTTATTGTGCAAAATGTTGATGCTGCCACTGAAATTGGCTCTGCTGCATTTACACAAATGGCACTATTTAGTGTGTTTGGTAATTTTGGCCAAGTGTTTGTAGGTATCGCGCTGTTTTTCTTCGCGTTTACTACAATATTGGCTTACTACTACATTACTGAAACGAATGTGGCGTATTTAAATCGGGTGTTTAATAACAAATTACCTACTATCGTGTTTAAATTATTGCTGATGTTTATGGTGGCTTACGGCACGGTAAATAGTGCTGGCTATATCTGGAATATTGGTGATATTGGTGTAGGTTTAATGGCCTGGGTAAATGTTGTAGGCATATTAACGATATTCTTTATGTATAAACCCACTATGCGCTGTTTACGTGACTACGAAGAACAGAAAAAGGCCGGTGGCCCCATTACCTTTGATCCGGTGAAGCTGGGCATAAAAAATGCGACCTTCTGGGAAAATAAGCTTGCTAAGCAGAATGAGCAGCAAGGTAAATAACGCTGATATCGCATTAATTTACAGACACAAAAAAGGGCTCAATAGAGCCCTTTTTTACTAACAAAATATTACGTTATTTAACTTCTACTATCCTGCAGGTATTCGACGCGCCCACGGTCTCCATTACATCACCGTGCGTCATAATCACCAGATCACCACTTTTTAATCCTGCTTTGTCTTTTATGGCATCAATAGCCGCATCTGCCAATGATTGCCCAGATAATACCGTGCTATCGAAAAACGCCGGATACACACCACGATACAGAGCCATTTTGTTTAGCGTCTTGGTATGGCGTGATAGTGCATATATAGGTTGAGGTGAGGTAATACGAGACATTAATTTTGCGGTATAACCTGACTCAGTTAAGGTGATAATGGCCTTAATACCGTCAAGATGGTTAGCGGCATACATGGCTGATAACGCAATGGTTTCACTGATTTCAGTAAAGGTAACATCCATGCGGTGTTTTGAAATTTGTACGCTAGGGTGCTTTTCAGCGCCATCACATACCCGCGCCATAGCACGCACTGTTTCAGTAGGGTATTTACCTGCCGCCGTTTCTGCAGACAGCATGACAGCATCGGTGCCATCCAATACCGCATTTGCGACGTCCATAACCTCAGCCCGGGTGGGCATAGGGCTTTCAATCATGCTTTCCATCATTTGCGTGGCCGTGATCACAACACGGTTTAACTGACGAGAACGGGCAATAATACGTTTTTGCTGGCCAACTAATTCGGCATCACCAATTTCTACACCTAAATCGCCACGGGCTACCATCACGGCATCAGAAGCTCGAATTATGTCATCCAGCGTCTCATCGTCTGCAACTGCTTCAGCGCGTTCAACTTTAGCCATAATACGCGCCTCCGACCCAGCTGCTATAGCAAGATCGCGAGCCAGACGTAAATCATCGCCACTGCGAGGAAAAGAAACGGCTAAATAATCAACGTCAATTTCTGCTGCAGTTATAATGTCGCGCTTATCTTTATCTGTCAGGGCAGGGGCGGTTAAACCTCCTCCCTGGCGATTAATGCCTTTATTGTTGCTGAGTTTACCGCCTACCGTAACCGTCGTGTAAACGCGCGAGCCTTCAACTCTATCAACTGATAATTGAATTCGGCCGTCATCAAGTAACAACAAATCACCAGGCTCAACATCCTGAGGCAGCTCTTTATAGTCAATACCAACC
Source organism: Rheinheimera baltica DSM 14885 (assembly GCF_000425345.1). Classification (GTDB taxonomy): domain Bacteria; phylum Pseudomonadota; class Gammaproteobacteria; order Enterobacterales; family Alteromonadaceae; genus Alishewanella; species Alishewanella baltica. The sequence goes on along the minus strand of NZ_AUDG01000007.1, from coordinate 51,732 downwards.
TGGTGTTCATCACCTTCACCTTTGCCTAGCTCGGCATCCAGTACATAAGGTTGGCCTTCTTCAAGAACCACTGCACCATCTTTAAAAGTGGAAACGCGAATTTTTGGACCCTGCAAATCACCTAATATGGCAACATGTGCACCAAGTTTTGTCGCAGCAGCGCGTACCATGGTGGCACGTTCACGGTGGTCATCCGCACTACCATGCGAGAAGTTTAAACGAAAGACAGATGCTCCAGCCTGGATCAGTTTTTCTATGGATAACTGAGTATTGGTAGCCGGGCCTAGTGTAGCGACGATTTTAGTTCTTCTGTGCATGGTTTATTCCTGCTTGTTGCAAAAGAGGGCGTTTCACGTGGGTTTAGTGTAATGTAATTTTATTACAGAATACAGCCAATGGCTGAATAAAAACGACAGGTTGGTGCAGTGCAACAAGCACTGCATTGTCCATTAATTATTGAAATCTTTTTTATCGAAGCGAGAGCCGCGCAGACTGTCTTTAACTTTCTTTAGGTTTTCACGAAATTTAGTGCCCCGCCGTAATGTAAAACCAGTGGCAAGAATATCAATAAGTACTAGCTGCGCAACCCTTGAAGCCATTGGCATATACATATCAGTATCTTCAGGCACATCCAGCGATAATACTAATGTACATTCTTTGGCAAGTGGGCTGTCGTATGCGGTGATACCAATAACCGTTGCGTCATTCTCACGGGCTATGGCCGCGATGTCACATAAGTTTTTGGTGCGTCCTGTGTGACTAATGCAAACGACAACATCACCTTCAGCACTGTTTATCGCACTCATGCGCTGCATTACAATATCGTCAAAACACACTACAGGAACGTTAAAACGGAAAAATTTGTTTTGAGCATCGTGCGCTACCGACGCAGAAGCACCTAAGCCAAAAAAGGAAATTTTCTTAGCCTGCGTTAAAACATCAACGGCTCTATTTACCGTGTTAATATCAACACGTTGCCTCGCAGTATCTAACGCCGCCATAGTTGATTCAAAAATTTTTGCCGTGTAGGCCTCGGGGCCATCTTCTTCTTCGACATGACGATTAACGTAAGGTGTGCCATTGGCGAGGCTTTGTGCTAAATGCAGTTTAAAGTCAGGAAAGCCTTTAGTATCCAGCCGGCGACAAAAACGATTAACTGTCGGTTCACTTACATCAGCCATTTTTGCTAAGGCCGCTATACTACTGTGTATTGTCGTTTGTGGGTTAGCTAATATAACATCAGCTACTTTTCGCTCTGACTTACTAAAGTTGTTAACGCTAGTAACGATTTTTTCCAGCACGTTCATCCGGTAATTCCTGACTTATTATTCGGTCTATACAGGTTGTAACAAGGTATGTAGCTCTTCAGCACGGTAGTCAAAGTGGTATTAAATTTACCACAAAATGACAGAACCGTTGCTAAGGCTGCCTTATTATATAAGAATAGTCAAAACATTACGCATTCTGTAATTAAATTACATTATATGCGGTTTACAACCCGTTTATGCTGCGATAGTATGGCGTAAGTGTTGTAAAATTACATCTAAATCAAGGGTCAGTTATGACGACAACAGCACAAAATTCAGCATGTGACTTAATTTTATTTGGTACTAAAGGTGATTTAGCGCGGCGCAAACTATTGCCGGCGATGTACCAATTAGAAAAAGCAGATTTACTTTGCACCGAATCACGCATAATCGGTGTTGCGCGCGATGATATGTCGACAGAAGCTTACGCTGAGCTGGTGTTAACCAACCTGAACAAGTTTTTAAAAGAGCCATTGGACAATGACGTTTGGCAGCGTCTGCAACAAAAGCTGGTGTATGTGCAGCTAGACTTGACCAATGAGCAAGATTATAAAAAGCTTTCATCCGTCACTGATATAGCTAAACGCGTGCCGGTAAGCTACTTCGCTACACCTCCATCATTGTTTGGCCCTATTTGTAAAGGTTTGGCCGCTGCAGGTTTGGCTGAAGAGCCAGCTCGCGTGGTGCTGGAAAAGCCTATCGGCCATGATCTTGCCTCTTCAAAAGTAATTAATGATCAAGTGGCGGCATTTTTTAAAGAAAGCCAAATTTATCGTATTGACCACTATTTAGGTAAAGAAACGGTGCTCAATCTGTTGGCACTTCGTTTTGCGAACGCCATTTTTGCTGGTAACTGGGATCATAATTCGATAGATCATGTGCAAATAACTGTTGCAGAGGAAGTTGGTGTAGAAGGGCGTTGGAGTTATTACGACGATGCCGGCCAAATGCGGGACATGGTCCAAAACCACTTATTGCAAGTGTTAACACTTATTGCCATGGAGCCTCCAGCACGGTTAGACGCTGACAGTATTCGTGATGAAAAACTTAAAGTACTAAAAGCACTTCGTAGAATCGACATTAGCAATATTCAGGAGAAAACCGTTCGCGGTCAATATGCCAACGGATTTGTCGCAGGTAAAGCCGCACCTGGCTATCTGGATGAAGAGGGTGCGCGCCCTAACAGTAAAACAGAAACCTTTGTCGCAATTAAGGTTGATATTGATAACTGGCGTTGGGCTGGTGTGCCATTTTATTTGCGAACAGGTAAGCGGATGGCCTCTAAACTTAGCGAAGTTGTGATCTGCTTTAAACCACAGCCGCATAATATTTTTCATGCCACTTACAATCAATTACCTGCTAATAAACTGATCATCCGGCTACAACCTGATGAGGGTGTGGAAATTCAGGTAATGAATAAAATACCTGGTTTGGGTGAACATATGCGGCTACAGGAAAGTAAGCTGGATTTAAGTTTCGATGAAACCTTCAAAGCACAGCGAATTGCTGATGCTTATGAACGCTTGCTGCTTGAAGCCATGTTAGGTAATCAATATTTATTTGTCCGTCGTGACGAAGTAGAACACGCGTGGAAATGGGTGGACGGTATTTTAGATGCTTGGAAAACCAGCAATGAACCGCCAAAGTCTTATCAGGCTGGCAGTTGGGGCCCGGTTGCCGCTATCTCTTTATTAGCACGTGACGAACGGAACTGGGAAGAATAAAGCATGATGGAATTACAACAATTTGCTGACACCAGCGCCTTAAATATCGATTTTGCTAACCGTTTGGTCTCTATTTTACAGCAGGGTATAGAACAACGCGGCGCTGCGTATTTGGTTGTTTCTGGTGGTAAAACTCCGCAAGCCTTATTTAATACGCTAAGTCAGGTCGATTTAGCCTGGGACAAGGTGACGGTGTTGCTGGCTGACGATCGTTGGTTAGACGATAACCAACAAGACTCAAACGAACGTTTGGTCAAAGCCACGTTATTACAACATAAAGCCCAGGCCGCAACATTTGTCAGTTTGTATGCTCAAGGTGCTTCTGCCTTTGAAGGTGTTGCAGAGATATTGCCGCGGGTGAGTGGTTTGCCTCAGTTTGATGCTGTGATATTGGGTATGGGAGAAGATGGCCACACAGCATCATTGTTTCCTTGCAGTGCACAAATTAGTGCTGGGTTGGCTTTAGATGCTCCTGCGGTATTGGCAGTTGAACCTAAAACCGCCCCCTATCAGCGTATGTCGCTAAGTTTACCGCGCTTGTTAAATAGCCGACATCTGTTTTTACATCTGGTGGGAAGTAACAAATTAGCGGTGTTAAACAAAGCGATGGCAGAGCAAGACGCGCTTGCTATGCCGATACGAGCATTTTTACATCATCCCGTAGCGCACGTTACGGTGATGTATAGCGAAAACTAGGGGATAGCCATGGATCCTGTGATTCAGAAAGTAACGGACAGAATTATTGCACGTAGTCAAAAAAGCCGTGATATTTACCTGCAGCGGCTTGAAAAAGCACGGTTAAAAGGCCCGCACCGGGGGGTACTAAGCTGTGGTAATCTGGCGCATGGTTTTGCCGCCTGTAATCAGCAGGATAAAGCCGATTTACGTAGTTTAACCAAAGCAAACATCGGTATTGTTTCGTCTTACAATGACATGCTATCAGCCCACCAACCTTACGAGCACTATCCGGCCATTATTAAACAAGCTGTTGCTGATGTTGGCAGTGTGGCGCAGTTTGCAGGTGGTGTACCGGCAATGTGCGATGGTGTAACGCAAGGCCAACCTGGCATGGAGTTAAGCTTGCTTAGCCGCGATATTATAGCTATGTCTGCTGCGGTTGGCTTGTCGCACAATATGTTTGATGGTGGGTTAATGCTGGGCATCTGCGACAAAATTGTGCCGGGCCTGTTTATGGCAGCACTAAGCTTTGGACACTTACCCTTTATTTTTGTGCCAGCAGGGCCAATGCCTTCAGGCATACCCAATAAAGAAAAAGCTCGTGTGCGTCAGCTTTATGCTGAAGGTAAAGTTGGTAAAGAAGAATTACTTGAGGCAGAGTCAGCGTCGTATCATTCGGCTGGAACCTGTACCTTTTACGGTACGGCGAATTCGAACCAGCTTGTTGTTGAAATGATGGGGTTGCATTTACCTGGCGCGTCTTTTGTCAATCCGGGTACCGCACTTCGTGACGAACTAACTAAAGCGGCAGCGCGCCAAATTACGCGGTTAACGGATTTAGGCACCGACTATTTACCTGTCGGTAAAATGATTGATGCTAAGTCAATTGTTAATGGCATCGTCGGGCTTTTGGCTACCGGTGGTTCAACTAACCATACTATGCATTTAATTGCTATGGCGCGTTCTGCTGGCTATATCGTTAACTGGGATGATTTTGCTGAGTTATCAGCGGCAACGCCGTTGTTAACGCGTATTTATCCAAATGGCCAGGCTGATATTAACCATTTCCAATATGCAGGTGGTATGGCGTTGTTGATACGCGAGCTTTTAGACGCTGGGCTGTTGCATGAAGACGTCCAAACTGTTGCCGGTGCTGGACTGCGCCGTTATACACAGCAACCTGTTATGCAAGACGGAAAATTAGTTTGGGTAGATGCACCAGAGCAGTCATTGGATACCGATGTATTGGCCACTGTGAAGAAGCCTTTTAAGACGCACGGTGGCTTGGAAGTACTGTCTGGTAATGTCGGACGTGGCGTGATCAAAACCTCTGCTCTGCGTGAAGGCACTGAAGTTGTTAAAGCGCCAGCTGTAGTATTCTCTAGCCAGCACGAGCTAGATGCGGCGTTTAAAGCAGGTGACCTTGATAAAGACTGTATAGTAGTTGTGCGTTTTCAGGGGCCCAAAGCTTGTGGTATGCCCGAGCTACACAAGTTAACGCCACCACTTGGCGTGTTGCAAGACAGAGGCTTTAAAGTGGCTTTGGTCACAGATGGCCGTATGTCAGGCGCGTCAGGCAAAGTGCCTGCGGCTATCCATGTCACACCGGAAGCCATTGATGGCGGCAACATAGCACGTATCAAAACCGGCGATATGATGTTAGTTGATGGTTTAACCGGGCGTTTGGAAGTTTTAGTTTCTGATGAAGAGTTAGCCGCACGCCATGTCGAGACCTTAGATATGGCTGACAGCTATTATGGCATGGGCCGTGAGATGTTTGGTGCACTGCGCACTCAGTTAACCGGGGCAGAACAAGGGGCCTGTAGTTTATTTATAACAGAGGAGCACTTGCATGGCTAAGTCGCCAGCCTATGCGATAGTGGCTGATATCGGTGGGACTAATGCTCGGTTTAGCCGTGTTTCGCTTGCCAGTTTGGCACTAGATGAGGTTGCAGTGTTCCCGTGTGCGGATTTTGCTACCTTGGCTGATGCGCTGCTGCATTATCAACAGCAAAAAAACCTACAAGATATTAAACACGTCGCTATCGCTATCGCGTGTCCGGTAACCGGCGACAATGTCAGTATGACCAATTTTCATTGGCAATTTTCTATTCAGTCAATGCAGCAACAACTAGCATTGGAAGCATTGCTGGTTATTAATGATTTTACCGCAGTGGCCATGTGCCTGCCGGCGTTAACTTGTGAGCAAAAAGTCAAGTTTGGCCAGGGTGAAGTGCAACAAGGCAAGCCGATGGCAGTGCTGGGTGCAGGAACCGGCCTTGGCGTGGCGCACTTATTACCGGTAAATGATATCTATATACCGCTGCCTGGAGAAGGTGGTCATGCTGATTGGGCAGCCCAGAACGAACAAGAATGGTTTATCCAGCAAACGTTGGCAAAAGAATATGGCCATGTTTCCCCTGAACGATTGTTGTCTGGCCCAGGGTTAGAGGCAATTTATCGTGCACTGGCATTATATCGTAAGCAGCAGGTAGAACCGATATCTGCGTCACAAATAGCGACTCAGGCACTTAGTGGCGAGTCTGAACTGGCAAAAGCAACGATAGCGCAGTTTTTTGCCAGTTTAGGCAGCATTGCTGGCGATCTGGCACTAACACTGAGTACCTTTGGTGGTGTGTATATTGCCGGCGGTATTGTGCCGAAATTACTGCCACTGCTGGAAAGTAGTGAATTTAGAACACGTTTTGAAGCAAAAGGCCGGTTTAGTGCGTTTAATCGCCAGATCGCCACCTATGTCGTTACGGCAGAACAGCCTGGTTTAGTCGGTGCTGCCGTTTACCTGAAACAATTTTTGGCGAGTAACTAATATGGCATTTGAAAATTGGCAATTACAACCTGGAACACTATTTGATCAAGGGCCTGTGGTTCCGGTAATTGTGATCAAAGACTTAGCAGACGCCGTTCCAATGGCAAAAGCACTTCTGGCAGGTGGCATTAAAGTGCTTGAAGTGACACTGCGAACGCCTGCTGCGTTAGATGCCATTCGTTTATTAGCAAAAGAAGTGCCTGAAGCGATTGTTGGGGCCGGTACCGTTACCACTGCGGCTCAACTGCAGCAGGTTATTGATGCAGGCGCAAAATTTGCTATCAGCCCAGGCTTAACACGCGAATTATTGCAAGCAGGGAAAGATGCGATAATCCCGTTAATTCCGGGTATTGCCAGCATATCAGAATTGATGGAAGGTACCGGTTTAGGTTACAGCCACTTTAAATTTTTTCCGGCCGAAGCAGCTGGAGGTGTTAAAACATTAAAGTCTATTTATGGACCTTTTGCCGATATTCGTTTTTGTCCAACCGGTGGCATTAATGAAAAGAACTTTAAAGACTATTTAGCCTTGCCAAATGTGAAATGTGTTGGTGGGTCATGGATAGTTCCAGACGATGCTGTTGCCAATAAAGACTGGAGCCGAATCACTGAATTGTGTAAAGCGGCAATAGTACAAAGTCAGCAATAATCAGCTTTAACAAACATTAAAACAAACGCCCGGAATTTACCGGGCGTTTGTTTTGAGTTTGTAGGTAAAAACGCGTATAGTACTGCACTTTTTACCCTCAGGCGACTTAGGTTGCTTGTGGGCTCTGTCGGTCATAACCTGTTCTGGAACACACTGTGATATCAACTGCTAACATTACAATGCAATTTGGCGCCAAGCCGCTGTTTGAAAATATTTCAATTAAATTTGGTGAAGGTAATCGCTATGGCTTAATTGGTGCCAATGGCTGCGGTAAGTCTACTTTTATGAAGATTTTAAGCCGTGAGTTAGAGCCCTCTGCAGGTAATGTGTTTGTCGAACCAAACCATCGTGTGGCCAAGCTTCATCAAGATCAGTTTGCATTTGAAAAGTATTCAGTTATCGATACCGTTATTATGGGTCATGCTGAGCTTTGGGCAGTAAAAGAAGAACGCGATCGCATTTACGCCAGTGCAGACATGAGCGAAGAAGATGGCATGAAAGTCGCTGATCTGGAAGTCGCTTTCGGCGAGATGGACGGTTACACCGCAGAATCTCGCGCTGGCGAACTGCTTATTGGCGTTGGTATACCGGTAGAACAGCATTTTGGTCCTATGTCCGCTATTGCGCCGGGTTTCAAGTTACGCGTGTTATTGGCACAAGTATTATTTGCCGATCCGGAAATCATGCTGTTAGATGAACCAACAAACAACCTGGATATTAATACTATCCGCTGGTTAGAAACTGTGTTGGCCGAGCGCAATAGTACTATGGTGATTATTTCGCACGACCGTCACTTCTTAAACAGCGTTTGTACCCACATGGCTGACTTGGATTACGGCGAACTACGTTTGTATCCCGGTAACTATGACGAATACATGTTTGCAGCGACTCAGGCTCGTGAGCGTTTATTGTCAGACAACGCGAAGAAAAAAGCGCAAATTGCCGAATTACAAACTTTCGTTAGTCGTTTCTCTGCAAACGCGTCGAAAGCTAAGCAAGCCACATCACGTGCCAAGCAAATAGATAAAATTCAGCTGGATGAAGTAAAAGCCTCTAGCCGTGTTAACCCATTTATCCGTTTTGAACAGCAAAAACAATTATACCGTTTAGCACTTGAAGTCGAAGGTTTAAGTAAGAGCTTTGGTGAACTTAAGTTATTAAAAAACCTTGGTCTCACTATTGAAGTTGGTGAAAAAGTGGCCATTTTAGGCGCCAATGGTATTGGTAAAACCACGTTGCTCAAGTGTCTGGTCGGTGATTTAAAGCCAGAGACCGGTACGGTTAAATGGTCTGAAAACCATAAAATTGGTTATTACGCACAAGATCATGCTCATGAATTTACTGCAGATATCAGCTTGTTTGAGTGGATGACTCAGTGGAAGCAGCCATCTGACGATGAACAGGCTATTCGAGGCATTCTGGGACGTTTACTGTTTTCTCAGGACGAGATAAATAAGTCAGTTAAAGTATTATCGGGCGGTGAAAAAGGCCGTATGTTGTTTGGTAAGTTGATGCTACAACGGCCAAATATTTTGGTGATGGATGAACCGACTAACCACCTGGATATGGAGTCAATTGAATCGCTAAATTTGGCATTGGAGCATTACAAAGGCACCTTGCTGTTTGTTAGCCATGACCGTGAGTTTGTTTCTAGTCTGGCCAGCAGAATTATCGAGATCACTGATAACGATATACGTAACTTCGTAGGCACCTACGAAGAGTATTTGAACGCACAAGTTAGCTAACCAATATAAAAAGGCCAGTTTAAAACTGGCCTTTTTACTTGAAATATCTCTCTACGCCCCCATGTCTTTTGTAAGCATTGTTTATTAGAGCTTACTCGTGCACGCTTTACTTTAAGCTGATTAATGCGCAGTTTGTGCACCAGGTTTGTATCGTTCAACATGTTGATAAAAGGATCCGCTATGAAAATCAATATTGGTATTAATGATGAACAGCGTAAAGCAATCTGTGACGGCTTAGCTGTACTATTGGCAGATACCTATACTCTGTATTTAAAAACGCATAACTACCATTGGAACGTAACTGGCCCAATGTTTCAAACGTTGCACACCCTCTTCGAAACGCAATACAACGAGCTGGCATTGGCCGTGGACGATATAGCCGAGCGTATCCGTGCGTTAGGTGAGTTTGCACCAGGTTCTTACAAAGAATTCGCTAAACTTACTAGTATCAAAGAAGTAGATGGCATTCCCACTGCTGAAGAGATGATAAAAGATTTAGTGAAAGGGCAAGAAGCTATTGCTAAAACAGCTCGGTCAATTGTTCCTGTCGCTGACAAAGCGTCTGATGAGGTTAGCCTGGATTTGTTGACGCAACGCATGACGGTACACGAGAAAACCGCCTGGATGTTACGTAGCCTGGTAGCTTAATCGTCCTATACTGTAAAGCCTTACAGCGCCAGAGGTCTGGCCTGTAGGGCGGCAGTGGTGTCTGAGCGCATAAAACTGTCATTTGGACAAAAAACACTAAGATTTTCTGCGTAAACCTTGTAAAATCCCGCCAAGAAGTAACACTTATAGCTGATGCCGTTTTTGGATGTATCCGCTACAGGAGAAGATATCCAATGAAAGCCTTGCAATATGCGCAGAATGTTGCAGATCTGTTTGCTTTACCGGAAGGATATTTAAAAGTAAAACAACTTATGGATTCGGATACCGCGAGTCTGGATGAAGTTGCAGAAGTTATTTTACTTGACCCTATACTTACGGCTAAATTGCTAAAACTAGCCAACAGTGCCATCTACAACCTGCCTTATCAGGTCGAAAGTGTAAGCAAAGCCTTGTTAATATTAGGGAAAACTCAGGTTTACAACTTAATTTTGAGCATAGGTATTGCATCTGCTTGCAGTAATATTGATAGTTCATCAATTGATTTAGAACGCTTTTGGGAGCAGAGTGTTAATGCTGCACTCATCGCGAAATTTCTTGCTCAATGCTGTCAGCTAAAACCTTGTGATAGATATTATGTTGCTGGCCTTTTGCATAACATTGGTGAGATGGTGGTATTGCATAACGATGCGACACTGGCTAACCAATGTCAGAACTATTCAGCTGAAGAAAAACCCTGGCAGCGTCAGCAACAACTGCTTGAATTTACTTATGCTAATTGTGGCGCAGAGTTATTACACCTTTGGCAGTTACCTGATAGCATCGTTGCGCCGGTTGCGTTGCAACACAGCTACAAGTTTGACCCGAAAAATAAACCACAACTTGTATTATATCTTGCAGTTCGCCTGGCGTTGGCAAATCAACATCCTGAAATGTACACCACTAAGCAATTAGTCGATCCTTTTGTACTTGAATTACTGCAGTTGACCCAACAAGATGTTATTCGCGCCATCGATTTTTGTAATACCGAAGGGTTGTTTATTTTATCGGTATTAAATCCCAGAATCAGCACTATTTATTAATCTTCAGTGGATAGAAGAACTAACAGTACTTCTATCGGCTATTCAGGTAGTTATCAATGAAAAAATCACCCCTGTATACCGCTTATTCCGGTTCAGCGTTACTCGAGACGCCTTTGTTAAATAAAGGCAGCGCTTTCACAGTTGATGAGCGCATAGCGTTCAACTTGGCAGGCTTACTGCCTCCTCGCTACGAAACTATTGAAGAACAAGTCAGCCGTGCTTACATGCAATACAAGAGTTTTGATACGGCAATTAATAAGCATATTTATTTAAGAGCCATCCAGGATAACAACGAAACCTTGTTTTACCGTTTGTTACAACAACACTTGGACGAAATGATACCCATTATTTATACGCCGACGGTAGGCGATGCGTGTGAGCAATTTTCTGATATTTATCGTAGTGCCCGCGGATTGTTTATTAGCTATAACGACAGGCATCAGTTGGATGACATTTTGCGTAATGCAACTAAACGTAAAGTGAAGGTGATAGTGGTTACCGATGGTGAGCGCGTGCTGGGCTTAGGTGATCAAGGGATCGGCGGTATGGGCATCTCTATCGGTAAATTGTCGCTTTATACCGCTTGTGGTGGCATTAGCCCAGCTTATGCGTTACCTATGATGCTGGATGTTGGCACCAACAATGAAAAGTTATTAAACGATCCGATGTACATGGGGCTTAGGCAAAAGCGCGTAGGCCAGGCAGAGTACGATGAATTTGTAGAGCTATTTATTCAGGCAGTAAAACGCCGCTGGCCTGAAGCTATTATTCAGTTTGAAGATTTTGCTCAGCCAAATGCTATGCCATTGTTACAACGTTATCGCGAGCAAGTGTGTTGTTTTAATGATGATATCCAAGGCACTGCAGCGGTGACAGTAGGGACACTACTTGCCGCGTGCCGTAGCAAAAATGTGAAATTATCTGCCCAGCAAGTTGTTTTTGTCGGCGCGGGCTCAGCCGGTTGTGGCATCGCAGAACAAGTTATTAGCCAGATGGTAGCGGAAGGGATCAGCGAGTCTCAAGCCCGCAGTCAGATTTTTATGATTGACAGATTTGGCCTGTTAACGGACGCGACACCCGGTTTACGAGACTTTCAACAAGCACTGACGCAACCGCAAAAAACTATTGAAAGCTGGAGCTACAGTGGTGAGTTCCCAAGCTTACTGGATGTCATGAATTGCGCTAAACCAGGTATTCTTATTGGGGTATCGGGGCAAGCAGGTTTGTTTACTGAGCCGGTGATCCGCGCAATGAAAGCAGGTGTTAGTACACCTATTATTTTCCCATTGAGTAATCCGTCAAGACAGGTTGAAGCCACACCAGAGCAAGTAATTACCTGGACAGAGGGCGATGTCATTATTGCCACAGGCAGTCCATTTGCACCGGTTAGTTATAATGGACAGCAATATGTTATAGCGCAGTGTAACAACAGCTATATTTTTCCGGGCGTTGGTTTGGGCGTTATTGCCATTAAAGCCAGGCTTATTAGCGACGAAATGCTGCGTGAAGCCAGTAAGACACTAGCAGCTGCGTCACCTAAAGCTAATAATGGTAGCGGTGGCCTGTTGCCTGCGTTTACAGAACTGGCAGCACTTAGTAAAAAAATAGCGTTTAACGTGGCCAAGGTCGCGATAAAACAAGGTTTGGCGCTTGAAGTTGATGACGTTATCCTCCAACAAAAAATAGACGAGAATTTTTGGTTACCCCAGTACCGACAATATAAGCGGATAAGTGCCTAGTTCAGAAAAAGCTGGTTACAATTTGTTTAGACTAATGCAATGCTTATAGGTAGTCTGTCATTTGGTGATAATCAAAACAACAAGGACCTCTAAGCATGTATAAATCGTTAATTGCCTTGGCCGTAGCCGGCGTTCTTGCCGGCTGTAACCCAGCGCCGGACACGTCTTCTTCTACCTCAGTAAACGTTGCAGCGGAACAACCTCAAGAAAATCTTCAATCTGAAACGCAACGACTAAACCAATGGTTTGAGGTTAAGTACGAAGAGCAGCTACAGGAAAGTCCACTGCAAATGACTTTTTTGGGACGCAAAGACAAATACGATCAAGTTGATGATACCTCTGTTGCGGCTGAAGAAAAGCAACTAGCCTGGTTAGCTGCAAGCGTAGATGAACTCAAAACCAATTTTGATTACGCGAAACTGGATCTTGAGGCACAAACGTCTTACGACATTTGGGTACATCAATACGAAGAAGCCAAAGAGGGCGTTGCATTTCGCAAAAATGCCTACACGTTTACCCAAATGCAGGGTATTCATGCCTTACTGCCGCAAATTTTAATAAATTTTCATAAAGTCGATAACGCTGAGGATATGCAGGCATACGTTAAACGTATTGAAGGCATTAGCCGCGCGTTGACGCAACTAATGGAAAGGGCGCAAGCCAATGCTAAGCAAGACGTAAGACCCCCACGCTTTGCCTACGAAGGTGTATTACAGCAAATCAATAACCTAATTACCGGTGCTCCTTTCACCGATACGGAACAGGATGTCCCGTTGTGGAGTGATGCCAAGGGTAAAATTGACGCGCTGGTTAACGCAGATAAATTAACTGATGATCAAGCAAAAGAATTGTCTGAAGAAACTAAAGCGGCGTTGCAAACCCACTTTTTACCGGCATACAGTGCGTTAAAACAATGGTTGGAACAGGACATTGTTAACACGGATGACATTGCGACCGGTGTCGGTAAACAAATGGATGGCACAGCGTATTACAACTATCGGTTAAAAGTGTCTACAACGACAGATTTAACCGCAGATCAAATTCATAATATTGGTTTGGCAGAAGTCGAGCGTTTAACCAAAGAAATGATCACCATTAAAGATAAAGTGGGTTTTAAAGGTGATTTGGCCGCCTTCTTTAAATTTATTAAAGATGATGATCAGTTTTATTATCCGGAAACAGACGAAGGCCGTGAAGCCTATCTGGAAGATTCGCGTAAATATCTGGCGTTTATTAACGAACAACTGCCAAACTACTTTGGTATTTTGCCAAAGGCAGATTTAGTGGTAAAACGGGTAGAGCCGTTTCGTGAACAGCCCGGCGCTGCCCAGCACTACTTCCCTGGTACTCCGGATGGTGCAAGACCCGGTATTTACTACGCGCACTTGTCTGACATGCGTTCTATGCCAAAAAATGAGATGGAAGCCATTGCATATCATGAAGGCAATCCTGGCCATCATATGCAAATCTCTATCGCTCAGGAATTGACTACAGTACCTACTTTCCGTACGCAAGCTGGCTTTACTGCTTATTCTGAAGGCTGGGGCTTGTATTCAGAGTTACTGGCTAAAGAAATGGGGGCTTATCAAAACCCGTATTCAGATTTTGGCCGGTTAATTACTGAAATGTGGCGGGCAGTGCGTTTGGTGGTTGATACAGGACTTCATAGCAAAGGCTGGAACGAACAGCAGGCTATTGATTACTTTATGGAAAAAACACCGATTGCCCAGGGCGCCATTATCTCTGAAGTGCGTCGTTATATTGTGTGGCCGGGTCAGGCAACAGCATACAAAATTGGTATGATTAAAATCCTGGAATTACGTAGCAAAGCTAAAGCTGAGTTGGGTGATAAGTTTGATATTCGAGCTTTTCATGACACGGTATTGGGAGGCGGGGCACTGCCTCTTAGCGTACTTGAAAAACGGGTGAACAATTGGATTGCTGCAACTAAAGCAACGTAATGTCATGTTGCCGAATGATTAGGTAGGCGTTATGTCCACCTAACGTTTTATAAAGGCTGTTCATCGTGTATGAGCAGCCTTTTTTGATCAGAATACGCATAATGAAGCGGCGCGCGAAAATTGACGCGGTTGTTGTGCGATAATTGCGAAAATTGATTCTTGCGCATAGTGAAACAACTTTTCAAAATACACAATCACTGTAACAGCTTTTTAGCTTCCTCTATTGTCAACTTGAGTCTGTAATGTTCAGCAAGTGCAGCGGCGGCTTTGTCTATTGATACGCCATATTGCATTTGCTTCTTAAATGCTTTCACTTCCGCCCAGCATCTGTATTTGCTTATTACGGTATACGCCACGTCATGAGCCATCATTGCTGCGACTAAAGCTATAGCAGCATTAGTCAGCAGCGATCCTAACGCACCAACGATAACAAACAACACGCAGTACTGCTTAATGTGTTCAATCTCATGCGCGCGCAGCCCTTTGTCACCTTTGTATTGTTTCTCTATTACAGCAATGGGCAACATAGGAACTTTTCGACCAATCATAACGCCGTTAATTTTATTGACGTAAAAAATCATAGCGCCTCCGCTGCTATAAAGGCATCGTCGAGTTGCTCCGGTGTTAGCCCAAGCGCTGCTGCAATACTTAGCAAGTAAGGGTTATCGCGCTCAAAGTCTGTTGCATCCTGCCAGTAAATTTCAGCCATGCGTCGTGCAGTTTGATCTGGTATTACTGCAATTGTTGGATCAACATTATCTAGCAAACCCATCAATAGCAGTTGTTGCCGAGCCTGGCGGCGTGTGATTGATTGAGGCACTGATTTAGGCTCCTTAAACTGCGGTTGGTAACCAGTTTCCAGCGTCCAATTCAACAGCTGTTTTGCCTGTTCTTCATCAGCGAACACATAAAAATATGTTTTTGCACCCGAAAATTGCTCAATAGGTGTTAGTGGTAGCGAGACAAAACTATCCATACCAAGCAATGGACGTGACGAGTTAATAAACACACCGTTGTCATCAACATTTACTATTCGGATTGTCATATAGATGTCCATTTGTTTCTAGATTCTGCACTAAGCAGATAGGGCCAAAAGATGCAGCGCTTGCAGCGAACGGTTTCTGGGTTCGTGTTGTTTGAAGTGATATTCACTTTACTAATTGGAAACATATGCGTTGCATAGGTTTGTAAAAATCCAGCGCTCTCTGCGTTTCCGGTTGTTGTGACACCGTTCAGAGATATTGATAATTGCTGTGTTCTTGAATCAAATGACAGTGCCATTTTATTTGATCCAACAACAATAGAGTTTTGATTTGATGCAGGTATAGAGGTTAGTATGCCGTCAGCTCCCCTGGCCGCAGCAACGGCCGTTAAATTGCCGGCCAACGTTCGACCAATTCTTATTGCAGCTCCACGGGTCGCGGTATTAGCAGAGTCAGAAAGCCTACATAAAGCAACAAACGTATCAACCGGATAGTCACTTAGATCGAACTCGCCGTAAATCGTAAAGCTCCCATTATGAGTTACTGCGCAACTATGACTATCTGCTGCAGTGGCAAGAGCAACTGTGTCCGTAATTATCGGAGGCCCTGCTATAGACCCCTCAACTAAATCAACCGTAAAAATCTCAACGGAACTAACCCCATCACCCTGATATGACGTCTGCCCATCCTTTGATACATAAATATTCGCACCTCCGTAACCTGCAGCAGCACCATAATTGGCAGTTATATAGCTTTCAACAAAATCATCATACAAGCGCGCTGTTTTGCCATCACCGTCAATAACAGTAGCGTCCAATAAATCTATTGTTGAAATTTTGGGCGTTAACCATTTACCTGTCGATGCTGTTTGAATCGCTATTTCATTACGTTCAGCGGGCTTTGCTACTACTACGATGCTATAGGTTTTATTGGCCTCTAATAAAACGTCTTGCTTGATGTAATGACCACCAGCAGTAGCATTCTCAGTTAACTGCCACACTTTTGCACCGACAAGTGGTGGTGGAGTCGACGCTTCAGTTGGTGTTGCACCACTTTTAATCCATTGAGATGCGGCAAAATCATTAGACTTTAATAATTTATTGACCCTAACTGCTGCTGATTTCAATCCGATAACGGCATGTTTAACCGGGTCAAGTTCAATGATCGGAGTGTTTGCGGGAATACTTTCAAATCCCGCCAAACCTCGGCCAATAACTGGCGTGTCCCTTGTTGTTTGCATCAGATCGCTCAGCTGCTTAGTAACTATGCCGCTACCCTGTACATAACCGTAATAGTCAGCATGTTCAAAATCTAAACTAATTGAGGGCATCTCATCTGTGAACATATTCATTCGCCGCAACACCGGCGTCACATCCGCATCCAGCAGAGCTTGCTGCGCCGCGTCACTGTATTGCTGAGCTGTTTCAGCTGCATCAACCTGATTGTTATACGCCTCAACAGCCGTTTTACAGGCACTGGCCAGGCTGTTCATTTTGGTCTGAAATGCGCTGCCCTGGTCCTGGGTATCAAGCGTGATATTTGGTACGGGTAATTTTTGCATTGTTAGCATTCCTCCACGCTAAGTGGCGCTTTGTTATTGTTGAAAGCTGAATTGGTAATAACCGGCTGCTGTTTGAACTTGGCCGCGAATGAGTTTTCCACTTCTTTTTGGCCGCCTTGCTCAGGGAACAGGCTGATAAAAAAGTCACGGCTGGTACCGGCGTAACGCAGGGCTTTTATCAAGTTTGCGCGGTCGCCTTCATCTATATAATCCAGCGAAAACTGGCTAGTGCGCCACGTGGGCGATTGCGTTGTAAACAGTGAACCATCGTCCGTCCGCAGCTGCTGTGTATTACTACCTAGCTGCCACTGGCGGCCATAGCTGAAATTCACAGCAGGCTCAAAATGGCGGCCCATGTAAATGCGGGTTGCATCAAGTTGGCCAGAGGCGTTTAACGGGTCTTTAATGGTAATTTTGTAGCTTGCTGCAAATACTGCAGCAAACCACAGCTGGCTATAACGTACCGCCCAATCATCCAGCGCGCTGGCCACTACTGGCTGAATGCGCCAATCCCAATCGCCAAACGTAATTTGCTGCACTGCCGGAATGTCGCCGCTGTCATACACCACTGTGCCGGTTTGGTTTGCGCTGGCGTACAGTTGCAGGCGAATGGTTGCGGCGTTAGTCAGGTTATGTCGCCACAGTACAAACGCGCTAATTAAGCTAATGTCGGCAAAATTACCCTGCAGCACTGAATTAGCCACCGTTAAGCTGCGCCAGATACGGCTGTTGTTATACGCTTGCATGTTGTTTGCAGGCAGGCTTGCAACCGCTGTACCCACGCTTTGCGCAACGGTACCGCTATCAAACTCATTGATGATCACCATTCGAACGTTACTCATTGCCAAAACTCCACGCGTACCACTCCTTTTAGCGGGTTTTCCGCCAGTTTCGTTATAACTGCGGCGGTGCCGTTAACACCGGGGGTTTGTAATGTCGCGCCATCGCCTAGTTGCCATTGCAGCGGCGCGGCCAGTTGTTGTGTCTCGTACACGTAACGCGGCAAAGCACTTAGCGCCATGCGGCGGCTGGCTTCGGTATTTGCATCAGCTTCCGCCACTATTAGTGTGCTAACGGTCAGCGTTTGCGCGTCTGCATACGCTGTAAGCACGGCTGGGGCCGATTGCGTTACGGTTAGTTCCTCACCCGCCAGGCGTTTTGCAATGTCTGGCGTGTTTTCATAGATGCTGGCAGCAATGGTATTTAATGGCGTCCAGTTGCGGGCATAGCCCAGTGTTAGCTCGTGCAGCGGCGTTATGCGTCGGCGCGGCTGGCGGCTGGCGTACAGGTTTTGGTCGTCGGTAATGGCGGCAGTTTGTGTTACTGGCACACCGTTAAACGCGCGGCATGTAAACTGGCCCAGGCGGTCAAACAGCCAATAGCCGCCCACGCTGGCACAAATGTCGTCCAGGGCGGCGCTTAACTGGGTGTCGTCGGTTAAATACAGCCCAAGCAAATAGCCTTGCAAACCGCTAATGTCAGCAGTAATGCCAACACGGTCACACAAGTAGTCGATAATCTGGCTGGCAGATTGCAACCAGGTACCGGCTATCTTTGCACCGTCGACGTCCATCGTTACGTCGCCGATGGGGAACACACTAAACGTAATGGTACCGGCGGCTAAATTCACGGTGTAATCTGCGGGCGCAACAACATCACCATTAAAACGCACGGCCGTTACCGCCTGGCTGGCAACGCTGTTAAACATATAAATGTGGTTGCCGGAATCTATAAGCTGGGGGCTAATGTTGTAGCATCTACCTAAACACAGCGGTTTGAGCTCGCCACTTGCCGCACCGCTTGAATGGCGGCTGGTTAATACCGGCTGCTGCAGTGCTTTGGCCATGTCTTTAAACTTAATCCGCACACTGTTGGCATCTGGCCAAATGCCATCACAAATACCGGTTATCACCTGGCCAAAATCGGCCTTTGGCCAAGCTTTATCGCCCAGGTAAACACGTATTTGTTGGCCAGCGACTTTAGCACCAGCTAACCAGGCGGTGGCGGGTATCGCAACCAGCTCCACATCAGCCGTGCGGGTGCTTGTCGCGCCGGTAAAAACTTCCGCCAGGCTGCGTTCAAAGTCCATGCCACCGATAACAAACGGATCATACGCTGTATGCGCCGGGCTATCTGTGCCTGCACTTACAAACGCGGCACTGCTGAAATAGGCAGTTTTCGGTGTACCCGCATCAATATAATCCAGCTCTACTAATACACAGCGGTACAACCCCGCCGTTGCTAACCATTGCTCATACGTCATGCAATGGCCCTCTTCGCGGTTAGCTGCTCAGCACTTAAATCAACAACTTCACGGCCGAAACGCTCTGTTACTTCTGTTAGCTGCACCATTTGCTGGTTTTGCTGCTCTTGCAGAAATTGCTGGCGTTGCGCTATATCTGCTGTTTGCTCACGTTGTTGCTGCAGCTCTTTACGTATATCGCTTAAAATTGGCGTTGGGTCTAGCCACGTGGTGTCTGGTGGCCGCTTAGTAATAGGGTCAAACAGCTCTGGCGGTAGCGTGATTGGCGGAACCTTAATTTCAGGTATGGTAACAATTACTTCAGCTGCTGGCGTTTCGCGTATTGCACCAGTAATGTCAGTGCTCATTTTATAAATCGCGTCTATCTGCTCTTGCAGCTTAGCAACA
This sequence comes from Rheinheimera baltica DSM 14885, assembly GCF_000425345.1. Lineage (GTDB taxonomy): Bacteria > Pseudomonadota > Gammaproteobacteria > Enterobacterales > Alteromonadaceae > Alishewanella > Alishewanella baltica. The sequence goes on along the minus strand of NZ_AUDG01000007.1, from coordinate 32,220 downwards.
ACGCGATCAGTTTCAGCCGGCATTAACTGTTTTAGCGCAGCCAGTTCAGACTCAAATACTGCAGTAATTGCGGCGGAATCGCTGGCAAATTGCGCCTTTAATGCTTCAACACCTGCTGCATACTCCGCATTTGCCAGCGTTTGCAGGCCCGCCACAGTCGACTGCAGTCTAGCAAGTTCACTAATAGCGCCCTGGGCTAATACAATTTGCTGTTGCTCAAGTGCCACCAGCTCGTTTTGCAGCTGCTGCATTTGGGCATTTACTGCGGCAGTATTAGCGTTATAAGTGCTTTCCAGCGCGGTTAAATCATTATGCAACGTGTTCGCCGCTGTAGCTTCAAGCGCTTGCGTAAACTGCTGCAGCTGTGCCAGCTCCGCCAGTGCGGCCTCTGCCAGGCTAATTTGCTGTTGCTCAAACTGTGTTGTATCCGGGTGCGGCCGGGGTGCTGTAGGCTCGCTAAACGTGGTACCGCCCAGTTGGTCAAACAAACCGGTAATGTAGTCAAATGCGCCCTGGTAGCTTGCCGGATTAAAGTCGCGGGCAAGTTCTAAATAGCGCTGCCCCAGCTGCTGCACATCGGCATACGCGTTGGCATCACCGCTAAGCGCCGCCTGCATCGCTTGTTGCAGTTGGCTTTGGGTTTCGCGCAGGCGTTCGCCAGTGGTTAATGGCGATAAATCACCAATTTGCAGGGCCGCTGCCGCATCGCGTAGCGCCTCAGCCGCTTTGGCCAGCTCTCGATACGTACTTAATGCCGTGTTGTACTGGTCTAGCTGCAGTTGATACTGCTCATCAGCCACTTGTTGCACTTGCTCAAGCTGCTGCAGCTCCGCGTTATAGCGTGCCTGTATTGCGTTTTGTAGTTCACTAACCAGCGTTAACTGGCTATCAATATCACCGCCGCCAAGTTGGCCACGTAAGCTGCTTACAAGGCTGGCATAATAACCCGCTGCATTGGCGCCGGGCATAGATAAACGAATTTGTGTTGCTGTCTGTGCTACAGACTTAGCCGCGCCGGCTATACGGTCGACAACCTGGTCAAACGCATCACGCAGTGCGTTTCCAGCGCCTTCAAAATCGCTTTGCAGTGTGCTTAGCTCCGCCGCCAGCGCATCATAACGGCCTTGCGCTGCGCTTTGCAGTTCGCGGTTTGCTGCCAATTCAGCGTTATAACGTGCCTGTATTGCGCTTTGCAGTTCGCCGGCTTTGCTTAACTGCTCATCAATGCTGCCACTGCCAACACCGCCCGCCAATTCTGATACCCGACCACGTAAAAACGCTACGTTATCAAAGCCCGGTAGCGTCTGTTGAATGCTGCTAATAGTGCCTGCAATGCTGCTAACCATGCCATTGATAGCATTGGTTTGTTGCTCCAGCGTGCTTTGCAGTGCATCGCTTGCCCGCGCATAATCTGCTACTAAGCGTGACATGGCGTTGTTTGCTGTGTCGATTGCTTGTTGCAGGGTCTTTTCTGCCAGGTTCTCTTTGCGCTTGTTGTAAATAGACCACAGCAACGACGTATCAGCGCCCAGCTCCTGCGCTTCTGCAGCGGCTTCGCGGTACCATTTGTTTAAATCGTCTATCGCCAACTGCAGTGGGCTCATGTCAAAACGAGCCAACTCGCTTTGGTTGCTTGCGTTATACGCCGCGCGCTGCTCAGCTAATTTACGCTCAGCTTCGGCGGCACGTTCGGCAGCTTCTTTTTGCTGCTCTAACGATTTGTAATACGCATCCAGCCCCGGTATCAGCGCCATTAGCGCGGCATAAAGCGCCGCACCGGCTTCAGTTGTAATATCAATACTACTGATTAAATCTTTAAAACCGTCGCGGGTGGCCGGCAACGCAACGCCCAGGTCACTAACAGCCAGGCTTAACGATTTACTAAGATACTCAAATTGCTCGGCTTCACTATAAAAGCTAGAAAAATACTGTGAAGTAGCATCGCGGAATTCTTCAATGCCTCCCATCAGTTCAATAATGCTTTGGGCAATAGCAATTTGGGTTTCTGCGGCAACATCGCCAAACCGGCTAAGGCCAAGCCCCAGCGCATCAAGCTGGGCGTTAAACACCGCTTGTTCCTGGGCAACGCGGATCAAGGTTTCATACAAGCCTTCGCCCATCTGCTGATACTCGCCAATGGCCGGTACCAGGTACTGCACCATCAAATCGGCCTGGGCGCTAAATATCGCCTCCAGCTCGGCTTGTATCTCATCCCCGCTCAGGTCTTTAAAGCTTAGCGCTGGCAGGTCAATAACAAAGTTTTCTAACAGCTTGGCGGTATCAACACCCAGCATGTCCACTGCTGCGGTAATAGAGTTACCAATAGAAGAGAAAATGCGGCCAAACTCCGCTTCCAGGGCGTTGTCCAACTCACTGTATTCAGTGCTTTGCTTGGTTTTTTTGCTCAAGCCCCACAGCTTACGCTTGGTGGTTTCCACAACATTGTAATAGCTACCCTCAACCAGGCCAGTGGCTAATATGTCGCCCAGTTCCTGGGCATCAAAGCTAATGCCGGAATCGAGCAGCTTTTTAGTGGTTTTGCTGATGCCGCCAATAATGCTGCCTGCAATGTCCGATAGCGCACCACCTAAGAATTTATCTACAGCACCCACAATGCCGCCGCTTAGCTGATCTAACTTATGGGTAAAATCAACAAACGCCTGGTTACCAAACCGCTTAACCGTGCCCAGCTCACCGCCGTAGTTGTCTTCATTAAACTTGCCGTAATTGCCCACAAGCGACACAGCAAGGTTAGCAATGCCGGCAGATAGCGATTTAATATTGGCGTTAATTTCGCGCAGCTCAACGTATTGGTCTAATTCAAGCGACTCGATGCGCTCGAGCGCATTAGCGATAGATTCCGACTTCGCATCAGTGTCGCCAAATACCGTGCCGGTACCTTGGCTTGCTTGTCTATCGGCAGCGCTAGGGACACTGGCAGAACTGCCGCCACTGAATACACCCAGCCCGGCCATAATTGCTATCATTGCGGCACCGGCAGCAAAGTTCAGCGGGAACGGCGCACTAAAAGCGCTGGTTATGGCCGTTAACGCATTGGCACCGGCTTTTTGCATCGACATTGCAATTTCTGCTACACCAAATGCCATTTCCAGTTTATGTAACGCTTCCCGCTCTTTACTCTGCTCGCCAAACATCTGGCTTGCTGCGCCTGACAATGCGGAGAATTGCCCCAGCTGCGCCTGGAAGTTTTCTTTAGTTAACGCTGCCTCTTTGTTCTTAATATCAATTAGCGCTTTAGCACGGGCTGGGTCATTAGCTTCTAGCGCTTCAACTTCTTTACGCTTTTTCTTCAGTTCATCCAGCTTCTGGTTGTAGTTCACCTGAGCAGCAGCCATGCCATCAATCTGCTGCGCAACACGGCCAAACGCTTGTGTTAGCGCATCACCAAAGCTATTTCCAGCCGATGAAAGCGCCGACATTTCATCCAGCGCCTTATTGAAAGCACCACTGGTAATTTCTTCACTAATGCTAATTTGGTTCGTTAAGTCCTGGCGTAAACGCAGTTCAGCTTCTATTGCTTCAAGCACTGCAGGATCAGCGCCTTTAAGTGCTGCCAGTGCTTTTTGAATTTCGTATTCTTTTTCGCCCTGGGCCAGGCGCACCATGAGCAAGTCATTTTCTTTTTCTAAGTTAGCTAATGTGTCACTGTCTGCGCTCAGTGCCTGCTTTTGTTGCAGTAGCTGCAGTTCGTCTTCTAACTGCTTTAAGCGGGCAGGATCAGCACCGGTAAACTGTGCCAGGGCTTTTTGCAGTTCGTACTCCGCTTGGCCTTTTGTTAACTTTATATCCAGCAGCGCAATTTGTGCCTGCAGCTCTTTGCTGTAGGTATTGCTGGCTGCATTGGCTTGTGCTGTTTGGGCTTGTTGTGCAAAGCGTTTAATGGCAGCTGCCGCATCTGCTGGCAGTTTTGCAGCGGCGATAAACTCGGCTTTAAACAGCTCCAGATCAATACCATCTAACGACGCGCCGTAGTCATCAACTGCAGTGGCATTAAGCAGCTGGGCGTTGTAAACACCCAGCAGCGCTTTTTCTAATTCTTTGTTCTCTTCAGTTGGTAAGTTGGCTTTAACTTCTGCTGCAGGGGCAGCGCTTGCCTCGTTAACTGCTTTAATAGCCTTGGCGGCCTGTTCTGCAGCGGCTTTATTATCAGCAAACTTGCCAGCAAGTTTAACCCAGTCTTCAATGGTATTAGGTGATACTCCTGCCTCTTCTCCAACCCGTTTTAAGATAGGCGTCAGTGATTCACCAGCTTGCTTAGCAGCAGCAAGTTCCCGCACAAGGCCGCTGCGTTCTTCAGTATTAAGCCCGGTAAATTTCCAACTGCCAAATGACTTAATAAGGTCTTGAAACGCCACATTTGTATCAACAATCGCTTGTTGCTCAGCATCGGCCCATTTAACCAAAGCAGCTGCACGCTGATCGTCGTTCAACTTCTGGTATTTATCAATCAGCTGATCTAAAGGTTGCTGCAGGTCGGTTAATGATGCCCGAACATCTTCTGATGACTCATAGAATGTTAAGAAAGCAGTAGCGGCTACGCCAGCCATTAACGCCAAACCTGCCGGGCCTCCAAGCAAACCCAACACACTACGGCCTACGGTGGCATGAGCAGACTGCGCTATTGTTAATCGTTTTACTGCTGCTTCATGTGCTGCAGTGGCCGCAATTACTTGGGCGCTACCAGCAGCATAAGTTGACTGTGCAGTTACCTGTACCAGCGTAGCCTTAGTTTGTATTGCTTGCGCCTGTGCCAACCTCAACGCTTGAGCACTTGCCGCCTGTTTAGCGCTTATATCAATTAACGTTTTACCAGTAGCAATAACGGTTAACGCTGTATATCTGGTTATTGCTGCAGCTAGCACGCCACCGGCAATAGTTACCAATGTGTCCAGGTTCTCAGACAGATATACAATGCCATCTGCCAGTGCGGCCGTAGTCCCTTTCGCTTCGTTCTGAATGCCAATGTAATTGCTAAATACATTGTTGAACTTCGTCATGGCATCCCGAACCGTGGTTGGCATGTCTTCAACGGCTTTAAGGTTTGCTTCATAGCCCAGCAATAACGCGTTGGTTAAATCGGTGATACTTAGCTTGCCGCTAACCCCCAACTGGCGTAACTCTGCGCCGGTTTTGCCGGTTGCGTTAGTAATGTTGTTTAAAATAGACGGCATTACGCCAAAGATAGTTTGCCAGGCGTCGGCTTCAATTCTGCCTGACTGTATACTTTTGGTCAGTGCAGCCTGGGCGCTTGCACCGCGTTCGGCGTTGGCCGCATTGGTTACAAGCAAGGCGCTAAAGCTATCAACAATGTCTATGCTCTGGCTCAGGTTGTAGTTCATATCGCGCAAAATGGGCGACATCATTACAAAGCCTTCGCGGGTTTCAGTAATACTGCGGTAGGTGTCGTTGGCAGAATCCACCATGCGCTGTTGCACATAGTTGTATTCTTCGCTCGATTCGGTAGCCTGGCGAATACGGGACGCCATCTGGCCCCAGTTGTCGGCGGTGTCTATCAGTTGCATGGCTGAAAAACTGCCGATAACCAACGCGGCAGTGGTTTTCAGGGTGTTCATGTAGCCGTTTAACGCATTAGCACCGCCCGCGGCATCGTCAAAGCCTTTTTTAGCGGCGGTACCGGCCGCGCCGGTGTTAATCAGTTCTTTATTGGTAGTGCCTGCAGCCTGGCCAATGTGCGTCAGCTCTTTTACAACAATCTGGCCACCCTCGGTGGTCAGTTTAATGGCTAACGCTAAATCACTCATTGCTTTGCTCACTCCAAACCGTTAAACAGGCGCGTTCCATTACCGCTAAGCCTTGCCATACATCACTCTGCAGGTGCAGTGGCAGCTCAACATAGTCAGGTATTTTTGATATCCGTACATCAACAGCCGGGTAGTTCAGGCCCACTCGAACGCCAGCCATGCCGGCATAATTCCATTGTGTAGCGCAGGTAAAAAACAGGCTGACAATTAACTGGTTAGCCGGCTGAATGTCAGGTAGCGCCGCTTGCTGCTTTGCTACCTTTTCAATTACTTCAGCCGGTGCACCGGCGGCCTGCAGTGCTTCTGCACAGCGTTGGCCGTTCTTGGCTTTACCGCCAGCCCACCAATGCGCTACTTCTGTAAGTTTTTTTCCAGTACATCGCTGCTGCGCGCAGTTTCAAATGCCTTACGCACCGCATCACGCACTTCACGGCTATTCAACAACAACTTGATGTTGTCAGGGGTATTTGTCAGCGGCTGATCGTTGTCGTCGGTAATCGGAAACTCTTGCCCTGGTACCGGTTCAAAACCAACAAAACACTGCTCAACACGCTTGGCTTCTACGCCAATCATGCCTACATGGTCACCGGCGTCACGCAACGCTTTTAACTTGTCCATATCAGCCTGGGCATCGCTTACCGGCACCGCACGGAAATGGCCGACAAACTTAGCAGTGGCGTAAACTGTTTCACCCTTGTCGTTTAACTGGTCAGTTGGAAACACCACAGACACCAAAGTTTTGAATAATTGTTGTGCTAAGGCAGATGCTTTAATTTTCATAATGTAAAACTCTCTTTCAAATTTGGGTGGTGGCATCCTTGCCGGAATGAAACGCGGTTAGTTAGCGGAACGTCATTTCAAAGTCGTTATCACGCGCAGTTGGCACTACATCCAACACACAACGTAAATGGCTAATGCCATCCACTATCGCGGGGGTAATGCTGTTTAGCTGCAGGTTAGGTATTGCCAGCTCAAAAATATTGCCGTCGTCTACCACGTCCTGGCCTATCTGGTACGCCAGGGCGCCGAATGTTGAAAGCCGCTCCCACCAGTTAAAATCTGCCAACAGCGGCTCTTCAAAGGTGATCTCAATTTGCGGCATACGCGCCACAATTTGCACGCTTTCGTCATTGGTAACGCTGCGGTACACCACGTTGTTGCCCAGGCGGAACACCAAATCAGACATATTCACGGCCTGGCCAAACAGTTCCATAGTGGTAATAGATACCGGATCAGTTTTCATCGGCGTGGTAAAACCAGAATAATCACAGTTCTGGAATGCGCCGGCTTGAGTTGGGTCAACAAACAAACCAATCAGGTTATTAAAAGTAAATTTTGGCAGCGCACTGGTGCCCAGGTTTACTTCCATATTGCAGCGTGCACCCACCATAGGGTGTTTAATTTTGCCGCGGTACACGTGCAAAGTGGCGCTGTCATGGTCGGTCGACACCGGGGTATACACCACTTTTTCAGCAGCGGTAATGGTGGCTTTTAAGCCTGCAGCTTGCAGCAGTGGTGCAATGGCCGGCGGCGTATCTACTGCGCCACTGCCAGCCACATAGGCCGTTAAGGTGCCGGTAATACGCTTGTTGCGCTGAATGCTGCCTTTGCTACCACCGCGCCCGGCATCAAACTCCAGCGCTTCCTGGTCGCCATCTAACAACGTCATGTCAGCTTTAACACGCATAGCATTAGCCGCAGCCGTGGGGGCAGCGTCGGTACCATAAGTGGTTTCAACGGCTGCCAATACGCAGGTATCCTGCTCAAAAATACGCTCGCCCATTAGTTTTTCTCCTTGTGCGCTTTAGCACGGGCCGCGCGGCGTGCCGCCAGGTGCCCATTCTTGCTGTTGTCAGTTTTAACAACCGGTGCCGTTTTTTTCGGCTCAGTTGTTACGCGGGTTTCTGTTACAGCAGCGGCGCTGGCCTCTGCCTGGTCAGGTTTTTTGCTCATTTTCAGGCTCCGTTTACAAAGTAAGTGGTTTCAAACACATCAATCCAAAGCAGGGTGTTTTCGTCGTAGTCCATTACATCGCCTTGCACCCAAGCACAGGCGAAAAACTCGCGGCTTTGCGGGCCCCAGCCAACCAGCGCAGCACGCGCTGCTTTAACCAGGGTTCTTGCGTCATCCAGTTGCTGCTCGCCGTTGCCACTGCGGTAGTTACGCACGGCGGTAATTACGCCAAACACGGCGGTCGCTTGTTGCACATCACGCGCGGTTTTATCCTGGCTGCCACGTTCTTCTGCCAGCACCACATACGCGCTAGGCGTACGAAAATCGCTTAGCGACCGCACTGCTGCGTAATCTGCTGCCCCCTCTACCGTTTGATACATGGGCACCGCATCGCGCAAGCGTTGTTCTATCAGAGTGGTATCCAGCATCAGTAATCCTTTAACGCGTCACGAAACGTCGTGCTACCCTGGGTAAACTCCGGCTCACCGGCACCCGTGGTAACCACCGCATCATCGCCGCCCAGGCTAAACTTGCCTTCGGCCGTCAACTGCAATAACCGCTGCGCGTCTTTGTAGTCGCGCGTAATGGTGTCTTTGTCGTCGGCCTTTAATCTGTCCTGGTGCAAAAAGTACCGGGTAATAGCCCGGCACCAGGTGGTAACAATGCCCGGTACCGGGTTAAGCGGCAGGTAACCACGGCGGCCAAGAAAGCCGTCTATCATCGCTACGGCATCAGCAATGGCGTCGTTAATGCGCGCCAGGGCTGCATCAGCAACAGCGATTTCATCAGCAGGCCAGGCGCTGCGGTCTGCACCGTTTAGCGTGGCCAGCATTAAATCGGTATTCACTACCCGCGATTGCGCCGGTGTGGCCACTTGGGCAAGTTCCTGTGCACCAGGGCGGGCGGCTAACTGCGCTAGGCTGATATACATGGTTAAAATCCACCCGGCTGCGCAATGGCACGAATAACGGCCATTACACCGGTTTGCAAATCAGTGCGGCCAATGTTCAACCAGCGGCCTGGCTGCGCAGCTTCAATGCGTGCCAGTTCGGCTTTGCCAGTATCGCAATCAGTACCTTCAGGGCCAGCGCTTACGCGCTCAGCATCAAGGCGCTGCGCGGCCAGGTAGGTTTCAACTTTATTAAGCAAGGCGCCAAACTCCTGGCCTTTCGCTTTAACCAGATTCATTAACTGGGCTTCTTCGTCATTTAACTGGCGATACCCGGTTATTTTTGGCTGTATTAACTGCTCGGCCATGATCAGCTCCTTACTTTGGTTTGCTATCGGTTTTAGCCGGCGCTTTAGCGGTCGCGGCTTTAAGCTCGGCCTGCAGCCTGGCAACTTCTGCCTCTGCAGAAATTTGGGCCTCTGCAGCTGCTTTGGCTGCCTGCTCAGCTTGCAGTCTGGATTCTTCGCCAGCTGCGATCTTTTTTAATTTGCCAGCTACTTCTGCCTGTAACGCGGCAAGCTGTTCCTGCAGCGTGGCATTTGCAGCAGTCAGCTCTTCAGTAAGGGCTTTTTGCTGCTCAATGGCAGCCAGCTCGTCAGCCTCATTTCCAGAAAGAACGGGTACCAGGCTGCCAGACAGCAAAAATGGCTCAGCCACTTCTGTTGGCAATCCCAATAAGCCGCTTTTAAGCAACAGCTTTATTGGGCTATTTATATGAAACTGTCTCATTTTTGTTACCTCTGCACCCGGCTGAACAGGCAGCCGGGGCTTATCAACACACGTTAATGGGCTAGCTGTTTACACCACGTTTTGCATTAAATAGCCGGCGGTAATGCCGCTTAGTACCGGGCTGCGTTCATACGTCACCGGGTACATCCAGCTCTTGGCATTGTTTTCGTAGTAGGCTTGTTCAACCAGCGGGTTGCCATCCAGGGTATAGGTGTAGCCGAAAGACGGTTCTTCAATGTTCAAGTCGCCCGATTCAGCCGCAACGTAAGCCATTACGACGTCGTTACCCCATACATCAGAGAAATCACCTGACTGCTGATCAGCTACCACCGCACCACCAACAACCACTTCAGGAACATCCCAAAGGCTGGCTAGCATTTCTGCAGTGATTGATTCTTTAGAGGTGTACTTAAAGCGTTCAACGATATGCGGGTTGTTTTTAGCTGCTGCAAAAGCTTTGGCTGACAACAGCACCACGTTAGGGTAAACACCGATACTGGCGCGGATAGCTTCTCTGCCGGTTTCAATGTCATCTGACGGGCTATTGTCGGGATTACTCCATTTTGTCGCCGCTAAGTCGACTTTGTGGTTTGCATCGTAATTAGCAGGGTTACGGGCTAAAGCAGCCTGTTCGTGTTCCAGAGCTAACATCAGACTGCGCATCACGTTATTGGTCGCGCGTTGGCCAAGTTTAATGCCAGGAACAGCTGCTTCCCCGATGTGTTCGCGCGGAACCACGCCTTCCAGTGAATCAGACAACAGAGCATACGGCTTGCCCTGATAACCGAATTGCACCCGTTTGGTACCTGCGCCAGGTGCGCGCCGTGCGTTGTATAGTAAAAATGCTTCTTTACCGAACTCAATAACCTGGCCGCCGCGCTGGCCAACAGGTACACGAGGAAACAATTTAGAGCCTACTAACGTTGGTTGTTTGTAGCCCTGGGCGTGTGTTGTCAGGATTGGGTCAATTACCCGTACCTGACCATTATTCATTTGTGGCATGGTTTTCCCCTTAGTTAGGAATCAATAAAACTTCAATCCGGTCACCATCAACGGCGGCGGCTGTTAAAGCGCGGCCGACAGTAACGCCAGCGGTCTTAGCCACCGCTTTTCCATCAGCACCTACCTCCACGAGTCCATCGACAGCAACAGCGCCGCCGGCAACAACAACAGCAGTGCCGATCACATCAACTGGTGCCGCTTCGCCTACAGCAGCATCAGAGCGGGTTACGCCCAAGCTATTACCTGCCGCAGTTGAGGTAACACCGGCACCTGTTACAAACCGCTCTGCAGTTAATGCCGCGGTGGCGATAACAGTCAGCGTTAATAAGCTAATTTTTTGCATTGTCGCTTCCTCAGCTCACTGCGCTAATGGCAGTGTTGTAATCACATTTATGCTGTGCCTGATAGGCCAGCGCTTTGTTGTGCAGCGCTAAACGCTCTTCATCGACCGAGTAACCGGCCGGAGCGGCGAACGATGCCACGTTTGTTTCATCACCTGCGGCACCGCGCTCTGCAAAATCAACCCGTGGCGGCAGGCCGGTTAAGAAATCCCGGAACCAGTCAGCCTGTGGTTGTTGCTCTGTTTTGCCATCTGCTGCTGCAAAAGACACTGTGTCGCTTTCGGTCAGGCTGGCCATAAACGCCACTGCACCGGTTTCTTCGCGCGGCAGCAACTTACCGTCTGCTACCAGCTGAGCTGCAAAGCTGGCAATTTCACCTTGCCGGGCTTTACTCTCTTTATCTGCCAGGGCTTGTTCACGCTCTGCCAGGCTGGATTCGCGGGCAGCAAAATCTGCAGTTTGCTGCTCTGCTTTTTTATCTTTATTAGGGTCCACTGTGGGCTCCTCCGTTGGTTGGTTTTGTGGGGCAGCAAACCCCGGCGTATGTACATCTGAAATACGTTCCCGCTCGCGTTGCGTTTCCAGCTCCTGCACCACGTAATCTGGCAGTGCTTTGTCAGCTTCATCTGAACCAAACTTTTCCAGCATCCAATCACGTAGCCCGCGAGCCAGCCGGCTTAATGACCACAGCACGTCCATATCACTGGCGGCAAACTCCACTGTCACTACATCGTCGGCGCCGCTGGCACCAAAAGACGCAGCTTTCAGTCCGGGAATTGCAGGTGCATGCGCGCCTAAAAAGCCAACATGCTGCAGGTACCATTTACCTGGCTTAGGGTTGGCTGGGTGTTCTGGTGGAAAAAAGCTGGCTGAAATTTTTGGGAAACGTTTTTCATTTACCAGGGCGGCAAATTGAGGCTCAACGTCTACTGGTTCGGCTTTAAGAATGGTGTTATCCAGGCTCAGGCTGTTAACCCAGCCATAAGCCGGGGCGTCCATTGATGGATGGCCAACCACAAGTGGGGCAGAAAACACTGCCGGATCATAACCACTAACGACTTCGTCAATAACGCTGTCGGTAAAGTCCCATTGACGGCCCTTACTATCAGTACGCTTTCCGGTTTTAAAAATTTCTAGTAGGTTCGGGGTTGGCATGCTGGCCTCTGGTTCCCAATTAATAATTCAGGTTTCAGAGGTCAGCGTATGTTTTTCTGGTTTCAGTGTCTTTTGAACGGGGGCTAAACTTTTAAAGATGGCGTAAAGGCATTTATAAACGTTTACAAGCGGGGTTTAGGGGGTGCTGTCACACGGTGACAGCACTAAAGGGCTTTAAATCGCTTACAGTGCGTTTCTGGTGGCTATAGCATTTTGCAGGTAGCGTTGTGTTTTTTGCAATATTGTCGCCTCATCGGCTTTACTGGTGCCCAACCAGGGGCGTGCCGGTATGCGAATAGTGTATGGCCCCACATTCACCGTCTGCACAAAGTTGCTTTTTTTCTTTTTCACAAAGCGGTTGCCTACACTGCCATCTTTGCCCTGGCGAAAGTACAGGTCGCGCTGGCTGGCCTTGCGTTTTATATCGCCACCAAACTGATGTATGGCACCATACTGGCTGTTGGTACCAAACTCTAGCCCTTTATCGTCATACTGGCCGCGCAGTGTGCCCTGCAAGAACCCGCGAAAAGTAAGGATTTTATCCGCGTTACGTCGTTTGGTTTTTGCGTAGCGTGGCGACAAAGCCTGCCAGGCTTTACCATCTGGCGACACTTGTTGTTTAAACCGGGTACGGTGTGCTTGCAGCAAGTACTCGTTAATTACGCCAAACAACGGTGCCGGATGTTCAACGTTTTGAATAAGCCCGGCCAGCTTGGGGCCAATGTCTGATGTTATTACTGCCTTTACGCCTGCCATGTTCTCTCCTATAATTCAGGTTGCTGGTGTAGGTCTGTTCCCGACAATATAGGACCTCCAACTACACCGGTTCCGCCAGTGTCGGCTGGCGGTCACTCCCTTCGGTAAACCCTAACACCCACGCGCAAATCATTAATATCCGTATCCGGGTTAAACGTAGTAATACCTGACCAACCGTCTTTACCCCACTCAAATACTGCCAATGCCGGTACGTTCTGCCCAGGTATCGTAAAGCGAGCGATATAGCGCCGTCTTACTACCGTTTTACCACTGGCGTTGTGGTATTCCATGCGCACCCAAATTTCATCAGGCTGTTTAATGGCCTCTGCCATCAGGGGTAAGTATTGGCCGCGCTCGCGCTTATCGGCTTTTAGGGTGCCGGTTTTACGGGTGGTGAATAGCTCACTGCCCATTACCAGCGCGCTGCCTAACACGTCTTTAAATACTGCAGGCTGCTGCAGCGTAGCACCAAACTCTGCCAAAAACGCGCTGGCATAATCGGCATCGGGCAAACCTTTTGGCAATAGCCTTTCTGCAGGCACGTTGCGGGCTGCTGGCAAGGCGTCAGTGGCTCTGACATTAGGTAGCCCTGGCCCTCCGGTAGCGCCGTCAATTGCTGGCTCTGGCCGCTCTGGTGGTATGGCACTTTGCAGCCGGCTTTGCCCTGGCGCATGTTCAAAGCTCGGATCGATACCAGCAGGTACTTGCACTTCAAACGGGCCGTCTGGGCTGCGCTTACCAATCAGCTGGGTTTGCATATTTAACGCCGGGGCTTTATCCGGGCCGGTTTTGCCCTGGGCGCGCAAATCATCTTCAGTTAAACCCTCAACATAGCATTGGCAGCCCCAGCCATTGGGCGGGTAATGCGTGCGCCACCACGGATCATCGGCACGTAATACCAAGCCATCCCACGCCTGGTGCTCTGGCCGTGGGTCTTCTACCGCGTCACTGTGCCGGTACCGCCAGTAAGGCAGCGCGGCTGTTTGTGCCTGCAGCTGCTCGTAGCGCCCGGCGTTATAGCTGCTAAACAGGTTAGTTTCATAAATTACCCGGCTACGCCATTCGCGGCCGCCGTTATAGTCCCAGCCGTACTTGGCCACAATGCTGTCAAAGTCTTTGCGAAACTGCTCCAGCGTAGTGCCATCGGCTATGGCTTTATCAACTGCGGTTCTAAAATCTGCCAGCAAGTCATCCCGGTTCGCACCGGCGACAACAAACGCGTAGTCGTTTTCGCGGTTATAAATATCTGTCCAGCTTGTTGTGGGGATATTCAGCTTTTTACGAAAAAAAGCAATTTGCTCCGCGAACGGTACCGAACCGTAACTGACGCTGGCCATCAGTTTGCACCTGGTTTAACGTCATCGCGGCCAGCAAGGTTTGCGGCAACAGTAGCGTTAGCCAACGCATCAGCGTATTGCTCCAGTGACATATCCGGGTAAGCCGTTAGCAGCTTGTCGCGCAGGTCTTCCATATCACTGGCACTGTTGGCCAGTTCACGTACCTGGTTTATCCAGGCGTTAGTGGCCGGCGCCAATGTTGTGCGGGTTTGTTCCAACATTTGCTGTGGTGCTGGCATATCAGCTGCAGCAAACTGCGGTGTTGCTGAAGTCTTTGCCGGGGGCGGTGTCTGGGGTTTTTCTTCCCACCCATCACCATAGTTTTCCTGTACATATTGCAGCGAGGGTTTATACCCCATGCCAAATACTTTGCTGTCCCGTTCGGCGCGTTTAGCGGTGTCTTCGTCTGGTTCAACTTTGCGGTAAACCCTGGGTGGCATGGCGCCAGGAAAGTTCCAGTCGACTAACCAGCGCACTATGCTACGGTTAAAGCTCTCGCATACCAGATCGGCGTCAGCTTTGATAATGTCCAGCCGGACATCAGATTGCAGCTCGTCGTTACCCAGGCGGCCAGGCGTGCCCTGGGTACTGGCGGTTTGGCCAAGTACCACCTTTGAAATTGCTGCATCCATTTTGTCATAGAACGTAGCATAGTCACCGGTACCGCTGCGTTTGGCTTCCAGCAGCTCGATTATCATGCCTTCAGGTACCGTTATGCCACTGTCAGTGGCTATGGCTTGCAATGCCTGCAGTAATTTCTGTTTTTGCGCTGGGTCGGTGTTATTGGCGTTGTATTTACCTACTGCCGTAGGCTGGCCAAACTTTTCCAGGAACAGCAGCCAGTACTTTAAACCGTTGCGCTTAAAGAAAGCCGGCCAGTACAGCCAGTGGCCAAGGCCCAAGCCATAGGCATCGTCGTCATTATCCGCACCACAGCTAAAATTCCAGAACTTACGCGCCGGCAACAGTTCCCCCATCGGTTGGGCGGGCGTTCGCATACGCAAACGGTTTAACCCATCGTAGCCAAAGCGGCGGCGGTTACGTACTTTAACGTCTGCCAACGCAATATGCTGGCCGTCACGTACATACATGGCTTCAGCAACACCAAAGCCATAAAACACCCCGTACAGCATTTTGTCAGTAACATTGTCCCAGCCTATGTTCTGTAGCTGCTCACGCAGGTAATCTGCGGCAGCTTTATCTTTGCGACTGGTTCCACCGGCTTCCACTTGCCAGTTTTTACCGACCACCGCCAGGCGGCGCTGGTTAAAGCTGGTGGCCACCTGGTCATCCCGTAGGATCTCACTGTAAATCTTAAAATCACCACCACCACGTAGGGTCAGCACGCTATCGTTTACCGGCTGAATGCTAAGCGGGTCTAAGTAACCTCGGGTAACGTCTTTACCATCGGCCGTGGTGGCAACTTCTTCCATAATCGGTTTTTTATTCTCTGCCATGTTAGTAGCCTCTAAAGTCGTTATTGCCTGATACCGAACCAAAACCAACATCGGTAATTATTGCGCTGCGCTGGCCATCAAACCCCGCCTGGCTGGGTCGTGGTCCGGTGGATTGAAAGTCAATAGGGGCGTTGGGTTGGCTGGCAGCATGTATCGCCAGGCCCAATGCCCAAAAGTGATCGGCGTGGCCATCCACTGTGCGTTCTGCAGCAAAGCGGATATTGCCGGCCGCGGTGACTTGCTTGGTTACCTGGCGCAGGTCAGCGCGTATTTTGGGGTCGTGCGGTATGCGTAGCTTGCGATCTTCCATTGCGCCACGAATCGGGTATGCCAGGGCTTCTTTTACTTTTGGTGTAAAGGTAACGGCCTCCACCCGGTTAACCCCAAAGTAGTCCTGTGCATCATCTGCCCAGCCAATACCTAAGCCGGTGGCATCAATACAAATACGGTCACAGCGCTGCAGCCACGGCCACATAATGGCCTCTTGGTCACTCTTACGCATGTTTTGCATGCGCTCTATGTGCCGGGTGTACAGTACATCGCCCAGCTGCTCTACAATCCACAGCACGGTTAAGTCTTTCTTGCGGCCAATGTCTATGCCAGCGTAAAGCCTGCCGCCTTCCAGTGCTGTCCAGTTGGCGTTAGCGGGGTATTCGCTCGATGCAATAAGGTCATATTCTAAAAACGCCACATCGTCATCAGCGGGGTTACACATATACTCTTGCTGAAACGACTCTTCATCGGCACAGCCAGAGCGAACAAAGTCAAAATACGCCGCTTCATCCATCGCCTGGCGTTCATCGTCTGCAGGCAGCATCTGTTGCAGCTTGAACAAAAAGCCTTGGTCTAACGCGTCTTGCAGCGTTACGCGGTGCAGGCTGATCCCTTTGGGGTTGCCGTTCTCGCGTACTTCACGCACTAGCTGGTTAAAAAAGTTGTGGCTACCCCTGTGCGTTGAAATCACTTCCATATTACCGCCCCAGGTAATGCCGGGGTAAGCAATAGACCACAGCTTGCGCGGGTCCGGGTGCAAGGCAAATTCGTCTAGAATACGGCCACCACGTTTACCGGCCTGAGCATCCGGGTTTGAACTCATTGAGTGAATGCGCTTACCGCTGGCGAACTGCAACACGTAGGCGGATATTCTGTCTTTGGGGTCAATAACCTGCTCGCCTAAATCTTTGGCTGCCAGGTTCATAATGCCTGCCCACATTTTGCAGTCTTCAACAAACAAGCGGGCCTGCAGGTCATCGCGACTACTTACCCATTGGTCATGCTTCGCACCTGCAGCTGCTGTGCGTTCGTTGGCTGCATAAGCGGTAGACCAGGACAAACCAATCTGCCGTGACTTTTCCATCAGCTTTAAGCGGCTGTTGTCAGTTATCCACTTAGATTGAAACGGCAAAAATATCCCGGCTTTATTAGCCGGAATACACTTGGCGTTGCCCCTGGTTTTGGTCATGAGTTTATCCCTAGCGCTTCACGAATGGCGGCGCGGGTTTCGTCAGTAACGCCGCCTTTAGTTTCCATTGCCGCTAACCTGGCTTTTTGTTCATCAAGCAGCAGCTTGCGCCCACGTTCTTCAGCTTCAACCTGGTACTTTTTCAGCGTTACGCTGCTGCGGGTTAGCGTGGCAATGTTCTTGGCGGCGTCTGCCAGCAGGCCCACACGCTCGGCTGGCGACATATCTTCGTTGCTGACGTCCTGTAGGTTCATAATGGATTCAAACAGCTCAGACTGGATCATTGCCGTTAACGCTTCTGAGCGCGCGTCTTCTCTATCGCCTGCCTGGTCGCGGATAATCTTGGCCGCTTCAGTACTGGCCCGTATTGCTGCTAAGCGCCGTTCCAGCTTCTGGCCGTAGCGGCCAACCGCACTGCGGCTGGGCAAATCGCCAGACTCCGCTTCCTCCGGAAACTGCTGCTGCAAATCAGCTATAAGCTCATCCAGCGTTAACTTATTGTCTGCCAGCTTGCCGTGAATATAGGCTTTTACTACATCGGGTAGCCGGTCTATTGAGGATTTACGCGCCATAGCTGTCACCAGTACTTAGCTGGGCGGGCAATGCCAGGCGCACAGTCAATGGTGTACTCGGCAATGTCGGTACCGTAGCGGGTAAGATCAGCAAACCAGCGGCCTGATGGCTCTTTTTTCAGGTCTATCAGCTTGCGGTCGAACAAATAATCCATTTCACGGCGTAGCTCCAGTGCAGTTGCATCCGGGTATTCTGATTGCGCCACCGACAATATTGGGCCTTCGTATGCACCAATAGGCCGGGCATTATTAAGCGTTAACAACACCAGCCAACGCAGGCTTTCACGGCGAATTTTAGCGGTATCTATTTGCGACATATTATTTTCCTCCACCTGGTAACAGGCTTCGCAGTTGGTTGTTTTCAATTTTTACAGCAAGGCCATCCAATTTGGCCTCAATAATTGATTGCCCGCGGATATAGTCTTCGCGTCGCACATAGTTAAGCGGCAGTTCGGCTTTTAATTCCATTAACTCCCGCTCTACGCGGGCCCACTGGGCGGCCTCTTCTTTATTGGCCACTTCAATGCTGTCTAGGCGTAGGCTGACATTACTAAACCGGTCATCTAAATGGCGCTGCGTTTGCCCGAGTAACAATTTAAATGCCCAGGCACAGGCGCCAAAAAACGAAATAAGCAGCAGTACCAGCTGCCAAAAATCTACCTGAACTGTCACACAGCCCCCTTGTTGTTAATGCTTTCTAAGTAGTCCAGCAGTTGGTTTAACTGGGCTTCAATGGCTTGGCACCGGCTGCCGTAACCGGCAATGTGGTGCAAGATGTCGCGTTGCTGGATGTTGCTGGGTTGCAGCTTGTCGGCTTCAATAGCGGTGGCGGCGCTGGCCGTTGTGTCAGTTCCGGCGGCAGTATCAGCGGCGGGCATGGCTGCACTAGCGGCACCACCTGGGCTGATGGCGCCGTTGTACACGCTGACAAAACCATGAGTAAAAATACAAGCAGGCAAAGGCTCAGGCGTTGCAGCAGGGCTTTGCCGGTAATGGGTAGTAACATAATCAATCTCCTGGCGTAGCAGCAGCTCGCGCTGCGCTATGTCGCGGTTTACGGCACGTAGCGCAGTTACGGCGTTATTGGCGTTAGTTAGCTGGCGTGTAAACTCGGCCCGCAGCGTGCGTTGTTGCTCTGCCAGGGCGGTGTTCACGGCTGTTGCCTGCTTTGCCTCGGCGGCGCTGTAGCCAGCGTCATAGCTGGTTTGCTTAATGGCACTAAGGCCAAGCTGGGCGATGGCCACCACCGCTAACACAGCAGCGATAATGGCCAAAGCAGCTAGCAGATGTTTCTTAAAATTCATAACACACCCCGTGGCCCCAGCCAGCCTGCACATACAGCGGCTGCCACTGGTTAATAATGGTGGTTACGTAGTGTCTGTTTTCTGAAATGCTGGCCGCGCTGCGCCCTGCGTTAAAAGGCGCAACTGCGTTATACACCAGCGAGTCAGCACCCGAAGCTGACGCCAGTGCCTGGTCACGTTGTACCCAGCCTAAGCCACCGTTATAGGCGCTTAAGGTGAACGACCAGCGGTTGCAGTTATCACGCGCAACAATGCGCTTGTGGTTCCAGGCGTTATAAAGCACCAGGGCACGCATTGACCAGGCGGGGTTAAAGGGCTGGGCTGTGGTTAAGTCCCGCGGGTTAATGCTGGCAAACCATTCGCTGGTGGCAGGCATAAATTGCGCCAAGCCCTCGGCCCCAACGGGCGACCTGGCTCCGACATGCCAGCGGCTTTCCTGGTGAATTTGTGCGGCAAAGGTAGCCAACGGGGCATTAAGGCCCCAGTGCGCATGGGCGGAACGGGTTAACGTGCGCTGATGAATTGTCGCTTCACGCGGTATCTCATCTGCGATAACCGGCATTGTCCACGAAGGCCCGGCTAAACTCGATGCTAGAATTATGAGCAGTCTTTTCATACCTAAAGCCCCAACGTCAGGCCAAGCACACAGGCCAGCACAATAAGCGCACGGCGTAGCATGGCTAAACCGCGGGGGATCAGGTCTTCGCCATATTCCTGATAAGTGTGCGGGCGGTCATACGGAAACAGCGTGCGGTCGAGCCAGTAACCCAGCACACAGGCCAGCGTTACCAGGGCCAGCTTGTACAGCACAACTGGCAGTTGCTGCGGGCTTACCACTGCAATGGCAAACAGCAGTATTACGGCCACAATGGCCCACAGGGTTAAACGGGGTAAAGCAAAGGTGCGTAGAAATGGCATGGCGGTTCCTTAGCAGTGAGATCAACTGCTAAGGTGCCATGTGGGTTACGGAATGTAATTTGAACGGGGGCTAAACTTTTTTGAATTCTTTCAGAGCAGCTTCATATACTCGCTTCAAATACCGCATAGTGGAATCGGCATTGTTCATGTCGTGTAATCCAGTGCCTTTTAAGATACCAGCACTTATCAAAGCAGTAGTAATATCCAGTGCCATCTGTTCTGGTGATGGTGGTAGTTGTGTTTTTTGTTCTGTCATTATTTAGACTCGTTCTTTATTGAGTTCTTTGCTATTAGCAGAACATTTTCACAAATCGCCGCAAGTACATAGAATACAGCCAACACCGTAAAGCCAGCTAATGCACAGGCTGCCGCTACAATGAACTGCTCTTCACTAAAAGCGCTCAATGCCGCAGCACCTAAGCAAGCAATAAATAAAAATAATGCTACCACACGCAAAAACTGTGCAGCGCCATCGCCCGGTAAAACTTCTTTGCTACTGTTTTGTTGGATCTGTTCAGTCATATAAATTTCCTTATTAATAAACACGGTTACTTTTTACCCATGCAACAAGCTTACTTCAATAAAAAAAAAGCTGCTTGGACAATATTTAAGCGAAAACACTGAAATATCATGTTTTTGTCAGGAAAAATCAAATTCCTAAAAGAGGCAACTATCAGACTTTGGTGTATGTTGTGATAAAGTTTTGCTGTGCAATAACGCACTGGAGATACGTTTATGAGCATTGAAAATATTAGTGGCAGTGCTTACCAGCCGCAAGTTCAACAAACCAACACGGTAACACCGCTGGGTAGCGGAAGTGGCAATGACCCACCAAAGCCTCCAACAAGTTCTGCAGACACCGTATCAATATCTGCAGAAGCAACCGCGTTACTTGAATCCGAGGAAGGTACGCCGGCAGAACCGCTTGGTAATGGAAATGGAAATGACCCACCAGTGCAAACAATGGGTAGTGGCAGCGGTAACGATTACCCAGTAAAAACCTAGTTAAATTTGAGATGATGTAATGGAATACTCGAAGTTCCTGTATGAGTTTAACAACCACATTTGGGTGGCGTATCTAATCGCAGTAATTGCGGTATATGGCATTAAGCTTGGTACTAGATCTTATTTTATCGCGGCTATTATAACCATCATAGCCAATCTGGTAATGATGGTTATAGAGCCGAAATTGGTTGCGTTAGTTGATGACTATGCTGGCTTTGTTAAGCATGCTTGGTACCCAACATGGGCTATATGTAACATTTTGAGTGCCATCATCATTTACAAAATACATTCTCATGAGCGAATAAAAATAGACTTTGTAGCAATGAGCTGTCTGTTGAGCATGGTTGCTATGTGCATTGTGCAAAGCCTGCGATACTTAGACATGATTGTTTTCGAAATTAACCTTATGGGGGCTGCGTTTAGAGTTATTGTAAACACTGTAAACGTTGGTTACTTTGCATTTTTAATGACCCCGCTGTTTACCGCAGTAAAAGAAAAAATACGTAAGGCAGTAATATGATAACAACTCTTATCGTAGTAGCCTTAATAGCTGCTTGTTTGAGTGGCTTATGGGTTTTGAGTAAAGCCTGTAGCCACAATCAACTTCCACTTCCCCCTGCATTAAACACTGAAGCCACCTTTAGTGAAAAAGTTAAAGCACTCTCAGCCTGGCGAGATCAGATTGACTGCATGCCTCCCAGTTACGATAAAATGAAAGCCAAAGAGCTATGGTTTTAGGAAATGGATTCGCTCTTAAAGCATGCTTCGCCGCGACAGCATAAAGAGCTTGATAACATTATCCAATTCAGGCGTTAACCCGTTTTATTGTCACGTATATCTGCCGTTATGGTACTACTTTTCGCACCTGTAACTTTGGCAACATTTCTCATGAACAAGCTCAAAAGAAATTCGTAAGTTTGTCTGCTATCAATCTCAATTGCACCAAGCGACTTAGCATCAGATAACCATTCGTGCATTGCGTCTTCAACTTCTCGGTTTGAATAGTAGCTTTCTGGCCGAGGCTCACGCTCGCCAGTAACGATATAGTTTACGTTAACACCAATCTTACTCAGCTCCCCTAACTGAACAGCAGTAGGCGAGGAAACTGACCTTTCCCAATCGACCAGTGTGCGTCTCTTTGCACCAGCTGCGGCCGCGAAATTTTCTTGCGTATAGCCAAGTCTTTCACGCTCCTGTTTAAGGCGCTCTCCTATCATGGGCGGATTTCCACACAATTAATTGTTGACATGAGCGGATATCCGCTCAATAATCAACTTGTACTAACACTAAAGCAGCGTTGCAGCGCTGCCAAACCAAAACCAGCAAGAGGTATCTTATGGAAGCCACAGCCATTAAACAAGCGCTTTACGACAAAGGCTACAGCTTTGCCATGATTGGCGAAGCCCTGGACGTTAACGCCAACGTAGTTAGCGGAGTGTGCTACCGCCGCACCACGTCTAAAGGCGTTGCCACAGCCATTGCCAAAGTACTGGAGAAACCAGTTACCGAGGTATTCCCCGATGTAGACAGCTATCGCAAAGGCCGCCTGCCAAAAGGCAATGCCCGCACCGCTAAACAAGCCGAGTTACAGCAGTTGCTGGCGTCGTAAGGCGCTAACAGCCAGTTCGTTACTAACTCGTTCATTGTTTTTTGGCCAGGAGCGGCTTTATGCGTACAACACCAGTTAAACCACTGCAGCAATTGCAACAACACGCTGTCGTTGCTAACCAGCAACACAGTAACCAACAAAGCCCGTTGCGCCATGGGCTGGGCCAGCAGGCTTTCCAGCAGGAAGCGTACCTGCGCAATATCAATTTTATGGCTTACCCCGTAGTTGGCTATGTTGTGGGGCAAGCCAAGCCAGATTCGCAGCTCTTCAGTTACCAGCAGTTCATTCGCGTTTGTATTGGTATGCATGTTGTGGTCGCCGTTATTGAACAAATTTCAGATGCGGCAAGCCTGACGCCGTTTGGCGTTCCAAACAATGTGTATTTTTGGAGCGACGTTAAGGTGGGGTGTTTCCAATGAGCCGTAAGAATTGGAACCAGGTTATACCGCGCAGCCTTACAGAGAGCCTGCAGCTAACCAAAGACTTTGCCTGTGCTACCAAACAGCTAAGCGTGCCACGCATTGCCGACCGCATGGGCTGCAGCACAGACAGCCTGTACAAGTACTTAGGCGGCGCCACCATGCCAACCAATTTGCTAATACCGTTTATGGAAACCTGCCACCGGGTTTACCCCATTCAGTACATGGCGCACTCGTTAAACATGATGCTGGTACCCATGCCGCGCGGCCGCAAGGCTGAGCACAAAGAGCTGGTGAAACTGAATATGTTTTGCGGCGAAGTAATGGGCAAGCTGCTGGCCCTGCACAGCGGCGAATGCAGCCAGCAAGACGCTATAGACCACTTAACCCTGCTGATAGAGAACCTGGCGTACCACCGCGCCGAAGCGGGCAAGCTGCAGCAGCCAGAACTGGAGCTATTTGTATGACAGACCAAACCCGCATTAGTGGCAGCGGCCAGAAGGTACTGCGCGTGTTTAAAGCCCTAAAGGGCCACAGCCTTACCGGACTAAGCAACGGCGACTTAGCCAAGGCGCTAAACGAAAGCCCGGCTACGGTAAACCGCTGCTTAAACACTTTAGTGGCCGAGGGTATGGCCATGCAGCTAGACAGCGGCCGCTATGCGCTTAGCGTGGCTGCGCTGCAAATAGCCCAGGCGCATGCCACTGAAATAAGCCGCGCCACCAACCGCATTAACGAACTAAACCAGCGCGTAGCCGCCGGTAGCATTTAAGGGGAACACACATGCCAGCTAAGAA
The DNA here is from genome assembly GCF_000425345.1 of Rheinheimera baltica DSM 14885. Lineage (GTDB taxonomy): Bacteria > Pseudomonadota > Gammaproteobacteria > Enterobacterales > Alteromonadaceae > Alishewanella > Alishewanella baltica. The sequence continues at coordinate 8,672 of NZ_AUDG01000007.1, read as the reverse complement.
AAACACCGCAACAACAGTAGAAATGGACGATTTAGAAGCCGCAGCCCTGGACATGGAAACGTTGCACACTGCACCCGCATTGGAGGTTGACGATACCTTTCACGCTGCGGCTGAAGAACATACCCACAATAAAGCCCTGGCGGAGCTATCCAGCAAGGTGCAGAACACTGCTGCCACATTAAATAGTGTGGTTACTGAAGATCACGCTTTGGTAAACCAGCTGTTGGGCCAAGCTCAAATGGCCGATGCGTTTGGTAAATTTTCCCAAACGGTTTGGGCTTCTAAATTAGCCTTCGTCAAGGAAAACAAGCTTTACAAGGCGATTGCAGGCCAGAAAACTCCAAACGGTTTGGATCTGAAAGGCACCTGGATGGAGTTCTGCACCTTGCTGGGTGTATCCGATGAAAAAGCTAACCAGGACATAGCAAACTTAAGATCCTTTGGCGAGGAAGCGCTGGAAAGTATGAGCCGTATGGGCATTGGCTACCGCGAAATGCGCCAGTACCGCAAGCTGCCTGCTGACCAGAAAGAAGCGCTGATTGAAGTAGCTAAAACCGGCGACAGAGAAACGTTTATAGACCTGGCCGAAGAGATCATTAGCAAAAACGCCTTTGAAAAGGCCGAGTTGTTAAACAGCCTGGAAGAAGCCAAAGCCGACCATGAAGCCCAGGGCGAACTGCTGGCGAAAAAAAGCAAAGAGCTGGACGACACCCGCCTGGAACTTGAAAAAACCCGCCGCCGCATACAAACGCAAACCCCTGATGCCGTAATGCAGCAGTTGCACGTTGAAGCCGGTAGCTTTTTCAGCGAAGCACAAAGCCTGTTTAAAGTGAAGCTGCAGCCAGCATTTGAAGCCCTGGCCGAAGCGGGCAAAGAGCACGGCACCGACCAGCGCCAGTATATGGCTGGCCTGCTGCAGGTACTGGAAAACCACATAAACGCACTGCGGGATGAATTTGACCTGCCAGACAACTTAACCGGCGGCGAACCGGATTGGATGTCTGCAGACGCACTGGCGAATGCTGAAGCGCTGGTGGCTGCACAGCAAGCCCAGCTGGAGCAGTAGTTATGAACCCGGTTATTAATGAACGCATAACGGCACTGGCCAAAGCGGTGCGCAGTGCAGGCCACGGCGCTAAGGGTGAGCTAATAGACGCTGCAGCTGCAGAACTGCAGCTAAGCAAGGCCACCGTGCACCGCAAGTTAGCCACGTTAACGGTTAAAGCCCCACGTAAGCGCCGCAGCGACAATGGCCAGCACGGTTTAACCCGTGACGAAGCACTGTTAATTGCCGGGGTAATGATGGAAAGCCGCCGCGGCAATAACAAACGCCTGTATAGCCTTAATGATGCCGTTGATCACCTGCGCGCTAACGGCCTGCTGCAGGCAGAGCGTGTTAACACCGACACCGGCGAAGTGCAGCCACTTAGTTACGACGCCATACGCCGCGCTATGCGCAGCTATGGTGTGCACCCTGAACAGTTAAGCCAGCCAGATCCACACGTGGAAATGGCCAGCCTGCACCCTAACCACGTGTGGCAAATAGATGCCAGCTTGTGCGTGTTGTACTACTTAAAGCCGAACAAGGGCCCAAACGGCCTGCACGTAATGGATGGCGCCGAGTTTTACAAAAACAAACCAGCGAATGTGGCGCGTGTAATGGCTGACCGAGTGTGGAGCTACGAAATAACAGACCACGCCAGCGGCTGGATTTACGTGGAATACGTAATGGGCGCTGAAAGCGGCGAGAACCTATGCAACGTACTGATAAACGCCATGCAGGAGCGCGGCGGTGCCGATATGCTGCACGGTGTGCCACGCATACTGTATATGGACCCTGGCAGCGCTAACACCAGTGCTATGGCGAAAAACCTGTGTAAGGCATTAGGCATTCAGGCACTGGCCCACGCCGCAGGCAATGCAAGGGCCACAGGCCAGGTTGAAAACGCCCGTAACATTATTGAGCGCAAGTTTGAAAGCGGCCTGCGCTTTAGGCCAGTAGCCGATTTAGCCGAATTAAACATGCTGGCAGCACAGTGGCGCGCGGTGTTTAACGCTACCGCTAAGCACAGCCGCACTGGCGATACCCGCAGCAATGTGTGGATGCGCATTACTGCAGTACAACTTATTAAAGCACCCAGCATTGCGGTATGCCGTGAACTGGCTGTGGCCACACCGGAAGAACGTAAAGTAACACCTAAGCTGCGCGTTAACTTTGGTGGTGAACAGTACGACGTTAGCGATGTGCCAATGATTATGGTTGGCCAAACTGTGCTTATTACCCGTAACCCGTGGCGCACTGATGCCGCACAGCTGGTTACACAGGACATTGACGGCAACGAAGTGTTCTATGTACTACCTAGGGTGGAAAAAAACGAGTTTGGCTTTGCAACCAGTTCGGCGGTATATGGCGAAGGCTACGCCAGCCAGGCGAATACCCCAACGCAAACGGCCAAGGCCGACATTGACAAGCTAATGACAGGTAGCAGTACGGCTGCTGAGGTAGATGCAGCCCGTAAAGCCAAAGCCATACCACTAGCAGGCCGGTTTAACCCTTACAAGCCGCTGGATGACGCCGAGCTGCCTACGTATATGCCGCGCCGTGGTACTGAACACACGCTTAAAGCCCCGACTGTTGAAACACCAGTATTACAAACCGTTGAACTGGCAATGCGCCTGCGCGAACGCCTGGGCAGCAAGTGGACGCCAGAGCATTTTGCCTGGCTGGTGCAACGCTTCCCACAGGGCGCAAAAGAAGATGCGCTGGAAGGTATTGCCCAGCAACTGCTTAAACCGGCCGCGGCGCTGCGCGTTGTAGGGGGTGAGTAATGCTGAAGCTGAAAAAACTACTGCAGGACATAAACGAAAGCCAGGCCGAACTGGCGCGCCACCTGGGGTTAAGCCCCGCTGCTGTGGCGCAGCTGGTGAACCATGGCCAGTTTCCGCGTAAAGCGGCAGGTATGAAGTACTTGATTGAAAACACATCTGATTTTCTGGTTGCGCGGGGCGTTGCCCAGCATGACGCAGACCAGGCACTTGAAGAAGAAACGGGGCTGGTACCAGCAGCCCCTGATCGTAAAAACGACCAGTCCGTGGAGGACCAACTAATGCTACTACGTAAACAACAACTAACACCAGCCGCGAAACGTCATTTTGTATTAGGCCGTAACCCGTTTGACGAAGTGCGCAGCAGCGAAGAAGTGTTTTTAACCAGCGAAAGCCGCTATGTACGTGAAGCACTGCGCCAAACGGCCCGCCACGGTGGCTTTATGGCGGTAGTAGGCGAAAGTGGTGCAGGTAAAAGCACGTTGCGGCGCGACCTTATTGAATGGATCAACCGCGACAACCAGCAAATTATTGTAATTGAGCCTTATGTACTGGGCATGGAAGACAACGACATTAAAGGCAAAACGCTTAAAGCCGCCCACATTGCCGAGGCCATTATGGCCACTGTTGCCCCCGGTACTGCGGCTAAACGCAGCCCTGAAGCACGTTTTAGGCAGGTGCATAACACGCTGCGTGAGTCGCACCGTGCTGGCAACCGCCATTTGTTGATTATTGAAGAAGCACACGGCCTGCCAATACCAACACTTAAGCACTTAAAACGCTTTTTCGAGCTGGAAGACGGCTTTAACAAGCTGCTGGGCATAGTGCTTATTGGCCAGAGCGAACTGGCGCAAAAGCTGGACGAGCGCAACCCCGCCGTGCGTGAAGTGGTGCAACGCTGCGAAGTAATACAGTTGCAACCGTTGGATTTAGAGCTGGAAGGCTATTTAACACACCGCTTTAAGCTGGCTGGCAAAGCACTTACAGAGGTAATGGACGACAGCGCCATTAACGCGCTGCGCACCAAGCTTACCGGCAGCGGCAACTTTAGTGTGTTGTACCCGCTGGCCATTCATAACGTGCTTACCGCCGCCCTTAACCTGGCCGCCGATTTAGGCGCGCCAACGGTAACCGGCCCACTGGTGTTGGAGGTGTAACGTGAATAGCACTGACAAGATTAAGCACGCGCTGTATACCGCACAAATTGCGGTGCACAAGCTGGCCAAAAGCGGCTACCAGGTAACAGATGTTGCCCTGGGCAACACCCGCCCGGTAATTAGCATTGAACGGCCGCACAAGTTCCCCCAAGGCGCCACGGTGATATGCGTTCGCGGTAGCCGGGGCATTACAGAAAACATTTACGCCGCCTTGTTTCATGAGTGCCTTGTAACCTGGGCGGCTGACGTATTGGAGATACCGGCATGAACCAGCCAGAGCTAACAAAACTGCAGCGGCAGGTGCTGCAGGTGTTTAAAAAGATAGACGCACAAGAAACCGTGACCTCTGTGGCACGCCACCTGAAGCTGGAAATTGTGCTTGCTAAAAGTATGTTGGACAAGTTGGCAGAGCTGAAATACCTGCGTATTAAGCATATAGGTACGTCGCATCTTTATGTCATGTTGCCTGCTGGGGTGAATTACTTGCGCCAGATGGTAAACGCGCCTGTAGTGCAATCGCCATTATCAGGATCTGATTATTCTCAGCAACACTGCTATGCGTTTAGCCTGATAGAAGAAGCGGGTAGCTTTGGTTTAAGTGGAAAAGCTGTTTCAGACAAGATGCATATTGGCCGCCAAGAAGCGGTTCAATTGCTGGAAAAACTGAAAAGTAATGGCCACATAAAGAAATGGGCAAATGGTATTTATCACATACCTGCAGCAGGAAGCGTGCTAAACAAAACAGAAGCACAAAGCGAACCCACCGCTGAAATTACGCCCCCCACGCGCATAGTATTGGCCAACTACGAGCTAAAGCAGCAAGTACTTGAGCGCCTTTCACCACTTTTTGAAGACAGCATAAGCAGCGTTTTAACGGATATCCGTACCGACCTGCAGCACATTCACACGTTAAATTCAGGAGTACAGCAATGACTGAACAAACCGCTATTCCAGAGGGTTATTGGATGGATGCCAAAGGCAACCTGACGCATGACCGCCTGATGAAGCCCATTGATAAAACCCGCGATGCATTGGTTAAAGAACTCATTACCAAAGGCGTGGCACTTAACCAGCAACTGGCAGCATTTAAACAGGCTTCTTTTGCTGATATCGCCGCATTTATTCAGCTGTCTGCAGAGCAGTACGAAGCGGTTGTGGGCGGTAAAAAGGGCAACATTACGCTGTATTCCTACGATGGCCGCTACAAGGTTCAGCGCTCTATATCAGAGACGATCACCTTTGACGAACGCCTGCAGGCCGCCAAAGCGTTAATTGACGAGTGCCTGAAAGACTGGACAGCCAGCGCCAGTGCTGAACTTAAAGCCATTGTGAACGGCGCTTTTGACACTGACAAGCAAGGCAACATAAGCACAGGCCGCGTGTTGGGCCTGCGCCGCCTGGATATAAAGGACGAACGCTGGCTGCGCGCTATGACAGCCATTGGTGAAGCCATCCAAGTTATTGGCAGCAAGGCGTATGTTCGTCTGTATGAGCGTATTGGCGACAGCGACCAGTACAAGCCTATTCCCCTGGACTTAGCGGCGGTGTCGTTATGAGCGCAGTTGCTGCAATAGACCAAATTTCGCTGCTGGATGGCGAGTATGACAACGAGCTGCTGCTGAAAATAGCCAGTGAGTCGCCCACGTTCGCGCATATGGTGCGTTCGTCGCTGGAATACCTGGACAGCTCTGGCGACAACCACCTGCCAACGTGGTTAGGAAGCTGGATTGAAGACCGCCCAAAAACACAGGTGCAGCTGGTTGTTACGCAGCACCCTGATTACACAGTCGACGAGGATTAAGCCATGGATGAACGCATTTTAAGCAAAATTAAAAAGCTGCTGGCCCTGGCCAAAAGCGGTAACGAACACGAAGCAGCGAACGCGCTGCGCCTGGCGCAAAAACTGATGCAAGAGCACCAGTTAAGTGAGCAGGAAGTTAAGTTGTCAGAGGTAACCCAGCGGGAAATTAAGCGGGCTAACGCGGCTGATAAGCAACCACTATGGGCTAATTTGCTAACCGGCTGCATTACAAGCGCCTTTGGCTTAAAGGCTATTTTGTCTTGGAAGCGCGACATAGGTGCAACGGTGATATTTATTGGACCTGCTGACCGGGTTGAAATTGGTACCTACTGCTATGAAGTACTGGCCCCGCAACTGGTTAAAGCCCGCAAGGCATACCTGCTAAGCCTGAATAAACGGCTGAAGCTAACCACTAAAACCAACCGGGCAGATTTGTTTGCCGAAGGCTGGATAAGTGCCGTGCGCCGCCAGGTACACAATCTGGTACCCACGGAAGAAGAACAAAACTTGATCCAGCTTTACAAGCAAAAGCACTTCACCAGGCTGGAAAAGGCTGAAGTGCGCCTTACTCAGGATAAAAAGCGTGATGTCAGCGCCTTTTTTGAAGGGCACGGTGCGGGCCAGAACGTAAGACTAAATGCCGGTGTTAATGGTGCAGAGCAAGGCAAAATTGGGAGCAGAGTATGAGTAATATCAAAACGTACAAAGTAAAAGACGACTGGAAAGACTACGAGGTAACACTTGAAGTTGACCACGAGATTTTAACGCCAGAACTGGCTAGGGAAATTAACCAATTTTGGTGTTTTTCGGATGACAGAATTGATCAAGAAAACGGATCGCATGTGCGTGTAGTTATCCGTTTAGCAGGTTTGTATTTTATCAATGCAATGCTTTCCCACGATGGAGTCCACTTTGGTAAATCAAATACAGAAGCAGGGGCAGCTTGGAGCAGAGATCTTACTCAAGAAGAAGGTTGGCCGGAAAAGCCTGGCATTCGTGTAATTGCCGCCAGTGTGGAAGCACCAGATTACGACTCGCTTGAGCTGACAGAATTAACTATCTAAGCGAAACGTCCGGCAACGGGCGTCTATCGGAAGTAGCGACCCGGTACTGAAGAGCAAGCCAACAATATAAAGGTGAAACATGAACAAATCTCAATTAGTAGACGCAATTATCGTAAAAATGAATGGCACGCATGACCGTATAGTAAGCAAAACAGACGTAAATAAGTGGCTTGATAGCCTGGAGTCTGTAGTAACAGCCGAGCTAAAAAACGGCGGCGAAGTGGCACTGGTTGGCCTTGGCAAGCTTAAAGTGGCACAAAAAGCAGCCCGTACTGGCCGTAACCCACAAACCGGTGCTGCTATTGAGATTGCAGCTAAAACAGTAGTTAAGTTCACCCCCGCCAAAGCCCTGACAGACGCCATTAACTAAGCGAAACATAGCCGCGTAAGCGGTTATGTCTGCCTGGCGCGGTGGCCAGGTACTGATGAGCAGCCGAGGAATATATGTTAGATACAGCAGAACGTTTAATTATCAGTGAAATTGGCGACTTTGCAGCTTCATTACCTGGTGGGCCAGTTACTGCCTCAGATGCAGAACAGCTGCAGAAAGAGCTGATAGAGCGAGTGCAACGAGTTTTTGCTGATATCAAGTTACAAGGTAGCTGTTCCATACCAGCAATATTGAAAAGACCTCGATCAGATTGGACAGCGGGACAATGGGCAGAGCACGTAGGAGGCAGGAACAAGGACGATGATCCACTTAAATATTATGAGTTTGGATCTCTTATAGCGGTGGTTGAAATGCTGCAACAATTTGCCAAAGACCAGCAAAAAGCAGGGTGGAACGCCTGCTGCCTGGAAATGCAGAAGCATTTTATTCAGAGGGGCAACCTTCAATGAAACAAACAGCTAATAAAGGCCGTGTTTTTGATGCCGCGCAAGCCCGCCGCTTGTTGGTCGCTAAGATACATATTGGACGCACTCAGCTAAGCATGGACGATGACAGCTACCGCGCAAACCTAGAACACTACGGCAATGGCAAAAACAGCTGCACCAATATGACGGTACCAGAGCTGCACGCAGTGTTAGCCGCGTTTGAAAAGCTGGGCTTTAAACCAAAAAAAGCCACTAAAAAGCAACCAGGTAAGAAGTACAGCCCCAGCACTGCTGATGGCCCTAAAGATGAACGCAGCGTAATCAGAGCTATTTGGATCTTTATGCACCGTGCAGACTTCATCCGCGACGGTAGCGAAACAGCGCTTAATGCTTGGGTAGCTAGGCAAACAGTACACATTAATAGTGGTGCCGGCATTCAATCTGTGCAGTGGTTAGAGGGCTCAGACGCAACACATGTGTTGGAAGCATTGAAAAAGTGGTGCCGTCGCCTAATGTACAGCGACCTGCAGAAACGCGGCTATGACGTATGGCCAACTATTGATTACCAGACATTACTTGAAAAGTGGGAACGCGCCAACGGTGCAATGGTTTGAGTTTTACTAAAGCTAATGAGGGCAAACCAATGACAACTAAAAAAACGGGTATGGAGAGTATGTAAAATTTTCTGTGTAAGTGGCTGTTTCTCATAGCGATACACGGTCACCATACATGATAATGAACTGATTCATCGCCGGTTTCCAGTCCCTAAGTGGCATTGTCCACTTCTTCGCAATTTGATGTAAAGCCAGATATAGCAGTTTTAACACGGCTTCGTCGTTCGGGAATGAACGTCTGGTTTTAGTCACTTTCCGCAAGCTGGCATTCAGAGATTCAATCGCGTTGGTCGTGTAAATAACCTTCCGGATTTCAGGTGGATAGTCGAAGAATACACTCAGCCGGCTCCAGTTGTTTCGCCAAGACTGGCTGATCCCAGGGTGTTTTTCATCC
>NZ_KE384352.1:110658-177942 GCF_000425345.1 Rheinheimera baltica DSM 14885 | reverse complement strand
CAACACAATATCCAACTTATTAATTAACTGACGTACCGATTCAGTGCGAAAGAGCGACATCCCTATCACCGCCCAAATCATGGCATCCATGGGGAGTTTGCGTTTGCGCAAGGTGGCAACGCCGTTGGAAGCCAGGCAAGACTGGATAATATCGGGTTCCAGAACATCGGACAGCGATGCAAATTCGGTAAGGCGGTTGATTGACGTGCGTGCTAATGCTTCTGACAGTTCCATAAAAAAATCCGATGGCTTAATGGCTCATCGGATTCTTACATCTACACAGGATCGGTCAACCGATCAGGAAAATATTTCTTAACTGATCGGCATTACGCTAAGCGGGCTTTTTATTAAGAACTTCAGCGCCGAAATATTCACGCTGACACGCGGTAAACCCATCCATGGGGTCTCGTTTACGCCCGTCCAGGGCTTCAACGGTCAGCTTAGAACATCTCGGCGCTTCGTATTAATCCTCTTGCATTTCGCTTAGCAGCGTCTCCGCCAGTTCGTCTGGCAGTACCACTACACCCGGGCCATCGGTATCAGGCAGAACAGCAATAGCCAGCTCGTCGCCGTTTAAGCCTGAAGTCCATTTTTCCAGCCAGGTATCTACATCTACTGCCTGAGCACTACAATGCGACCATTCACCTTCAATCCACTGCTCAGCCAATTCAGCATGTGGCCATACCGGAATACAACGCTCGTCTTCAGCACTTACCAGAACAAAACCCTCTTCGTCGGTTAAGATCCAGATTTTTTCCAAATCAGCCACGGCCTGCACAAAATAGGCATAACGCTGCTCTGCATCCAGCGCAAGAATTCGGCTAAGCTCTTCGGCGGTTAATTGGTATTCCATAAAATAGTCCTGTACGTTAATCGATCATTGCGCTAATGATGACGGATCTAACGTCTTTTTACCAATAATTATTCGGTAAAGACCGCATTGCCAAGCCAGATTAACAGCGCATAGCGCGCCGCTTTTCCCAGTAAGACTAAAACAACAAATAACTTAAAACGTACCTTCAACACACCGGCAATCAGGGTAAGTGGATCGCCCACCACGGGTAACCAGGCTAACAATAAACTCCAGACACCAAAACGGGCAAAGTGCCGCTGGGCATTATTAAGAGCATCTTGGGACACCGGAAACCAGCGCTTGTGTTGAAACTGCTGCAGTTTAAGCCCCAAGTACCAGTTAATACACGACCCCAAGGTATTACCAGCAGTTGCCGCAACAAATAACCAAAATGGCTGATAGCCCTGTTGCAGCAGGGCCAACAACAGCACCTCACTGGAAGCCGGAAAAAGTGTCGCCGCCAGTAAACCACTTAAAAACAGTGAGCCATATACCAGCACGGTTTACGCTACTAATACCTGCCACACTAAACGCAGCCATATTGCCCACAGCACCACGCAACCCAACAAAAATACATTAAAACGCATTCGCACATTATTACTGCCAATATGGACAAAAGTGTGCACTAAACGCAGTAGTACAAAAGCAGCCCCCATCACCACATACCCCATATCTGCCAGGCCCAACTGCAGGGTAAACAACACGCTAAACAAATACAGCATGGGCATTTGAAATTGGTTTTCGAAATTACGACTGGTAGCAATAACCTGCTCGTTGGCACCGCTTAGGTTCATTGTTTTAAAGGCTGCAACACTGATTTCTTTATTTTTTGCCGCTCGGATACGACGTCTACCCATCAGCACCAGCACTACGCTGGTCAAAAGTATCTGTAAAAATACCGGCATTAAGATTAATTTTTCCATTGGAGGCTCCTAATTTAAAGTGGTCAGAGCTTAATCCAGTCAGCTAAAAGATACCAGCGTCTTAATTCTGTCATCTATGGCCTTTATATTTTACTCAAAGTTGTTGTTATACTGCGTCGTCTTTTTTGTAAGGTGACGCTATGGCGCAATTATATTTTTATTACTCGGCAATGAATGCCGGTAAGTCGACCTCTTTACTGCAAAGTGCTTATAACTATCAGGAAAGAGGCATGACGGTGGCGATTTTCACCGCTGCACTGGATAACCGGTTCGGTATTGGTAAAGTCAGCTCACGTATTGGCCTGGCAATGGATGCGCAAATATTTGATTGCAACTTTAACTTTATGGCGCATATCCAGCAGTTAAAAACACAAGGCAGGCTGGATTGCGTGTTAATTGATGAAGCGCAGTTTTTGTCCAAGGCTCAGGTGCGTCAACTAACTGATGTAGTGGATGAACTGAATGTACCGGTGCTGGCTTTTGGCCTTCGAACCGACTTTCTTGGCGAAACTTTTGCCGGTAGCGAAGCGTTACTAGCGTGGGCTGACAAGCTTATTGAGCTAAAAACCATTTGTCATTGTGGCCGAAAAGCGAATTTTGTGGTGCGTCTGGACGAGCATGGCCAGGCCGCTACCCAGGGTTCACAAGTGCAGATTGGCGGCAATGAAAGTTATGTATCCATGTGTCGAACGCATTTTAAAGCCCTGGTGTGGCAAGAGCCCAAAATGGAGTAACAAATGAAAATTCTTTATGGCGTGCAAGCAACCGGAAATGGTCATATCAGCAGAGCGCGCGCCATGGGAAAGTATCTGGCTAAAGCCGGCGTTGAAGTAGACTATTTATTTTCTGGCCGGCCAGCAGATCAGCTATTCGACATGCAGCAATTTGGTGATTACGAGGTTAAACGAGGTCTGACTTTCGTAACCCAGTCTGGCAAGGTGAATTACTGGCAGAGTTTTTGGCAAGCCTCGGTTAAAACCCTAAAGCAAGATATTCAGGCGCTGGACTGCAGTCAGTATGATTTGATATTAACTGATTTTGAACCCATAACCGCACAGGCAGCAAAACAACAAAATAAACGCAGTATTGCCATTGGGCATCAATACGCGTTTTTACACGACATTCCCATGCAGAACGCCAATATGATGACTCGGATGGTGTTTAAACATTTTGCGCCTGCTCAATATCAGTTAGGTTTGCACTGGCATCATTTTAATCAACCCATTTTACCTCCTATCATCGATGAAGAACCGCAAAACGTCGCAGCGCAATCTAATCAGGTTTTAGTTTATTTGCCATTTGAAGATCAAGCCCAGGTTATAGCCATGCTAAAACCGCTTACCGACTATCAGTTTAGCGTTTATGGCCCGGGGTTAAGTAAGGCAACACTTGGCCATATTAACACCCACCCATTGGCAGTTAAGCCATTTAAAATCGATTTAGCCAGTTGTAGCTTTGTGTTAAGTAATGCAGGGTTTGAACTGATAAGTGAAGCATTGCAACTGCAAAAACGCATTTTAGTGAAGCCTTTAAATGGGCAAATGGAGCAGCAATCGAATGCACTCGCCTTACAACAGCTTAACCTGGCAACGCGCGCTGAGCGTTTAAGTAGCAGCATTATCGCGAACTGGCTTAACGATAACAGTGAGAAGCCAAAGGTAGCCTACCCTAATGTTGCCAGCGCCATTAGTGACTGGCTATTAGCTGACACTCCTGACAGTATTAATACACTAAGCCAGCAGTTGTGGCAGTAAACCTTTGTTATAATTGTTGCAATTTTTGCCAACGGCGCTAAATCAGTTATAGTAAAGTCAGATCACGGAGTGAGCGCTGAATGACGATACAAACTGGTACTCTTCCACATTTTTGGCCCCTGCTGGACGCCCTTCCCGTTGCGTTGTTGTATACGGAGCATGCCAATCCGGCGGTGTTTGCAAATATGGCAGCATTATCGTTGTTTCACTTACCGACAAACAAAACCGTACTGACAAGATCTGATGTACAACAGATCCAGCTGCGTTGCCCGGAAAAACTTCAATCATTTAAATTAGAAGAAAACCCTATTTTACAAGCACTTAGTGGCTGTTCACTACAAGTTCCTGTTGTTTTGGAACATCATAGTGCTACCTTGTTTTTACATAGCACTAGTGTAGCGGCCGAAGTTTCTGATACTAGTGGCATCGTGATAACACTGCAGCCACTGTATTGCGCGCCGAATGTACCCACATTACCACAGACATCATCAGATAACGCTGAACTGGAAGAAGCACTCGAATTTGACAAGCTTATGTCGGTTATCTCAACCAAGTTGATAAATGTGCAAGAGAATATGCTGGACCAGCATATCGAAGACGCACTTGCCGCAGTCGGAGAGTTTTGTCATGCCGATCGCAGTTATCTTTTTCAGTTTTCTGACAACATGTCTGAAATGAGCAACACACATGAATGGGTTCGCAGCGGCGTAACATCACATAAAGACCAACTGCAGCAAATTCCAGAGATCGCGCTACCGTATTTTTTTCAGCAAGTAAAGCGCTATCATGTGTTCGCAATAAATGATGTGAGCACATTACCGGCAGAGGCCACAGCAGAAAAGCAGGAGTTCGAAGCGGAAGATATTCAATCTGTTTTATGCTGCGCTATGTTGGCTGATGACAAATTGTTAGGTTTCGTTGGTTGTGACATGGTGTCACGTCAGCGTAACTGGACTAACAATGACTGGCGGCGGTTGAAACTGGTAGGTGAAATTATTGCTAACACACTGCAAAATGTTCGCTATCGCCGATCGCTACAAGATATGCAGCAACAACTGCTGCTGGTTAATCTTGAATTGCAAAAACAAGCGACACAAGATGGCCTCACTGCTATTGCTAACCGACGTCAGTTTGATATCAGTCTGCAGAATGAACTGCAGCGCTGTGCACGCAATCAATATCCATTAGGCCTTATCATGATCGATATAGACCGCTTTAAACGCTATAACGACTATTATGGGCACCAGGCGGGAGATGATACGTTAAAACAGGTGGCGCAGCAGTTTCAGCGTTTAGCAAAGCGCCAGGGAGAACTTGCCGCACGTTATGGTGGCGAAGAGTTTGCGATGATCTTACCCGGTAGCACTATCGAAGACTGCGAACGCATAGCCAAACAAATTCAGCAAGCGCTCGTAACATTAAATATCGCTCACGCTAAATCAGATATTGCTAGCAACATAACGGCAAGCATCGGCATTACTTGCCAGTATCCAGATAAAACCAGCACAGTCGACAACATAATTAAAGCCGCCGACCAAGCTTTATATCAAGCAAAAGCAGCAGGCCGCAACTGCATTCGTAACAGCAGTAATTAGCGCAAATAATCATCGTCCTGCTAGCATCACCTTTTAAATCTGCTCATTGCTTACGCATTAGCAAATTCAATAAACCATGAATTAGCAGCTATCGTCTACGTTATAAAATACCAGCAGCTTGATACGCAACAAAGCGGGTAAATACTGATAACGAATGCTGAGTATAATCAATACGGGCTTTATTATGATCTAAAAACGCACCGGCCAACACGCCATCTGTTACCTGATAGCTGCGCAATTCTTGCATAAGTTGCTGTAAAAATAACCGCACACCAATATAGCGCTGTACATCACCGACAGCATGCAGCACCGCCAAATAAGACAAAATTCCTTCAGCGCGGCATGCAACCGGGGTATTACGCCCAAGGTAAACGCGGTTGGTGAATATCTGCTGATACAAATCATGTAAGTATTGTAAGCAGAACTGCACTCTTTGCGTGGCTTCCGGCGTTTTCATTGGCAGATAATGCAAAATTATCACTTCCAGTGCCTGCATTAGCCAATGATCTTGGGTCATTCTCACCTTATCGCGAGTGTCTCGCAATGTGGTAATCATGCGATAAGCGGTATCAAAATCGCCTGCTGTACATAACGCTAATGCTGCTTCACCGGGGTAGTATTCCGATACAAAATCCGCGGCAATGCCAGTATAGGGATCGAATTTAGAAAATTTAATCAGTCCCTCAGGTGTCAGAAAAAAGCGTAATCCGTGCAATAAGCCTTGCTTAAATAATGGATCTTGGTCGGCGAAACTGTCAAAGGCAAGATAAATCAGTGCATTACCACCTAATTTGGCAATAGATTTTCTGTCTAACACAAACAACAGGTCAGTTTCAGCTTCAGGAGAACTGCATTTCACCGTTTCTCTGCGGGCAAAGCCCAGAGCAGCTAAACACTTTTGCTCAGTTGTCGCATCAGGCTCAAGACGCAGAAAAGCGGCCATGGCCCAGATGGAACCGCAGTGACGCAGCATATTGTAGGGTTTGTGCGTTAAGTCCTTACCCTTAGCAGACCTTAAATAGACAAACTGGCCATCATCTTGTACTTGCTGTGACAGATATTGACAAGCCGCTTTGGCAACAGCGAAATTATCTTCAAGCATCATTTGTAATACTTCCTTGGTTTTTCGCGCTCTGAGGTAACGCCATGTAAATAAACCGGCCGTTTCAGCATCTGGCCACCATCACGAGCCAATGGGATCCATGGGATCTGTCCCATGCCTTTGGCAGATTTAAACGACATTAAATCAAATGGAATTTTTACATAGAACCCTTTGGTAAAACTGCCCTCACCATATTCATCCGCACTAGCATTACTCAGTGCTGCATAGGCCCCCACAATGATACCGCTGTCGAACCGACGGCCAACATCAATATTAACACCCACATCTTTGGCCAAATAGCGTCCGGCACTAATGGTTATAAGAGAGTCATCAAAAAACTCGGGTTCCCAATATAGCGATACAAAACCGGTAACAACAGAATAATCAAATAGCTTGTATTCGCTGTTATAGTCGCGCTGCCTAACGTAATTTATATCAGCACCAATGGCAAAACGACTATCCAATGGCCGGTAAAGTACTTCCCCACCTACACCGGCAAACATAGTTTCCAGATAACCACCGTAGGCCTGTGCGTACACATCTTTTTGTAAACGTTCGCGATAGTTTAAAAACAACTTATCCAACGTAACGTAACTGCGTGTAACATACTCACGCGAAAAAGTACGAACACGCGGTAGCGTCGAATTTTGGGTATCCACTTTGAAATTAAATTTATCAAAATTTTCCAGTAGCGTGGTTTTGATCACACCTGTCGCAGACCAGGGTTCAGAAAATTGATAGGACAACGACGACAAAATACCGCCCTGATACATAAAGAACGCTTCAGGATTACCCAACATTTGCATCCAAAACGGTTCAAATGAATAGCCGAAACCATGATTCAGTGTGGTAAATTGCCAGTCGATGTCATCCATAGCAGGTGTCTGACGAACATAGACTGAACTTACCGGTTGGTCCAATGATTCATACCGGGCATAGGTTCTAAACTCATCTGCCTGCAATACGACTTCCGTAATCGGCATTTCAAGCTCTTCAAGAATGATACGATAACGACTAACTTTATCCGGCGCAAAATTCGCCAGTACCCGTCCTACACGCTCAATTGAAACGTCAAATTCACGAAATGCCTGTTGCTGGCCACGAATGATCAGCTCCTCACCATCAAGCTTTATACCTGTGGTAACGAAACCTGCACGGTAATATAACTGATTACGAAGCGTAGAACGTTTGAACCGTTTAGCAGATAACCCTGCGGCATTCACTTCTGGTGGTGGTCTGTCAAATTTAGGCGTCTTTATGGTATTAAAGTTTGAGCCCACAGACACACCAAACGCTAGCGTGTTACCGCGCTGATAGCTTAAATGAAAATCCAGACTGTCATAGCTGTATACCAATCCATAGTTAATATTACTATCCTGAACTATGCCGCGAGCACGATCCTTGGTGTAATTATTGCCTTCATATTCAACTTTAAGCCGCAATGGCTCCCAAGGGGTTTGATATTCCAAACCGGCAAATACCGACGCCGGACCTTTATAGAAACGCTGGTAATCAATCATACCGCCGCGACCAGAAAAACCACCTGGCCGCTGACAATAGCCATCACTGAGTTCACAAAAGGGGTTGCTAATGTTGCCACCTGAACCTAAATAGCCCCAGCCCATGCCTAAATGAAGATCAAAAGGTCCTACCCGTTTACTGGCGGCAATGTACTCGCTTTCAAAAAAGCCAGTACCACCAAA
The DNA here is from genome assembly GCF_000425345.1 of Rheinheimera baltica DSM 14885. Classification (GTDB taxonomy): domain Bacteria; phylum Pseudomonadota; class Gammaproteobacteria; order Enterobacterales; family Alteromonadaceae; genus Alishewanella; species Alishewanella baltica. Next base: position 170,012 of record NZ_KE384352.1, on the reverse strand, counting down.
ATCACGCCAACCGACACTAACCTGAGGTAGATAATAACTCTCTTGCCACAACCTTAACTTTACATCTATACCCTTGTCTTTTAACGTCTGATCGCCACTAAACTCAGGATAAGGGCTATAAAGGCGGGTACGAACGTCGGTATAACGCACGGTCGTTTCCAACCATGGAAACAACTGAATACTGGCGCTCCAAAATCGATACTCGTCTAAATCATTGTAGTTAAGACTAAAATTACCAGATGGCGCCATCCGTGCTGTCGGCGTCTGAAATATACCCACACCGCCGTGGCTGGCCTGACTGTAGTCGCTATCCTGTGCCAACGTACTAGCGGCAAACAAGGCGCAAAACATAACCCCAAGTTGAGTTGCTCTATTCATTAAATATTTACTCTTGTCCTATCGGACCCAGTTACGCAGCAGCATTAAAATTTGCTGGTTAATCTCTTCACTATCGCCACCCAATACAGACGACGAGAAAGGGAAGTAAAGCATGGCGCCAGCAGCGAGTTCTACTTGCTGTTTATTCCAGTACGCTATACCAACCTTATGCCATTCTGCGCCGCTTACAGACCAGTAAGCCCAGCTATTATCTGCAGCGTCAGCTGCAAAATTATGATGCAGCTCATGCGCCTGCACGATACTATCAGCACTGATGTCAGCCTGGTACTTTGTTACTGCACCAAGCAATAAAACCTGCGGTTGAACATATGAAGCACGAAGGTAGAACAAGCCTTCTTGCAGTAATGGATTCGATTTTCTGACATGCCGTGCTCGCTCAAATTCAACAGGCAAGTCGATTCGTCTCGCTACTCGAATACCTGACAACCAGGCAATAAAATCTGCAAGCTGAGCCTTCTCTGAAGATTGCGCGGGTAAAAGGGCTAGTTGATTGATCAGGCGTGTCATTAGCGCATGCTTTTGTTGCACGGTTTGTTCTGACGCTAAAAATAAGCCGGCATCAGGCCAGTAAACTAATTCAGGATGTTCAATATGCGACAGTGCATCAGCAAGCTTGATTGGCTCATTAAAGACATACAGCTTGCCATTAATGTCAACATTGATGTCAACGGCAGCAGAATTGAAAGCAGATAAACTAATGATAAAAAAAGAGGAAACAGCTTTAAGAAGTCTCATTTGCTCTCTCCCGGTATCACTGACAAAATACGATTTACGCGACTAAGAAAAGTTACGGTAACCGCATCCGTCATATTGGCAGGATGTTGCTTGGTCTTAATCAGTACACCGGATGTCTCGTCAAACCAGTAAAAGTTAACAAAACTACCTTCATTCTCAGGATGTACCGTCTCAGAAAGCAATACCGTTCTCAGTTCACTGTCCAACAGGGTTAGAACGCGCTGCCCTTCAATATTAAACTGCGCACTATTTACCTTTGCTGTTAACGTATTCGTTTGTTCTACGTATTGCCAACGACGGCCACCTAAGACCGAGAACGACTGCTTAAGTGGGTCAGCAGTTAAATTGTGAACATGCAGCAGATTATCAATAAAACCTGCAGTACGAACTATGCGACCATTGGCAAAAATAACAAAACCGTTATCTGCGGAAATAAATTTATCCTGCCCCTGCTCCACAAATGCCAGCGCCATAATGGCCTGCTTATCGGCAATATTAACTTGAATAATATCGTATTGACTGGCTGCGACATAAGCCCGATCAGGAGAAACAACGGCGGGTGACTTAAACAACAACTTTAAATTTTCTTTATAAACATACAAGGTGCCACTGCAGCCAATTAGACTACTGAGCACTAAAGACAACAAAATAAACCTGAACATTACTGCACCCTAAAGAAAAAAAAACCGCCATTTAGGCGGCTTTTCGAAAACTATGAGTTAGAACGTGCCAGTAACTGTTACAGGAACCGTTGTGGTCGTAGTAGTTGTCGTGCTTGTCGTAGTAGTAGTTGTCGTGGTGGTAGGAACACACACACCATTAACAAACTCTTCGCCTTCATCACAATCGTCATCGTCGTCATCATCGTCGTCATCGTCATCGTCATCGTCATCGTCATCGTCATCGTCATCGTCATCGTCGTCATCGTCGTCATCGTCGTCATCGTCGTCATCGTCGTCATCGTCACCAACGATTGTACCGCCACTGCCATCACACAGCACAGTACATGCAACAACGCCACCAATAACACCGGCAGCAATGGTCTCTTCTGTTATATCAAACTTAGCGTCTGAAGATGTTGCACCAGGCGCTTGCAGAGCCTCAGCCTGTGGCACACCTAATGCAGCCGCAACTGCAACGGCGATTAAAAGTTTATTCATACTTTAATCCTTTCACCCAAATAGTAAACTGTAAGAATATTATCTCAATTTTAGAACCAGTTCAAGCATTCATCAGTTGCCAAGCGACTTAAACTTGGCGCCCTTTGTCAGCCCGTCAAACCGTTTATATCAACCACTTTAGCACTAGGCACTTTATCTTCACTACGCGGTATACCGAACCGCGAGGCATATATCAAATCACAACTGGTGTTAACATAATTAAACCCGGTTGGTGAACGTCGAACAATGTCAACGATTCGCTCCACATCATAGTCATCACAAGCCAAACTGAGCTCTTCCAATAACGTATGCATATCGCGCCATTCCAGCATAACTTCATCAGCAGCCATTATACGGGCATGCTCGGTACTGCGAACATTTTCGCCAATTAACAGCTCTTCATACAACTTTTCACCCGGTCTAAGGCCAGTATAATGTATTTCAATATCACCATTAGGATGCACTTCATCCTTAACCTCAAGCCCCATTAGATGAATCATGCGCTTGGCCAAATCTGCTATTTTTACCGGCTCGCCCATATCCAGTACAAAAACGTCGCCGCCCTTGCCCATTGCACCAGCTTGAATAACCAACTGAGCCGCTTCCGGGATAGTCATAAAATACCGGATGATATCTTTGTGGGTTACAGTTACCGGCCCACCTTTACGTATTTGCTCTCGGAACAGCGGCACCACAGACCCGCTTGAACCAAGCACATTACCAAAACGCACCATAGAAAAACGTGTACGGCTTTGTCGTCTGGCCAAGGCTTGTAAAACTAGCTCTGATAAACGTTTAGAAGCACCCATCATATTTGTAGGGCGTACGGCTTTGTCGGTAGAAATTAATACAAAGGTTTCAACACCAGAAGAGATTGCGGCTTCGGCAGCGTACCAGGTGCCAAACACATTATTGCGCACACCCTCAACAATATTATATTCAACCAGCGGCACATGTTTATAGGCAGCAGCGTGATAGACCGTTTGCACGTTGAACGCTGTCATTACGGTTTCCAGCCGCTTACGCCGTTGTGATGTTCCCATAACAGGAATAAGTTTAACATCAAGCTCAAACTGTACAATCAGGTTTCTCAGCTCTTGTTCAATGTTATATAAGCTAAACTCTGAAAGCTCAAATAACACCAATGTTTTCGGTTGATAATTTATAATTTGTCGGCACAGCTCAGAGCCAATTGACCCACCTGCACCGGTTACCATTACCACTTTATGCTGAATATTAGCCTGCATTAATTTGGTTTTAGGCGCTACAGCGTCACGGCCCAGTAAATCTTCAATTTTAACATCTTGTAATTCATCTATACGCATGGCGCCATCGACCAAGTCGCTCATGCCCGGAATAGATTGCACCGGAATAGGCAACTCCTCCAACGCGTCTAATACTTCTCTGCGCCTTGACCGGCTAACTGACGGCAACGCCAATAGAATACGGCTAATGTTATGCGTTTTAATTAAACTGGTAATTTGTGCTGGCGAACCAACGGGAATACCCAAAATAGTAGAACGCTGCAGCGTTGTGTCATCATCGACAAACACCACCGGATGATACTGCTCGCCGTTCATTAACGCTTGCGCTAACTGCCTGCCTGAGGAGCCGGCGCCGTAAATGAGTACGCGTGCCTTATGGCCATTGTTACGCTGCACTAAAAACATTCTGGCTAACAGCCTTAAGCCACCTGAAGTGATTAATGCCAGTAAGGAGTAAACAAAAATCAAATTGCCTTTATCCGGTATATCAAAGGCCGCAAATAACAAAGAAAGCACCATGGCACTGCTTACTATACCCGCCAATACTGCACCCAGCGCGTGCTGACCGATATAGCGAATTACCGCCCTGTATAAGCCCAGTTTGGTAAAAATAAGCAACGTGACCGGTAAACTAAGACAAAATATGATTAGCACTACCTGGAGATCTGTTGATTTGTTTGCTTGCGTCAGGATAAAAGCCGTCACCAGTGACACACATAGAAACACAATGTCGACCAGAACGGAGATGATGCGTTTTATCGACCGTGGTAAAGTGAGCAACCAGCCCAGCATGCCAAACTCCAAAAAGTAATTAACGCTTATTTAGCAGAACAAGCAAAACCCACATTATAGCGGGTTAAGCCACTTTCCCCTAATACATAAGTCACTACGGACTTAGTGTTGCCAGCAACCATTGCCTAAACTCTGCACCCAGGTGCTTATCCCGCAGACCATATTCAACAAAAGCACGTAAATAGCCTTGTTTGTTACCACAATCATGGCTGCGTCCGACAATATGGTAAGCATTAACCGGTTGTTGTTTCATTAAAATGGCAATCGCATCAGTCAGTTGCACTTCGTCACCCGCGCCCATCGGCGTATACTCAAGTGCTTCCCAAATTAATGACGTAAATACATAACGGCCAACCACGGCAAGGTTTGACGGTGCATCTTCAACGTCTGGTTTTTCAACAATAGCCGTCATGTTAACAGAGTTTGATGGCAGTAAGCTGTGGCCTTCTACATCCGCCACGCCATAACTACTGACACTCTCCATCGCAACCGGCTCAACCATCACCTGGCTAGTGCCAGTATCAGAAAACATTGCACACATTTGCGCCAGGTTGTCTAGTTTTAAGTTACTGTCGTAGCCGTCAATTAATACATCTGGCAATACTACGGCAAAGGGTACATCACCAACTAACGGTCTTGCACACAGCACCGCATGTCCAAGCCCTTTCGCTTCGCCCTGGCGCACATGCATAATAGTGACGTCTTTAGGGCAAATATTCTGTACTTCTTCCAACAACTGGCGCTTTACGCGCTTTTCCAGCATCGACTCTAATTCAAAGCTCTTATCAAAATGGTTTTCAATGCTATTTTTTGACGAATGCGTTACCAGTATGATCTCTTTAATTCCGGCAGCAATACACTCTTGTACAACATATTGAATTAAGGGTTTATCTACCACTGGTAGCATTTCTTTTGGAATAGCCTTGGTTGCTGGCAGCATCCTGGTGCCAAGCCCTGCAACCGGAATTACCGCTTTTCTCACTTTATTAAGGTTTATCATGCTTTTTTACACTCTCACCGCGTCCAATACCGTAGTATGTAAAACCTTTACGCTGCATGCGTTCTGGCTCAAATAAATTTCTACCATCAAAAATCACCGGCACCGCCAACTGCGCTTTGATAAAATCAAAGTCTGGTGCCTTAAATTGCTGCCACTCCGTGCAAATAATAAGGGCAGCTGCACCTTTTAGTGCCGCTTCTTTCGTGCCAACTAACGTAAGGTCGTCCCGCACGCCATAAATGCGCTGTATCTCTTCCATCGCTTCAGGGTCATAGGCCTGCACCGTTGCGCCCGCTTGCCATAAATGTTCTAGCAATACCCGGCTGCTTGCTTCGCGCACATCATCAGTTTTAGGTTTAAAGCTCAAACCCCAAACTGCAAATGTGTAGCCTTGCAAATCGTTACCAAAATGGCGCTGCACTAATTGGATTAATTTCAATTTTTGACGCTGGTTTACCGCTTCTACCGCGTACAACATTTCAGGTTTATACCCTTGCTGCTCCGCTGTACGAATTAACGCTTGTACATCTTTAGGGAAACACGACCCACCATAGCCACAGCCCGGGTAGATAAAGTGATATCCAATTCGAGGATCTGAGCCAATCCCTTTTCGCACGGCTTCAATATCAGCGCCAAGAAGCTCAGCCAAATTAGCCATGTCGTTCATAAAGGATATTTTTGTCGCCAGCATACAATTGGCGGAATACTTGGTTAGCTCAGCGGAGCGAACATCCATAAAAATTAATTTTTCATGATTGCGGTTAAACGGTTCATAAAGCTCACGAATAGCGTCTTTAGGCCGTTCATCATAGGTACCAACAATAATACGATCTGGCCGCATGCAATCAGAAACTGCGGCGCCTTCTTTTAAAAATTCAGGGTTTGACACTACGTCAAACTCTACTTGCTGTCCGCGCTGCGCCAGCACGTCTATAATGACTTGCCTTACTTTATCGGCAGTGCCTACCGGCACAGTCGACTTATCAATGATCACCTTAGGTGTTGTAATAAACTGCGCGATAGTATTAGCAACAGCCAGCACATATTTTAGATCAGCCGAACCATCTTCATCAGGCGGAGTGCCCACTGCAATAAACTGCACATCACCATGTGCAACGCCCGCAGCGGCGTCCGTAGTAAATTCTAACCGGCCAGCCTTTACATTGGCTTCTACTAAAGAGGCCAAACCAGGCTCATATATAGGTACAACACCTTGTTGCAATTGCGTAACTTTGTCAGCGTCCACATCAACACATACAATGTGATGGCCCACTTCAGCTAATACTGCAGCCTGCACTAACCCGACATATCCTATGCCAAAAACGGTAACCTTCATCTGATGTCCTTAAGCGGAAACTGCTACATGGTTAACTAACACAACTGTCTCAGGGTAGAGTGGCATTGCTGATAATGCAGCAATGATAACATTAATGCCCTGTTGTAAAAAACCGCTTAACGCTGTTTGCTTTAGTTTTAAGCACACAAATCAGAAACAAATTAACACGTTCGTCCGGTTGCTGTGTCAGCGACATAGCACTGTTTTATCACCAATAGCTGAATTACGGCTTAATAGCTCAGTTTAGTATTTACAATAACGTATATTATGCTGCAGACCAGCAGAAAAGCAGTTCGAACTTAACGTTTAACCCTGTCGCCGCTGCCTTTTCCAGCCACAGTCATCAAAATATACTTGAAGTAATGTTTTAACGTTAAGTTAACCAGCATTGCAGCATCTGTTTGCGCCAACAAGACCGGTGTAGACATATCAATTTCGCTAACCTGTGCCAAACCGGTTATGCCAGGACGCGCCGCCAGCACGCCGCGCTGCTCACGCTCAGCAATTAGCTCCTGCTGGTTAAACAAACACGGGCGCGGGCCAACTAAACTCATTTGTCCCCACAAAACATTCCATAACTGCGGCAACTCGTCTAATTTGGTTTTACGCAAAAAACCACCAAAAGGCGTTATCGCATTCGCATCAGCTAAATGACTGGCTACATGTGACGTATCTTTTTTCATAGTGCGAAACTTTACTAACGTAAAAGGGCGTTTATTCCGCCCTACACGCTGTTGGCAAAATATTGGTGCCCCCGTATCAAACAAGCCAATAAGGGTCAACACAACCAACAGCGGCGACGCCACTATTAAACCAGTTAACGACAACACAATATCAAACAACCTAATAATCATAGAACTTCAGTATCCTAACGAAAAAGTAACGCAATTAGCGGCAATTGTACGCGGTTTAACGTAATGTCGACAGTCTGCGTGTTGGACGTTCAGCATCCGCTCTGCCCTTGCCTAGCAGCTGAAGTAGCTGATAAAAACTACAGGCTTGCTCAGTCTCTACTAAGATATAGCGACCATAGCGAATAAGCGCTGCATAAGCCAAACGCGCAATATCAACTTCTGTGGTTTGCTGGCGCAACAACTGGCGCCGTTGTGGTGATTGCTGCATGTCATGGGTTAACCCCCATCCGGCATAAAATGGCATACCAAACACATAGACCGGCTTTTGCCACATTAACGCCTCAAAGCCAACCTGAGACGTTACCGTTAACACCGCACTAGCATGCTCTATTAACGCGACCACATGCAGCTTTTCCGACACCAGCTGCACGCCTTCCAGCGCGGCTGGCGCTAACTCGGTTAAATAGCCGCGCTTTTTGCCAGCCACCACATCAGGGTGTGTTTTAACAATTAGTTTATGGCCGGCAAAAGTCTCTTTAGCAAATTGCAGCATGTTGGCAAAGCTTTCTGCACTGGCTAAACCGCATGCTACGGAGGCATCATTTAATGTTTGATCAATTAACAATACATAGGGCTGCTCGACCAACAACTTATAATCCTGGCCGTTATTATACTTTGATACCCGATGCTGTTGCCACAATGTTGGCAGTGTCTCTGCTTCAGTGCGTTCTGTTGCAGTGATATCGGCAACAATCAGTTGCTCCAGCTTTGACGGCAATCTGGCATCGTAATAGATACCCACATCGTCCACTACCAAGCCACAGGGAGCGGAATCAAAGCCTTGTCCTACCGAGCGTAAAAACGCGTCCTCTAAATAGCACATGGCTATATTGCAACGCTGCGCCACTTTTTCCGCTTTTTCAGCAGAAGCTTTGCGGCCCCATGCCAGCATGGTGTGTTGTTTGGTGTTTACAGGCCAACAACACCAAGCGGGCAAATAGCGTACAGGTGCCCCCAAAAATGCCGCTAAACCGGGTGTATTGGCTAATGCCCGGCTCACCGTCAAGTAGTGATTAGTCATCTTGCGCTACCGCATCGGGCCATTGACGCACCTGTTGTTTGGCTGTATCAAGCAATTGCAGCCTGCGCTGATTATCATTAGCCAGAGACACTATCGTATCGCGCCACAACTGCGGCTGCATAGGCAGACGTATTCCACTTTTATCTTGCTGCACAGCTTGATAAATAGGGCTTTCGGCATAAATACCTACCGCACCGGCTTGCGTAATATCAAAAAACTTAGTTACCGATCTCGCCTGATTAAACGGCAAAGGCAATAACGGTGCTAAGCCAATATCATAGCGTTGTCGCTGCAACAGCGCCTGATAACTGGGCCATGACATAGGCTGTAATACATGTGTTTTTTGCAGCCCCCGGTATAAGCGGGCAATTTTTTTATCTGCAATAATTTCAAAATTAAGTGCCGGTACCGCCTTTAACGCATCAGCCACAATGGGAAATAACCAACGCGCTTCAGCCTGATGTGATGAAGAGCCATGATAAAACAGTGTCACAGGCACCTGTGGTGCTAACGCCAAAGGCATCGCTTGCAAAGTATGTGGCTGCCAGTGATGATACTTTTGCGCTAAATACGAATTAGCCACCCATAATTGTGCAGCATGGTGTTTTAACCACGGCACGGCTCTATAACTTAAACGCCATAACTTAAGCCTATATCGCCACGGCATGCCGACACTGGCTGCCGGGTCTAGTACATCATCGTCGATAAACAGCACAATCTGGCCGATTTTATCTGCAACCGTGTCTATAAGCTGACGCCATGGCGCGGGGATATAACGCACAAATATCAGTGTTTTACCAACCAACGCTTCAGGCTCTGCCAATTGCGCAAAGGTGTAGCGCTGCACATTGGCGCTGTGCAGGGTTAAATACGGCAGCACAAAAAAATCTGAACTTGGGTTCGGCCGCTCCTCAATCACAATCACATCTTGTGTGCTTAACGCTGCCATGGTGCTTTTACTCTTTGTTCGCGCCCTAGGGTAAAATCGGGCCTGGCATAATTCAGATTGGGATTATAAAAAGGGTCATTCTGCATTATATGCGCCCAACGTTGGCGCATATAATCGGCTTCAGCGCGGGTACGGCGGACTTTCTCATCGGTATCATCTTTACCGCGCGACACTGACTCATGGTGATACAACTGTGCATGTGGCGTATATACCACGCGTTTGCCAGCTTCTCTTACACGCAAGCAATAATCAACATCGTTGAATGCCACAGCAAGCTGCCGGGCGTTAAGTCCATTAAGTTGCTGAAACAGTGCTTTTGGTGTCAATAAACATGCCGCCGTTACAGCAGACAACTCTTGGGTTGCTACCGCCCGGCGCATATAGCCTGCATCGTGCTCATCAATACCACTATGCATATGGTCAGCACAGCCACCCGGGCCTACTGCATCACCGGCATGTTGCACCGTTCTGTTTGAGTAAAGTAATCGTGCCCCAACGGCACCAACGTTCGATTGCAACTGTACGCCTACCATCTGCCCCAGCCACTGTGGCGTAATCACCTCAGTATCATTATTTAATAAACAAATCAGTTCACCCGCGGCCTGCTCAACGGCATAGTTGTTAATTGCCGCATAGTTAAAGGGCTGATCGTAACGTAAAATAGTCACTCTGGGGTCGGTACTAAGTTGTTGCATATAGGCTAACGTATCGGGGCAAGTACTCTGGTTATCGACAATAACAATTTCAAATGCCGGATACTGGGTTTGCTCAAGCACACTGTTCACACAAGGGGCCAATAAGTGCAGCATATCGCGGGTTGGAATGATAATACTTACCAACGGCGTTGCGCTAAGCGCATAGTCTACCCATACTGTGTTGTCTCTTGCTGTTCGGGCTTCAGCACGAATATTTAATCGGTTTAAATGCTGTTGCACCGGCTCTGGCGATGGGCCACCCGGCGCTAGCAAATCATGCCACAGCACTGCCGAAATGTGCTCAGGCTGCTGTGCTGGCAATAGCTGCTCAGCTAAACGCAGTACCAGGTGCTGCCCTGCAGTGCACTGTTGCCAGTCTGCCTCCAACCAGCCAGACTTAGCCAATAGGCCAGCACTAACGCCAACCACATCGCCGATGTAATGGGTACTACGCAGTAGCTCTAATGACCAGTCCGGTTTAAATTGCGGCAAACAACGTTCAGTAGTGAAATAATCATGATCGCTATAACTAAAGGTTTCACTATTGGCCATAATACGCCACCAAGCCAACGCACGAGGTGACAATATCGCACCAGCACGAAGTAATAATAACGCGGTGTTCGATGGCAGATTTTTAAGCCTGTCGGCAGTGGTTATTTGCACCGTTTCAGGCAAAGAGTCCAGCGCATCTATGCCTACTGGCAACAGAACCTGAACCGATGCCGACGTCCATTGTTGTACAAACACGCTGTTTACACTGCTTTGCCAATAGGACTGTGCAATACTGTTGTCGCCGTAAACCACAACAACAATATTCTGCTGCTTTTGTAGTAAGCGCCGGGCACGTCGATGCTGCGCTGGCGTGTCGTGTTCATTCAGCTCTTGCCAGCGGGAGTAAGGAATTTCAGCACTCCACTGGCGCAACTGCGACACTTTGCGATAACAAGGCTCCAGCCCCGCACACAATGAATACCAATGTAATGTAGCGATACGCCTCTGTGCCGCTGGCTGCCTGACATACGTCAATGCCACACGCCGCGCCATACGCCATAAACGCTTGACCGCACCAATTGCTGACACTGTTATAGTGCAATGCGCCACGCTTAGTTTTTGGCCTTCAAGTTGTAACCAGACACGTTGCACGTTGGCAGGCAAATAAAACACATCAACCAACAAACCTTTTCTGGTCAGTGGCAGCATAATGCACACGCCATTGTCCGTCATTAGCATTAAGCTATGCTGTTTGCTATGTACCTGCAGCTGGCCATCCAGGCTATACCAGCCAGCCTTCTTTATAGGCAGATTAATAGCAATATGGTCACCCGTAGGGTTCCAGCGCTTAGAAACCTCATCAAAACGCACATGGTCCAATGCGTTTTCGCTAAGGTGACACGTTAAAGTCATAAATTGTTACTCTGGCATAAAATGCTCTGATAAACCGCCGTCGCAGTGTCATCAAGTGTTGGTACAGATAACAGCCCTTTGTTTGGGCTGCCCTCATACGTCGCTGAGGAAATACTTACGCCATGTTCATCAACTTGCAGCCGACTTTGACGCAACCATCTAATTAGCTGACTATAGCTGGCACACTGTTGAGCAAATACCTGATGCCGATGCTGCTGCACAGATTGCCGGGGATCTTTTGCTGCCACAACCTGAATTACCGGTTTACCGGTATCAACACCCGCATCGATCAAATGCACCGTACTGCCAAAAAACAAGGCACCGGAACGCATAGTGTCTTCAAAACCATGTTGACCAGGACAAGCAGGCAGTAGAGACGGATGAAAGTTTAATAAACGTCCCTGATAAGCACTCAGTAAAGGCTCCGCAAGTAAACGGGTATAAAACGAAACTAAATAATCAATACAATGCTCTTGCAGTAACTGTAACAACGCTGCCGAAAAGGCTGCTCTGTCAGTATAGGTTAACTGAATTAGGGGTACATTTAACATGTCGGCCAAGGCAGCGGCACCGCAGTCGCGGTCAGTAATAACCATGTCTACTGCAGCTGTAGCGTCCTGCTTAAAGCTGTACTTAGCAACTGCTGCTCCGGTAGAGCAAAGCAAAGCAATCTTGGTCACTAACACAACTCCATTTTATCTAACTGACGCTTTACATTATCCACACTGTTAAACATCAATACATCGACAATGGACAACCAAGGCAAAAAATCCTCGCCAAATTGTCGGTAGTCAAAAGGTAACACCCGTTGAAAATGCAATTGCAAACCCTGTTCGGCAAAATCCGTTTTGCTATACAATGCCTGGCCACCTATAGAGTTAATATAATCTGTCGCCTGTAGCTGGTGACATAAATTTTTTACTCTATCTTGCCCTTTTAACAATGGGCCTTGCTCAATGTCAGAGGAAATAAGCAGAGGTGTGGTAATGCTAAGATGCTGACAAACCAATTCAATACTATTAAAAATAAACCGAAACAAATTTTTATCTTCAAAACGAAAAATGCGTTCTAATAAAGGCATGGTTTCTGCAAAATAAGGTGCCTTTTGATAAGCCCCGGCAAATTTACGCAGCAATTTCTCATAATGTTGTACACTATCAGCTGATAAGCGACGCTCAACAACAGCAAGGTAGTCAGACGCCTTTTCTAACGCCAGTGAAAACATCTGATCAGTGTTGTTTTGCAACAACCGATTACGATGTACCCAGCCTTTTTTGGTAAATTCTATCGTGTCATAAATAACAAAGCAGTCGACCGCATTAATCAACTGCCAGTAACCGATATAGGGTAAAAAGTAGGGTTGCATTATTGCAACCCGCTTTTGTTCACTCATACAAATAAGCCGGCTGCCAAAGTAAAGCTCTTTCTGGCCTGCTCGTGCACCTGAGGTATACGCTGGCCTAACATTGCAACAATTTCATCCCTATTTTGCCAACACATAGACACTTTATCTTGCAAATCAGCCAGGTTAGCAGGATCTGCAACGAACTGCTCTGCACCCGCAACCGTAGCAAAACCAAGCAACTTATGCGCTTTAGGTTCGTGACCATAATCAATAATTACGGTTGGCACCTGTTGCGACAAGCCTGAAACAGCAGCATGTACCCGACCACTCACTAACAGATCAAAACTGCCAATAATCGCTTTAGTTTGCCAGGTATCATAAACACCATCTAAGGTGAAAAAGTTGGTTGAAATACCGCGCTTTCTTAGTACGTTTTCTAGCTGTTTGGTTACCGGATAGTCGCGACCATGCTTCAAGGTAAACGTCGCAGGCGGCACATCAAAACCGTTTGAGTGGGACATCAAACACACTTCCAAACCCAGTTCTTCGGTCATATATTCAATGGTTTGAGCAAACTTTTCATAATCAGCATCATCGCGTGGCCACAAATCAAACGGCCCTTTTTCAAAGTTCCAACCACATAAGATAAAGCCAGCAATAGGCTTATTACGCCCTGTTTTACTTAGTTTTTCTGCCGCCAACATCGCATCCATTTGCGGACCGGATGCCGGTTCAAACATAAATGCCGGACACGCCAAACTGTGTGTTTTACTCACATCAAAACCCAAAGGTTCCATTAAGGTAATACTCACAGGTTCACGGTTAGTGACCAGATCAAAACCTGCGTACACCTGTTTTGCCAACGCTAAGGTAGCTTCATCAGAAAATGGCCCTGGTGAGCCGGCAAGCATAACCACTTTTTTGCCCAAAGTTTGAGCTATCAGGTCTTTATACAATCCTACTGCAAAACGGTCTTTACCTAAAAAGTTGGCATTGTCGCCCCAAATATCGCCGCTAAAATCAATAACCAGATCTGCCCATAACACCGCATCCAGATAAGGAGTATGTTGACGCAGCTTACCGCTTACGCAATAGTCTTTTGCAATATCGAGTTCTTCTTTAGCCAGTTCCAGCTCATTTTCGCGCCAGTTATAATAACAATCCAATGGCAGAACGGATAAATTCTCAGCTGTACAAAAGCGTGCTGACATCTGCATCGTAGTCTTAACATCTGCCCCTGGAAACGCCTTGTGTAGCTCACGAAAAAAAGGCTCCATAATGTAATAATTACCAATATTGCCAAATTCCATGCGTCCCCAGTGCAATGTGCACTGGCCAATAACCAGAATATTCATTAAACCTGTCCTCTCGCCTCAATAACGGCGTTAATTACTAAATCTTGTTCTGCTTGCGTTAAACTCCCTGACATGGGTAAACACAACACGCGCTCTGCAGCGTCGGCAGCAACCGGATAACAACTTTCATCAATATCCATATCTAACAATACCGGCGTTAACGGGTAAAAATATCGTCTGGCAAAAATACTCTTTGCTTTTAACGCTTCATATAACGCCTTGCAACTCATGCCAAATTCATCAGTTACTAAAATTGGAAAGTAAGCATAGTTTGGTGCCCCATCGGCCAACAGTGGCACACACTGCAAGCCAGGTATTCGTGCTAATGCATCACAGTAATATTGATGTACCTTAGCGCGCCGCTGTAACGCACCGGCTAAACCCGGCAGCTGAGCCAAGCCAAACGCGGCCTGAAGTTCATTCATTTTGCCGTTAATACCGGCCGCTTCAGCTTTAAATTCGTTAACGATACCAAAGTTTTTCAGCCGATCAATTTTCTGCTTCATCTGCGCACTGTGGCAAATTACAGCGCCACCCTCAATGGTATTAAATACCTTAGTGGCATGAAAGCTCAACACGGCTAAATCGCCCTGTTGCAGTACACTCTGGCCCTGGTGTTTTACGCCAAAGGCATGCGCTGCATCATAAATAACTTTTAAGCCATGCTGCTGTGCTACCGCTCGAATGGCTGAGGTATCGCACGGATTACCATAACAATGCACCGGCATAATGGCGCAGGTCTTATCGGTAATGGCTGCCACTATAGCGTTGGGGTCTAAATTAAGGCTAACAGGGTCTATGTCGACAAATACCGGCGTTAAACCCTGCCAAATAAGCGAGCTGGTGGTCGCCAAAAACGTAAACGGTGTGGTAATGACCTCGCCTTTTAACTCCAGTGCCTGTAACGCCACCAATAACGCATTGGTGCCATTGTTAAACACACTGATATAGTCAACACCCAGATAGTCTTGCAGTGCCTGTTCCAGCTGCTGATGAAAGGGACCATTATTAGTTAACACACCACTTTGCCAAATTTGTTGTAAATAAGGCAAAAACGTTTCCAGCTCAGGTAGATCTGGCCGGGTAACATATAAGGGTTTGGTCATGTTTATCCCTTTGATAATAATGCGTGGAAATAGCTATGGTGCGTCGCACCGCTTTTGGACGCAGAAGCCAGTTTCAACTCGGATGCACTAGCCGCCGTCATATCCGCTAACTTTTCTTGTATGGTATTAGCTAGCGAATAATGCGCCACAGGTGCCCGCACAATAAAACGTTCATTGGTCTGACAAATAATGCTATCAGGTACTATGGCTGCGATTACATCAGGGTCAACATTACCCGCAGTATGCACAATGCTAATTTTGGCATATAGCCTAACAAGATAATTTAACATACTGTATGAGGACGACGCACCAAAGATTAAGCAATGCTGCGGGGATAATGCATTGTCATTTTCATATAACATCACCCGGCCAAAATTAGGCAAGCCATTATCATAACGCAAATATTGTTTGTAATTAAAGCTGCATAACAACTGCTCCGGTGCCTCGCGTGGCGGGAACAGTTTATTGCCTAAATCACCACAGACACTGCGTTCAACGTATTGATCGTTAGCAAAGCAGGCATTAACCGCAGTCACATCTAAGCCTAATTGTACTGCCAATAATACACTCACCTGCATCGCAGCATGATGGGTCCAGTGCGTATCGGTGTAACGAAAACTGCGCTGGTCTGCGCAAGCGAGCTCTGCTGCAGGATACAACAAAATGGCGCTGGCCCCCACATGCTCTCGCAATTGCTGCACCGGCGTATTTTGCGCCGGCGTATGCGGATAATACTGCGGGTAAACCATTTCTTTGGTCGGCGCAATCAAGGCAGCCAACTTGCGCCCCTGTTGCTGTAACGCCTCAAGCGCATCCAAATACTGCTTCCAATCATTAAGCGTTTGGCCGCACAGGGTGAGCTTACCGGTAAATTGTGCCACGCTTTGGTTAGTATCATTATCAAGAAACAACCACGGAAAAGTGCCTTGTAGCACCTTCATCGTACTTTCAATACGAATATCAACAAAGTC
Organism: Rheinheimera baltica DSM 14885; assembly: GCF_000425345.1. Lineage (GTDB taxonomy): Bacteria > Pseudomonadota > Gammaproteobacteria > Enterobacterales > Alteromonadaceae > Alishewanella > Alishewanella baltica. The sequence goes on along the minus strand of NZ_KE384352.1, from coordinate 153,565 downwards.
AAATTGCTGTCCATCAATGATAAAACCTACTACAGCGTGATCAGCGCACAACGCCAAACGTTGGCTAAAACCACATTGCAGCTGCATATGCCCAACCGCGGGCTGTTGCAAAACCTTTTCAATAACATCCGGGCGGCACACACTAAGCTCTGCAGTGGCTAAATGCTCGCCATGACGCACATACATTTGTGCCTTTTTAACGCCATCTTGCAATAACAACCAGCCCTGAAATAACAGCCCATCGGTTAGCTGTTGCAGGCTTATTGCAGCTTCAGGCTTGGGAAAATCAAGACACCAGCGTAAAATACCGGGTGCACTGGCTCTCAAGTGCTTTGTTTGAAGATTATAACTGGTCAAATTCTATTACTCTGGTAGCACTACACAGCGTCCCTGTGTCAGCATGTCACGCAAGGCATTAAAAATCAGTACATGGCCTTCGTCATTAACATGCACACCGTCGCCTGAATCAAGGGCCGGGTTTAAACGCTGGTCTAATTGTAAAATATCAAATAACGGTACCACGCAGTCTTTCACTTCCTGGCTTAGCAACATATCAAACTGCTGCAAGCGTGTAATCGCCGCCGCAGACATATTACGCGGCTTGGCCGACAGCACCACACTGGCAACACCCGCCTCTGCAAGTAAAGTGCGCAGTAACATAATATTGCTAACACTTTCTGTGGCAGCCCAGCCCAAGGCCGCATCGTTACTGGGATACGCAATTAAAACTAAATCTGGTTGCTCTTCCAATACCCGGCTAATATTGTGCGCTATATCTGGTTGCGCGCGCGACTCTGCCGGCTGGCAATACTCAGGGAGCGCATGATAAGTGGTGTGTCCCCCTTTAGCAAGGTTCACGGTAGTTCTGTTGCTTTGTTGCTGCCAGGCGGCATATTGCCCGGCCCAACTTAATGACGGCGAACTTGCACCCGCGCCCGCTGCAGAGGACGAGCCCATAATCACGGTACGAAAATTATCGGGTAATACAGCGGCTGGCTCTGGAGATAAATATTGTATCTCACCACAACCTGCCAGCGTATTCTGTGATACCAAGCCCATGACAGTTTTACCCTCGCCAGTATCATCCTCGCCAGCACCAAAGCCGGTTAAAAAAGCTAACATGGCTAACATGGCAAAAATGGAAATAGTGGGCAGCTTAGTCATTTATCATGCTCTCGTGTTACTGCTGACAGCAATTGCCGCCAGATAGGGATTGTTTTGGTATGTGCATAGTGTAGCCAGGCAAAATCGGCGCCTTCTTCTAACATGTTTTGCAGTCGCACAGGCTCAGTTAACAACACGTTGAGTTGCGCCAGCAGCGCTTGCCAATCTCCTACCTCAGCCAAAACGCAGCAGGTAGTCGGCAACCAATGCGCTAACGCGCCATGTCGATACGCCAGCACCAAACGTTTACACGCTAAAGCCTCTAACACTGTGCGACCAAACGACTCTGCCACCTGCGATAAATTGACTACCGCATCCAATTGAGCCAGCGCTTGCTCAGGGTGTTCAACATAACCACGGTACTGCACTATATTAGCTGTACTTTGCAATAGCTGTTGCAACAGCGGTGTATCCGGGCCGTATAGCACAAAATCAATTGCCAGCTCTTCATCGGCTGCACGTTGTGCCAAAGCAAAAAAATCGACAATGCCTTTTTTAGCACTGTTACTGCTAATCATACCCAGTTGCAACCTTGAACCATTTGGCCTTGGCGGGCAATTCGCCAGTGTCGGAGACAGCGCATTAGGCAGCAATACGGTGCGTTCCGGGCAAGCCACAAAGCGTGCTACCGCGTCTGAGTTGGCAATTATCACATCAGCGTAATCACGCACGTGCTGTGCAAGCTCGCTGGAAGTGGCGCCTAATATACGGCACAGTTCAGCATCGGTATCCGCCACTTCACGCACATGAATAAAAGTGCGAAGCGCAAGCTGCTTTGCGGCTACAACCGGCTCATGCAATACACTGGTATTTTGGTACAGCACATCCGGCTTTAACTGTAACAATAAAGCGCGAAAGGCGGCAATGGTTGGCTCGCATGGTGCTTTATCCGCGCGCCACCAGGCATAAGGTAATACAATAAGCTGCTGACACAACGGCAGTAGTTGCTGAATATAAGCGGCATTTATCGCGCTTGGCAGCACAACGGTAAGCGTCAGGTTAAGGTGGTTTAACTGATGCAACACATCAATAAAGCTGCGCTCAGCACCATAAAGTTCGTGGCCCGCAGCATGGGCTAACAGCAGCATATGCGGCCTATCAAAAGCGGCTGCCTGCTGTTTAAGCCATATTGGCCCGCTAACCGGTTGGGTTGACATTAACCAGTGCGACAACACCTCGCTTAGCGGCACTTGGTGCGCCAGTGCATAGGCCGACAGGCTAAAGCCCGGTATAGGGTCACGCCCTTCACTCGCGCCATGGCTGACAAAATGCTGCAGCGCATCCACGCCTGCCGCGGCAACATCCGGGTATTGCGCCAGATACCAGGTGGCATCAAACACCTTTTTAGCTTGCAGTAACAACATCAGGTTATTCCGCTGCACGCTATCACTACCACGACACATCCGTGGCGGCACCGCAAACGGCCGCTGCGTTAACCGGGCAGGCATATACAAAGTGTTTGCGCTGCTGCCAGTCGAACTTTCTGCTGAGCGGCCATGAGAGCAGTCTAAAGAAGAATGCCAGTTCTCTGCCGCTTCACGATAATCGCGGCGTAAGCCCCTATACTGGGTGCGTAAGTGAGTGGCTTTAGTTTGGGTTAAGCTTTTTACATCAGCCAAACCAAAAGATAACGGCAAGCCCGGTTTTACATCTACCACGGCCTGCTGACCAAACTGCTTTAACGTACGCAGCATGTATTCCGTATCTGCGCCAACGCTTACACTGTCCCAAAAACCCAGCTGTTTAACAACCTGGCGCCGATATAACAAGGATGAGGTATTACGGTAGGTCCAGCTGTCCTCTACACGCCAGTGGCCAAACTGCAGTGTCTCGGTACATCTTACCCAATGCGAAATAGACGCCATGGCATTACGGTTAGCCTGTAACGCCGCTACCTGCAGGGCAATTTTCTGCGGATGCGACCAATCGTCACTGTCATGCACAGTAATAAAACGGCCTTTCGCTGCCGCCATACCAACATTACGCACAGCATAGGCGCCTTGGTTTTCGCTCTGGCGTAGCAACGTAATCCGCTTATCTAAAGCAGCATACTGCTGCACAATGTCAGCTGAGTTATCGCTTGAAGCATCATCAACCACAATTATTTGCAGTTTGCGCCAGCTTTGCCGAAGCAGACTCTCAAGGGCATAGCCAATGGTTGCCGCCGCGTTATAACACGGCACAATGACGCTGACTAAGGGTTGCCATAAATCGCTTATTTTAGCCGGCAACGTGGTGGCTTTTAAGGTGCCAGCTTTTAACGTGCTGAGCAAAGCCCCACTGTCATCGGCCAGGCCCATTAATCCCTGCTGTTCAAACACCTGACTTAAGGTGCGCAGTTTATCAGCGCCTTGCTGCAACATAGACGCTGCAAGGGCTTTATCAGCGGTTTGCGGCCAGTCTTCACGCTTAAGTAAAGCCAATGCCCGCTCGGGTTGCTTGCAGTTGATAGCCGCAGAAAACGCCAATAAAAACGGACCTTGGTTTGCAAGTATTGTCAGTGCTGCCGCGTCATCCAACATGGTGTCTATTAACGGATAAACCTCTTGCCAGCGCTCTAAACTGCCATACCATCGTGCCAACACCCAGGCTGCAAGCGCGTTATGCAGCGGTTGCTGCGACGCGAGCAAAGCCTTAAGTGCTTCCAGGCTAGCAGTAGCATCTTCGGCTTGCCATAACGCGACATCCAACTGCAGTGCCGGCAAATCACATGGCCAACGGTTTTCAAACCGGCCATGTTTCAGGTAGTGCTGCAATGGGTCAATGCCGGCATCCGCCACGTCGGGGTAAGCTGTCAGGTACCAGTCTGGTTGAAATAACTCATCAAAATTCACGTTGTTACTATATTCCTGTGCAAAGACGCATGTCTTACCGGGGCATTTCAGCTCTTTTCTGGGTGAAGTACCAGTCGATAAACAAGGCAACTTTTTCCGGCTGATTTTTACACCAATAAAAACCCGCATATTTGTCAAAATTTTCAGGTGTAATATCCGATATCGGCTTTGCTGGTAAACCCGCTACAACGGTAAACGGCTTAACATCATTCAATACCACAGCATTGGCACCAATAATGGCACCATCACCTATCTTTAAGCCACCAAGTATCTTGCATCCCGTAGAAAGATAAACATCATGCCCTATAATTGGCACCCCAGAAGCACTGCCACCAATAGTAACTCCCGAGCCGATATTACAGCGTTCGCCAATTCGGGTTTGAGCATGCAAAATAATACCAATCCCGCCATAAGCTAGAATGGAGTTTTTACCTATTTGCGCTGTATATGGGACTTCTGAATTATGTAATACATAATTAAGTCGTTTAAGCTTCTCAGCTTTTTCAATATCCCCAGCAACGAAAGCAGCTCTGGCGTGCTGATAAATAGAAAAACCACCGGGTACATCGTGTGTCAATAATTTATCCAAATTACCCAACCATTGTTCAATCATGCTTGGGCCCTTGGTGGATTGTTATCAGGGTATTTATTTCCAGCTTTGGATCCAGCCCGGTAAGTACAAGTACCTTACAAGGTTGTACTTGCTGATAACGTTCGGAATAGTGTCCTGGCTCAATATTTAACGCCACCGCGCTTGTGGAGTTAAAAGAAAGCAACAGGTAAACATGCTGACGTTGTAGCTTAACTTGTTCACCAACCTGCGTTACGACGACATCAGGATGCAATAAAACTGAAGTCGCCACTGCGCTGCCTGATCTGCTTTTAACCTATCGCACAACAGCACTTTGTTAAATTGATTTTCCTGCTCACCTAATAACGTAATTTGGCGTTTCAAACCAACATTGGGATCCAAAAAGCTATCCCCACTCATGTGAATAATCTTTCCGTGAATTTCCATAGTATTCATTCGTGCTAGCTCATCCGCAGCAGCGTAATTTGAATATCTTACATTCGCGCAGTTTTCGGTAAAAAAACCGCTATGCGCTTTATAAGAAGTTAAGAAACGTCTGATGTCATTACTATTGTCATAACTATACATGCCACCATCACAGATAAAATCGAGCCCATCTACACGCAGTGTAATGCTGGTATCATCATTATGACGATGAGAAAAGGAGGAGCCACCACATTTAAAGGTAAAATGAAAACCTGGCTGTTTAACAATACAGAAACCTGCTTCGGGGAAGTAACCAACACCAAACTTATTTTTATGATAAGTGTCCGAGACAAAAACCGAGGCGTTGGTTTCAGAGTCGCCAATTAAGGGCAAGCTGCCGTCTTCATATACCTGATATGCTGCCGCGGCTATCGCTTTTTTCAACACCGCTGTAATAGCATTATCTTTAGCTACCAATTCATGCTTATTGATAAATGAATTTATTGCACCGAACAAAGAAAGGTTAAGCATGTGATAAGACGGGCTATTTTCAGTGCAACACCCACCATTATCAAAGGTTCTATCTAACATGATCTTAATGCGACTCAGCGCTTTTACTAGCCATTGCTCGCTTTGATAGCGAGAATATTCAACGGCATGCTGCCTAAACTGAACAACAAGGTTTAGCAACGCTCTGTCCATCATAATGCCATGGTTATTAAAGACATAATGCTTGTCTTGCTCTAGCCAATTAGCATGTTCACTTAAATCTTGCAGTAATTGTTGCTGCAACAACTGCAGTGGCTCGCCTTGTTCAACCCGGTGGGTTACAACATGCAACAACTGAGACAACACACAAGCGCGATTAGTCACAGCATGCTCATCTTTAAACAAAAATGCAGTAGCGGTTTGATCGTCTTCGCGCCACTGCTGATAGGACTTATGTAACTGCAACGCTTTTTGCCAACAGTGTTCATTGTTTTCTACTACTGCGGCCTTCACCAGATAATCTATAAACACCAAAGAGTAAAACCACAACGCTTTGCTTGCCTTATTATTACCAAAATCTGGTTTCCATTGCAGCGTGCCATTTGCCCATACCGGTAATTCACCAACATAAGGAAACACATATTTATTTTCCAACACCTGCTTAGCCGCAGTAAGAGGTTCAACATTTGAATAAGGTGTTACCCCATCTCTTAATGCACCACTTTTTATTGCTTGATGTAAAGGCGAGCTCATCAATTAAATCTCATCAAATAATTGCCTAACCTGTGCAACAAACTGGTTGGCAGAGTAATGTTTTGTAATAAAGCTCACGCCTTGCTGGTGCAGTTCACGGTATGCGGCTTCATCATGGCTTAGCTGCCAAATTCGCTGTGTTAACGCCTGTTGATCCTTGCTAATTAGCACCTCTGGATAGACATATTCACTGCCAGTCCAATGCTTTACCAAGCCAACGGCGCCGGCTGCATAGGCATCGGCTACTGCCAGGTGGAAACTTTCAAAACCAGGCAGCTCACGCATCGACTCGCTAACCGACAGCACAAAACCCACCTGATGTTGCGCCAACGCTTTTTTTATATCGGCAAAGCCAACATGTTCAACGGCGTCAGTTAAGCCTAAGTCGCGAATATGTTGTTCACAATCGGCAAAATACGCCAGTTCGTCAGGGTGATTTTTTAGCCAGGGTAAATCTGCCGACGCCTTGCCAAAAAGCTTCAACCGGTAACGGCTATCTTTTTGCCGCAGCTCAGCCAAAATCTGCAAGGCGTGCAACAGGCCTTTTTTGGCAGGCACATAGCCAATCATCGCCAGGGTAAACCGGCTGTCGGTAAAACTCACTTGTTCATAGCCTGCAACATCAACAAAATTGGGTAACAACCTCACTTTTTGCCGTGGTATGGCAGGGAAGCGCTCCATTAAACGCTCGAAAAACAACACTGAAACCGCGGTTATCGCATCCACGCCTGACAGGGTAAGCTGCTCACCAAACTCCCGGCTTAATTCAAAGCGGTGCATCCGGCAAACTAATTTTTGCTGTGGTGTTTTATGCTGGCTATACCACACCACATTACCCAGCAGCCATTCGCACCAAATATAATCGGCCTGGCTCAGCTTTTGTCGGCTTAGGGTTTCATCATGGCTGTTATGTCCCGGCCATTCATCCACATCCAGCGTAAAATATTCAGCCAATGCCGGCAGCACCGGCCGGATAAACTTTAAATCGTAGCCTGCAATTAACAAACGCGGCTTACACAGTGCAGAAAAACCGGTAAAGTCCCGCTCTAACAGCGTTTGCAGTAACTCTCTGTTACGCGGAATATAATTAAAGGTGGCAATACGCGGCCAGTTTTGCGCAATAAAATCGGCAAACTGTAAAAACAAAGCTTCATCAATGTCGTAACGATTACGAAATATCAAACTGGCCAGCACTGCCTGCAAGCCTTTTTGCAATCGTAATGCAAAGTAATCTACCCCTGCCCCAGCCAGTGCCTGCTGTACGCCCTGCCAAACAATTAAATGGTTGCTCAACTCACGGGCACCGTAAGACTGTGTACTGGAAGCGACAAAAGAGCGGCGCTGGTTATAAATATAAGTGGGGTGAGAAAGGTATTCTACCTGCTCTGCCACGCTTAACACCTGCGCCAGAAAATAACTGTCTTCGCCCATGCGCAGGGCTTCAGGCCAGGTAATAGTATGCTGTTGCAACAGGCTACGCTTGATCAGGCTACAGGGTATCGTGCTTTGGTGGGCAATAATGGCGGCAATTCGTTGCTGTCTGGTTAAGTTGGCTTGCCAGTTATGAACTTTGTTCATCTCCAGCTGCTCGCGGCCGGTATCAGCTATCAAATACCCCCGGACAATACAGGCATTGGTTTGCAGCGCATGCTGATAATGTGTGTTTAACGTATCGGGGAAAATTTCATCGTCACTGTCGAGAAAAAACACATAGTCACCGCGCGCTTCAAGCAGGCCTTTATTGCGCGGTGCAGAGGGTGAGCCTGAGTTGTTAGTCAGTTGAAACACCCGCCAGTTGGGCTGCGCTTTAGCCTGCTGGTTTAGCAATGCCAGGGTGCCATCACTGGAACAGTCATCAACAAAAATCACTTCAAATTGCTCAACGGCAAAATCGATTGCCTGCAGCGAGCTTAAACAGCGCTCAATTTTACCCACTGCGTTATAGCAAGGCACGATAACAGAAATGTGCATAAAAAATCCTTACAGCCTAAAAACAGCCACAGGCTGTGCGGTTAACCAGGCATCCAGCCAGTTTTGCCATTGCGCAGACTGCATTAGCAGTACAGCATCAGCAGCCAGGGTGTCATGTTGCAACGCCATATCGTTATTGGCCGGTGTCGCTAAGTGCGCATTCAAATACACCAAATGATGCCGCGCCATGTTTAACCAGTCCAACGTTGGTATTTGTTTAGGTCTTGCTATTAACACGCTACTTGCCTGCGCGGGCTGATAACGGCCTTCCAGCGCATAGTGCCGGGCAAAATGTACCGAGCTAACACTAATGCCAAAACGGTTAAAACGCTGATACATTGAAGCCAGTTCTGTCACCGCAAAAGCTTCAGTACAGAGCAACAACAAGCGCGCTTGTGGTTCGCGGCCAAACTGTTGTTCAAATACACTAATGGCCTGCTCAGCCTCAGATGGGCTATCAACTGGCGCGCACCACAATAAACTGGTGTTATCCGCTGCGGTAGCATAACCAATACAGTTAAGCATATAGCGCCAGCGCACACTGTAGGTATGGTTGGCCAATACGTTGTCCAGCGCCTTTCGGCGTAGCGACGTAATGGTCTCTGCGGTTAAGCTGCCCAGTCGCTTCGGTTCACGATCGGCAAATACCACAAGCTCACCAAACATGTCGGCAACGCCTTTAGCATAGTTAGACACCACCAAGGTATTAGACGACATCAACTCAAACACCCGGCGGGCAAACATGGTGCTGGACTCAGTAACCGTATTAAAATTTAAGCCCAGTGCAGACGATTTATACACCAACGGCATCTGATCATGCGGCTGCCCCGGTTTAACATAAGGCAAATATTGCTCTGGCCACTTATGCAGCGGATCAGGGTCGCCGTAATAACGGTCATAAATTTCCGGCTCAAAGCCCTCTGCAATCAAGCCGTCCAGCACCTGCGCCATCACTTCGCTGCGCGCTTCGTGATTCGCATACCAGCTACCGGCAAACACCACTTTATTGCTGCGCGCGCTTTCAGTTAACGGGTTAAATAACCGTGGGTTCGTGGCAAAGGGCAAGGCAAAGGCATGCTTTACACCATAATCGGTTTTATAGTGCTCAACGCATTCGGCTGCAGAAGTAAATACATAATCAAATAACACGGCCGTTTTGACAAAATCGTGTTTACGATCAGTGTAGTGCGTTGGGTCTTCTTTGTTCCAAAACAGCGTGGGGATATTATGCTGTTTGCAGTAAGCCAATATATCTAAAAGTACCTGACGGTTTTCATGCTTAAAGTTCTCACTGGCATACACCTTGCCCTTCCATGGCCGTACGCGCGAGTCTTCACCTGACCAGGCCGACTCACAGAAAAATAGCTGTGGTTTTTCAGCAGCAAACACCTGTTGCCAGTTATCCGGCGTAAACGTAATCGCATTAAACTCATCACGAAAACTGTTGTAGGTAAACTCATCCGCTAACAACGCCACGTTTAGCTGGTTTGCTGTCTTAAGTTGATTAACAACCTCGCCAGGCAAAGTTGGTACCGGCCGCACTTTGTCTGGTAACCAGCTGGGTACAATAGCGTTGCGCACCTGTATCTGCTTACCTTGCCACGGGCGAAGGGTTAAACGCAGCAACGCAGCCGCAGGCGGTACCGGGATAACAAAAACATCATCTTTTTGCCTGGCCGACACCACGTAGCGATACCATTTGCCAAAAACAGATGAAAACCGCAGCGGGCCGCAGTGTGTAAGCGTCATCACCTTGCCTTTGGCATCTACCAGCTCAGCCAGCAGCAAACCACAGGTTTTGTCATCGTCGCTGTGCAAACGCAGGGCTAACTGTAACTGCGATGTTTTAGTAAACAACGGTAGCGTCACACAAACTTGTTGCGTTTCGTTTAGCGCGAGCATTTCATCAGCACCAGACAACTGATTTATCAATAGAAAATTATTCGGTTTGCGCCCTTCTGCCCTACCATGCTGTAAAAAATGCACAAACGGATTAGCACCACTTTTGGCTACATCAGCATTTGATTGCAGATAATACTGGCTATCAAACCAGGCTACCGGCTGGCGACCTTCTTTAGCGCCAAATTGTAGATAATGCATTGCCGGTTGCTGCCGCCAGCGTTTATCAGCGGCAACATCAGGGTTTTGCGCTAAATACCAACTCGCATCAAACTGCCCTTGTTGCTCCATTAAACGTGCCACAGGGTTTGGTGGAGGCAGGCGTAATTCCGGTTTACCCGTTAACTTACGCACCAACTTTCGAGATATTTTAAACATGCTTTGGCGCTACCACTTTAGGTGTCTCTTCTGTTTGTAAATACGCGATTAAACGCGAACTCATACTCTCAAGCGCATAGCGCTGGTGGATCCAATCATGCAGCTGTTGCGTTGTCTCAGGTGGCTCAGCTGCACCAGGCTGTAATGACAACTGTTTTATGCGGGCACAGGCCCTGGCCACATCTTCAACACACCATGCTTCGGGGTATAACGTAGTGGCACCTTCCCAGTTAAAGACCACAGGCTGACAACCACAGGCAGCCCCTTCAGCCACACTGTAATGGAAGCTCTCAAAATCGCTGGTCGAGAGAATAACATCCAACTGCTGATACCACTGCGGCATATCATCGCCATGGCCATCAAAGTACACGGCACCTTGCAAAAAGGGGTCTTGCTCAATACGGGCAAACTGCTTATCAAACCAGGCCATTTCGTCTTTGCGATGTGCTTGCATCCAGGCAAAATCGGCAGGCAATTTACCTTTAACCCGCAGCATATAATCGGCATCTGTTTTTCTTAATTCAGCCAATATATCCAGCGCCCGATCAAATCGCTTTGATTTTGGCACCACACCCGCAAAGCCTAACACCTTATTCATACCCGCTTTTCGTGCTAGTGGCGCAAACCGCGATGTATCAACAGCGTTATGTAACACAGTAGTCCGTTTAGCACTATCCGGTGTTAACTGTATTGCCTGCTGTCGAATATGCTCTGCCACAACAAACACCTGGTCAAAAGCACTAAACCCAAGCTTTTCAAATAACTCAGAGCGCAATTCTTGCGAATGCAGCCGGCCAAATAAGCGCTGCGACGGTAACTTGTGCCTGGCATACCATAGTGCATTACCCAGCATCCATTCACAAAATATGATGTCAGCCTGTTTTAGTAACTGCAGACTTTGCTCTGCATCGTGTTGCTGATGGCCTTGCCATTGATCAATTAACACGTTAAAACCGGCCTGCTCTAACGCCGGATAAAATGGCGCAATAAATTTCAAATCATGCCCGGCAATTAACAGGTTTCTCTTGCGAGGTGGCAAAGATAACGTTGGGCTAACAACGGGTTTTCGAATCAATAAACAGGTGCCCTGCTTACTGCTTTTCGCAATCTGCATCAGAAGCGTTTGTTCGTCGGCTTGTTGCAAAAGTGCTGGGCTTGCACTAAACGCGGTTAAACTAAAATCGGGCTTGCCAACCAAGGTGGTTAACCCCGGCCAACTGCCTGCCATAGGCTCGGTGTCGCGGCAAAAAGCGGCTGTACTGTATGGCGAATACAGCGTGCTAAGTTGCAAATCCAACAAGTCATTTTGTTCAGCTTGACACAAAATGTCTGCATTTCTGGCCACAATTAAAAGCGCAGCAGTCTCTATTGGCTTGACTAAAGCGGTTTGAATGCCCTGTTGTTGCAGCAACTGTTTGGCGGCCTCCTGCCACTGAACGGCAAGCACACATTGTGGCGGTTCACTTTGCATCAGCACGGCTTGTGAAGCCTGCAGCGTCATGTTGGGTACCAATACCCATACTGGCATCGGCGTTGGTGCGGCCAGCGTTATTCCGGCAGTACGCAACATAAGGCAAAGCCGATGTGCCGCAGTATGCGCCGTATACACCTGGCGCACACCGTCAAGCCCGGCATGCCATCGGGCGCTGGGGTTTTGCAAGGTTTGCAGCGCCGCCGTGGCCTGCGCATTGTTATCAGCAAAAAACACGCCCTTACCGGCATAGGCCTGCATAGCCTGTCCACTTGCGCTTAATACCGGTGTGCCTGATGCAGCAATCTCCATAACCCGCCTGGAAAACATGGTTGGCGAGTCTGCTACTGAATTCACATTAATGTGCACTGGGTGTGCTTTATACGCTTGCACCATTTGCGGGTAACTTAAGCCACCTTGCACATGAGAGGCCAAATTGTCGGGAAAGCGATAAGGCGAAGCAGGATTATCATGTTGGCGATCATACAGGGTAAGCCCACGCTCAGACGCTGCTTGCAGCAAAGGTAATAACGCTGCGGTGCGCTTCGCGTATCGCTCGCCATAATAACTGCCACCATAAGCCACGGTATCTTGCCAGGCTACGCTTGCAGGCAGTGGGTTATGTAACGCTGGCGAAGCAAAAAATGCCATGCTGCTTACCGTACTTATGCCCCTGGCGGATAAATTTAAATAACGATGCAAGCAATCCGCATCTGAGCTAAACACGTGATCGAAAAAAGCCGCATTTGCCGCAAAACGGTCAAAATGTACCGGATCTTCTTTATTCCAAAACAATGACGGGATCTGGTGCGCACGACAAAACGTTAGCATGTCACGTAATGCGGCACTGCTAGTATCATCATAATGGCCTATCATCCGATGCCACTGCCCGCTGTTACCATTCCAGGCCGACTCAACCAACAAGGCATCAACTTTGGTGTTGCTAAGCTGCTGTTGCCAGTTTTGCGGCGTAACACAAATAAGCTCAGCCGCATCGGATAACGCCGTTAAACTGAACTCATCCGCTATTACCGCAATAACCGGCTTGCTTTTGCCAGGTTTATTTGGCGTTGCGTTATGTTGTCGTAACAGCGGCTGAATCGTATCGCTGTATTGCTGTGTTACCGCCTGCCACGTGCGATGCTGGCGTATCCAGTTAAGTGCTGCACTACCCAGCGCCTCACGACGGCGACTATCGGCAAGGCAATACTTCAGCGCACTGGCAAGCGATCTGGCGTCATCATGACGGCATAACACCGCTCGTTGATGCAACCTAACCCCGGTATCGGCATCTAAAATCTGCTTAGCCGGGCCGGCAAACTCGTAATGCGGTGAAACATCAGATAACACCAGCGTTTTCGCCATCGCCATGGCTTCTAGCGGTTTAAGCGCCGACACCACTTCCGTTACCGCACTTTTGCGTCGCGGAATGGGCATAACATCCATATTGCTAATAAACCTGGCGACATCAGCAAAGGCTACCCGCCCGGCAAACCGGCAGTAGCGGCTGATATTCAGCTGCTGCGCTTGCTGTTTAACCTGCTCCAACACGGCACCATCGCCTAGCAATACAAAGACAAAATTTTCGCCCTGGCGAGCCAAAATGGCCAGTGCTTCCATTAGCACATCTAAGCCTTCATAGCCTACTGCACTGCCAGCATAACCAATAACTAATGCATCATCTGCTATGTCCAGTTGCTTACGCACGTTGATGTCCGCTTCACGCGGATAAAACACGCTGCAATCTACTGCGTTAGGCGCTAAGTTCACCGGTGTAGTCACACCCGCTTGTGTTAGCACTTTACTCAGCTCATCGGTCAGCGTAAACGCATGATCCGCTTCAGCCGCTACCAAAAGTTCAAGTTGCTGCTCTAACTGAAACCGCTCTGAACTGGCCCAATCCGGGCGTAACGAGCCTTTAGTCAGATGCCATAAGCCACGCAGTTCATAAACAAATGGAATACCCAAACGTCTGGCCGCAATAAGGGCCGGTATAGCAGTAACATGATTTGATGCCGCGATAATAAGCCCGGCACGGCTGTGCTGCGCTTCACGGCAAAAATGATCAGCGGTAATAGCAATGTAACTTGCCAGACCAACGTCTTCTAAATGGCTGCCATTATAGGCGGTGTAGCAAATTCCATCTATGTGTTGTTTGTGGTAGCTTGCCGCCGCCATAATGTCTTGCGTATCCCAGGGGAAGCCGGGGCGTGTCGCGACATTAACCTGCCACCCTGCGCCAGCTAACCCCGTCGCAATACCATGTGAGCGCGTGGCATAGCCGTTTGTGACATAGGGTAAAGACTGATGCAAACAATACAACACCTTATTGGCGCGCGGTGTATACAAAGCATCCGGTTGGCGTTTAGGGAGCGTGATACCCTGCTTTACCTGGTACAAACCGAGCACCTGTCGCCCTAAGCGCAGTTGCTCAGGGGTGCAGGCTTGTTGTAATAAACGTTCCAGCCTGGAGCGCACAAAGGTCACTTCGCCTTTGTTATAAAAATAGTGGTTAATGTAATTCCACTGTTCCAGCAACAGGGCTTGTTTATTGTCTTGGTATAACCGCATCTGCTGCAGATACACCTTCGCAGGCGCCTTTAAGTAGAAGCCACGCACACACAGGGCTAACGACACACAGCTATCCGGCAGCACCCAGGACACAATTTGTTTATCTTTGCTTTGGCTATCGGGTAAATAAACAAAATGGCTGTCAAACACTTCAGACCAACTTAGCCCCGCACAAGGCGTCTTTAAGCGCTCACCCTGGTTATTACACAGTTTTATTAATAGTACTGCTTTGCGGCCCATTTCAGTACCGGTCGCTTCGTAACGCACCGCGCCATGAATAGCCACGGTACTTAACGCCGCCAGCGTAAACGTCTGCCAATCAGTACTGTCGTCAACCGGTATCCAGCTATCCGGATTACCGCCAACCGGCAATATAGGCTCCGCCTGTTGTTGTTGTTGTTGCTGTTGCAACACCCTGCTTAGTTTTAGTTGCTGTGGATTTATCCGGCTTTGTATAGTCCCCACACCGATTAACGGCGCTAATTCTGCCGCCAACTCAGGCTGGGTTAATGGCCAATCAATAACCTGAGGTAAACCTGATATAACGTTGTTGCTTAACACGAGGGTGCAATCAGACAATAATTCAGCGGGAAGCGCTGGCAGTGTAGCCTCGTTATAACAGCGTAAATCAGCCACTAAGGGTAACCCAAGTGTGGCGGCAACCTGGCTAGCGGCGTTCAAAAGGTATTCTGGCAAGCAAGTCACCAACAGTGTCGGTTTATACAAACTGAGCGTTTGGGCCAGCGTATCGGCTAGTACGTTACCTGCTTGCGGGGTTAAACCCAGCTGCAGGTAGTAGATGCCATCTTGTATTGGCTCTTTGTCTTTAGCAACGGGATCAGCACACACCGGGCCAAAGCAGTCAAATACCACAACATCTACCCCAACGGCATGCCATTGCTTAGCGGCGGTATGCACAAATGCGGCATAGCCATCAGCCACTGATGAACTCGTCACCGAGTGATTAGCCAACAAAATCACCCGGCGCGAAATAGAAGCTAACGGTTGCACAGCCGCTGTTGTCATAACGCTATATCCTTAACGCAACAAGCCCACTGCATCCACTACCGCACTATGGCTGGCAAGTTCAGCGGTTATCGCAGTAAACGCACTGTGTCGTACCAGCACACATATAATATCAGCATCTAATACACTGCGAACATCGGTTAGTACAACGTCAGGTTGTGATAGTGCAGCAGGTAAGGTGTTAATATTGGGCTCTGCAACCAGCAGCTGACAGCCTAATTCCGCCAGTGCAATGGCAATATCCAGCGCCGGGCTTTCACGCAAATCATCAATATCCGGTTTAAACGCCAAACCTAACACCGCTACTTTAGCCTGTTTGCGGCCCGCATCCGGGTTCGCTTTGTGCCACGCATCCAGCTGCTGTTTTACTTTATCCAACACCCAATCTGGCTTACTGTCATTCACTTCACGTGCCATACGAATAATACGGGCGTAGTCCGGGCAAGAATCAACAATAAACCATGGATCTACTGCGATACAATGGCCGCCAACACCGGCACCGGGTTGCAAAATATTTACCCGTGGATGACGGTTCGCCAGGGCAATAAGCTCCCAAACGTTGATGTCTAGCTTGTCGCAAATCATTGACAGCTCATTGGCAAAGGCAATATTAACATCGCGAAAGCTATTTTCTGTGAGTTTGGCCATTTCTGCCGTACGGGCATTGGTAATAACACACTCACCTTTAACAAATACTTTGTATAGCGCAACGGCCGCTGCCGAGCATGCGGCTGTCATTCCCCCAATAACGCGATCGTTTTGCACCAGCTCTCGCAATACATGGCCTGGCAATACACGCTCAGGGCAATGCGCAACGCGAATATCTGACGCTTCACCTTCGCTTTGCGGGAAAGATAAATCAGGCCGTGCATCCGCTAACCACTGCGCCATTTGTTCAGTGGCGCCCACCGGCGAGGTTGACTCCAAAATAACCAGGTTACCTTTGGCCAACACCGGCGCAATAGCCTTACACGCCGCCTCTATATAACGTAAATCGGCCGCATGGTCGTCTTTAAATGGCGTAGGTACTGCCACAATAAAAGCATCAGCAGGCTCTGGTATTAAGGTCGCCTTTAAATAACCATCGCTGACAACAGAGCGCACCACGATATCTAAATCGGGTTCAACAATATGAATTTCACCACGGTTAATGGTATCAACCGCCTTTTGGTTAACATCAACACCAATAACTTTTATCTTACGCGAAGCAAACACGGCTGCGGTGGGCAGACCTATGTAGCCCAAACCAATAACCGACAGCGTTGAAATTGTCATGCAATTCTCCATGCAAAAATAAGCAAATTATTGTTTAGTCACAGCAGTAAACAGTGACAATTCCTGATGAATGATCAGTGCAGTGCTGCGTTCAGCAACACGGTTGGCAGCCTGTTCTGACAAACGTAAAAATAGCGCAGGGTCGTTGTACAACTGCATTAACGCCGCTGCCAATGCCTCAGCCGATTCGGGCTGACATAACATGGCGTTTTTATCGTCGCAAAACTCCGGCACCGCCGCTATCCGGTTTGTTACCGCTACCAGCCCCGACGACATCGCTTCGTCACGTGACACGCCCTGGCTGTCCCAACGGGTTGGGCATAAAAATACACCGTATTGTTTATGCTCGGCCGCAATTTGCTGCTGGGTTAAAAAACCACGTTGCAATTTCACGTTTTTCAGCCCCACTAAGGGTGCTGTAATCGCCTCAAATTGCGGGCCGTCACCCATTACGGCAATATCAAACTGATCAAACCCGGGTTGTTGGCTTAATATCACCAGCGCCGCAACCGCAAGGTCATTAGCATACTGCGCCGAGCTGAACGGACGCAGAACAAGGATTTTCTTCCTATCACCTAACTGCTTAGGCTGATACTGAAATAAATGGGTATCAATGGGGTTTGGCAGTATCTGATACTGCGTGCCGGGCAATGGCGTGGGCAACGCCAAATCAGCCATCACCTCATCGGCAAAATGCTGCGAAACAAAAATAAGCTTCAGTAAAGGAGGGCAAGGTTGCAACACACTGCGCCAAAATTGCAGTCGTTGTTCGCTTTGCGCTTGCGCCTTGGCAAAACTGGCTTCATCGGGATAATTATACTTGCGCCGCTCTGCGCTGTGTATTTCAGCACCGTGCAGCCACACGGTTACAGGCACCTTTGCCACAACCTGTTGTAAGGTGCGCCACATGGCATTATCTAAAAAGTGTACCAGTACATGTTTATACAGCCCGTCACGCAACGCGCTCAACAATAAACTGGGGCAACCGGTTGTTACCTTAACACCGTCAAACTGATGCACGCTTAGCGGTGCATTGGGCCGGCTACGAAACACGTCAACCTTTACGCCCCGGGCCGCATAGCCCTTTACCCGGCTATGAACAAAGGCATTGCGATACAACGAATCATCCGACGGATAATGGTTAGTGATCAGCACGTAGTCGCTGGCCGGCTTGGGCATTATGCCGTCAACCGCCTGATGCGAAAAACGCACTGCATTGAGCGTGATCGCCACCTTACCACTGCATCGGAAACCCAATTTAATCGTGCTACATTTTGCCGGTAAGTGCAGGGTTAAATTGGTTGCCGGCGCAAAGAACTCATGCCCCAGCCGGTTACCCTCTGCATCAAGATAAAGCAGCACCAGCAACACATTATCGCTAAAATCGGCATCAACAAACACCGGTAACGCAATATCGCTGTGCGCATCAGATTGCAGCGGCCGAAGATTCGACGCGACCAGTGTATGGGTTGCGTATAAGTACTGATGTTTACCCGCAGCCAGCTCTGCGCTTAGCTGTAAAGCCGCATCAGCTAAAGTAAAGGTTATTCCCGCAGCACTGGCTTGGTTAAACAGCAACGCTAATGCCGCAGCCGACAACGTCGTAGGGCGCTTAAAAACAGGCGGAACAAAACCCGATAATAACAGCTGGTAATCGGTATCAGGGGCCTGGTCAGCCTGATAATGCAGCGCTACAGTCGCGGCGTTTAGCAACGCATGCTTTTGTTGATATAACTGCTTATGCCAACTACGCACACCGTGGTTAGCCTGTAACTGATTGCCATTCTGTTGGTAAATATCGGCGGTTAAATTATTGCCATCATAACGCTGATAAAGCACAGGGTAACGATACCAGGGCGCCGCACTTCTGCCATACACTGACTTTAAGCGGTCAATAAACTCACTATCGGCGTTTTTGCACAGGTTTTCATAGTATCCCAGCTTCTGATGCAGCGTGATGGGAGCACATAACGTTGCCGAACCATAACGCTCAGACAAGCCCTCTAAACTAAATAGCTGTCCGGCGCTGTCAATACGCACCATATCTGCAATACACACATCAAAAGCCGGGTGTTGCTGAAGCTGCGCCACCTGAAATAATGCCCGACAGCTGCTACTAATATCATCGGCATCCTGCACCAAATAATAGCTGGCATGGTCCTGCCAATGCTTAATAATACGGTTACGAATAACATAAGTGCCTACACCACCACCGCTGTTTTCAACGCGTATAGGCAAACTAGTGGGAGCAAGTGCTTGAAATTGCTGTAACCGCAGCACAGAGCCATCAACACTAGCATCATCAATAATATGCAGTGCAACCTGGCTATAGGTTTGCATTGCTACGCTATACACCGCTTGATGCAAATACGCAGCCTTGTTGTACAGTGACATAGCAAACACTGCGACACCGGTTTGCTGCGGCAGCTGCCAGGCACCCGCTGGCAAAAGACGCAGGCTTAGCAACATTCGCGGCACGGCTAATTGGTGCCAATGCTGGCTGTCAGCCTGCTGCGCGGGCAATAAATCAAACAACACCGTGCTGCCATCATCGCAACGTAAACTAACAGGCAGTATGCCGGCGTCAATATCAATGTCAGCCCCTGCAGTTAACTGCCAACAGCGCGCAATACTGCCTTGCAACACGTCGCCCTGATAAAACGGCAAGGTTAAAAAGGTGTCTAAGCCGCCAAAACGCTGCACACCGGCGGCACTGACAAACAATGCGTGCTGCGTTAGCGTCGGCGCTATTTGTGCGTTGGCACTTAATGCCACATTGTCGGCGCGGGCTTGTCCAGCTAACAAAGCCGGTAACATTGCGCTGGGCAAACAAAAAGCGGGTAAGGTGCGGCTGCGGAAACTGGCGGTCGCGGCCACTGCCATCGAAGCATTGACACAAGAGGTTATAACGCCGGATGACGAAATATTATCGGCTAATGTCGGTTGCTGCCAACAGCCTTGCAACGCGGCAATATCACTGCAGGGCTGGAATAACGTTAACCAGACAATGGCATTAGGTAAACACTTCACCGCATCCAGCGCATCTGTCACCAACAAGTGCTCTGCCGTGCTAATTAGCACGCGCTCAAACACCCCGGCTTTAAGTGCTACCAGCATGTCGGCATCAGCAAAAACTTGCGTTACGCTGCACCCTGCCAACAACACACTCAGCCCATCTGCTTTAGCCTGGGTTGCTAAAGCAACAGCAGCTTTACTGCTGCCTTGTGGGCTTAGCACAAGGGCCAACCATTGCACTGGCGCCTTGTCAGATGGTTTTGACATTACAGCCTTAGGAGTGACAAAAAAATAGTGTGGGCATCATAATAGAAAACCCGCTAACAGTTCAACGCGACGACCATTTTTAACGCTCAGCAGTTGCTTTTATCAGCACTACCTTGGCACTAAACACCCAAATTGCCATAAAAACGTTAATTACGTCCCAAAGCTAATTTAATGCTCGCGTTTATAAAGCGTCATCACTCGCAATCACCACGTTCACACCATGCTGTTTAAAAGCCTGTTGCAGCGCCTGTTTAGCCTCGTTGTCACCGTGTACTATGCGTACTTGTTGTGGCCGTTTTCGCATGCCAAGTACAAAGCGTAACAACCCTTGCTGGTCGGCATGAGCAGAATAGCCAGACAGGGTAATAATTTCAGCCCCAATGTGTATCCGGCTACCATCAATATCAACGTAACCACCTTTGGGGCCGTAGTGTTGAATTTTTGCACCTAAGGTACCACGCGCCTGATAACCCACAAACACCACCTGATGCGCTGGGTCCGGCAACAGTGCCGATAAATAATTCACTACCCTGCCCCCTTCGCACATACCACTGGCAGCAATAACAATTGCCGGTTGGCGCGTGCTGGCCAAATAGTGCACTAGCGCCAAGTGCTGAGCGTGGCTATCTACCGTATGCAATTGCGCAAAACTTAAGGGATGCCGGCCTTGCTGCACGCGCTGTTTAGCTTCTTTATCCCAGC
Organism: Rheinheimera baltica DSM 14885; assembly: GCF_000425345.1. Taxonomy (GTDB): domain Bacteria; phylum Pseudomonadota; class Gammaproteobacteria; order Enterobacterales; family Alteromonadaceae; genus Alishewanella; species Alishewanella baltica. The sequence continues at coordinate 132,753 of NZ_KE384352.1, read as the reverse complement.
GGGATTTAAGTGCGTCATAGGCTTGGGTAAATTTTGCTGCCAGGGGCGAGTCGACAATAATTTGTAACTCATCCCAACGTAACCCCTGATGAATAGCCTGCCCGCGCAACCGGTGCACTAAGGCCTCTAATTCATACAGTAACTCTTGGGTGCGGCCAATGCTAAACGCCGGAAACAACACGGTGCCGTTATCCTGCAGCGCATGCAATAACACCTGCTCTAAACGTTTTATGCGCTCTTTACGGTTATCGTGTAAACGATCGCCATAAGTACTTTCTATTACAACCGTATCAGCGGCATAAGGCGATTTAGGTGAGGGCAACAGCGGTGCGTACGGTGCGCCTAAATCACCGGAAAACACCGTCTTGTAGTGTTGCTTTGCCAGGGTGTTATGTCGCAGCTCAACATAGGCCGAGCCCAGAATATGACCGGCAGGTTGAAAGCGTAGCGTTGGCGCGGCATCGCCTAAGGCAGGCAATGCGGTCCAGCAATTAAATTCACACGGTACCAACAAACGCAGCACCTTGGCCAAAAACGCGGCTATGAGCTTGGCGTCTTTGGTGACGCCAATTTTAAGCGCATCTTCCAATACCAGCGGCAAGAGTGTTGCTGACGCTATGGTACAAAAAATGGGCCCGTTAAAACCTGCGGCCAATAAATACGGTATACGGCCAACATGGTCAATATGCACATGGGTAACAATAAGCGCTTTAATATGCTGCAGGGCAAAGTTAATCTGTGGCGAACCCGCTGAGCCAGCGCCATCGGCTGCGCCAGACGACTCGGCTCCCTGAAACAGCCCGCAATCTATAAGCACGCCATAATTGTTGGCTAAACGGTATTCGTGGCAAGAGCCCGTTACACCGTTTACCGCGCCATGATGAATAAACTGTGGTGTCGCAAAAAGGGTTTCCATACCGGCTCTCCACAATTAGGTAAAGCCAAATAGTAACAAATAAAACCCAAATTGCTAACACTTAGTAAAGCAGTCGTACGCTGCAAGCAGTGCTTAGCAAGAGCTCATAGCATGAGGCCCTTAGCTATCGCTGTTAACATCAGGCGCTTAGCGAGCCTGTTCTATCAGCTCTACGTTAATACCGCGGCGTAGTTGCAACTGCCATGTGCCACCTGCTGGCACAGCTACACTGCGGCAAAATGCCGGTGCAGTAACATTTAATGCTACTACCACTTGCTGCTGTGCATCGCGCCAGAGTAAATTCATGGCATCAAAGGTGTTGCTGGTAACATCAACACAAATATCACCATTGATCTCTTGCAGTGTTACACCATTGGCTGCTGATGCCGCAACCGCACGCGACTGTGCCGCCGGCATACGTTGGTTCGCTGGCACCCTGTAATCATGCACTAGCTTATCACCACGATACAGGCTCCAACGAGTTAACGCCTGATTTTGCCAGTGTACCGGCACAATAAACGACAGCTCAACCGGGCCGTCACCATGCCCGGGCACCAATTGCTCTACGGCCAGCTGTTGTGGTGTTGACGCACCATACCAGGCCGATACCTGATACGGCGAATTAGCCCGCACCACCCGCTGCTGCTGCAATAAAATGAGCTGCTGTAATTGCACCTGATCAGCGCCGGTTAACGCCATACGGTGATACCATGCCTCGCCCGTGGCTGTAGCACTTAAGCTAGTGCCTGCTGCCTGCATAGTGGCAGACAACTGTAGTTCAATCGCCGGGTGGTCGAGGTTTTGTTGCAAATAATCCTGTACGTTTTCAAAGTTGTAATCTGACACATGCTGATTACCGCAATAGCCCATCAAATCTTTGTAATCATCTGGCGATAACAGCGTTTGCATGTCCAACGGCACGCCGTAACTACCGGTACTGCCACCCGCGTAAGGGTAGGCTGAGTCAGGGTTACCTGCAGTACCACAAGGGGCATGTGGCCTGCCAAAGTTGTGGCCTAACTCGTGGTTTAGCACCATATCCAGGTTACTACTGTTTACCACGCCTACAGCACTAAAGCCGGGCACATAGCCACGCCCACCCCATTGATCCGTGTTCATCGCCTGCTCAAAGTAGCCATAATAATAGCCCTCACCGCCTTCAATAACACGCAGATCGAACAGCTCTTGCAACATAGTAGAGGTGTTATTTTCTTCTGCACTGGCCGACACCTGATAGGGTGCACGTGTAGTAATATTCACACTCGCCAGTGGCCAGGTGGTTAACAACGAACGCGAAATTAAACTGTTATCCGGCAAGGTTGTAACCGCATCGCCCACCTGAAAGGGCACCACGGTAAGGTTAATGCTATTGGCTGAGGCAAAAGTGGGGCTAAGTACCACATTGTCTAAACCAGCAACCGACACCTCAAAGGTGGTGCCTGGTTGCATTTGCGCAGCAGGCACACTGACCAAATAGCTACTGCTAAGCTCGCCATGTTGCTTCGCCAGCGGCAATGTGGCAGGCGCCTGCACAGCCAATGTCACAGCTTGCCCTGCCCGGTTGGCTACTGCACTAAGTGCAGGTGGCGTTGCGCCATCCGCAGATACCAGATGCACACGCAGCACCGCGTCGCGATTAGGCACCAAATACGGGTTAGTTTTTACCACCCCTTGCAGCCAGTCGGTGCCCGCTAACGACACCCCGGTTGGCGGCGTATCGGTATTAATAACTTCATCAATCGCTATTTGTCTGGGGATTATAGCCAGGCCGGTATCTAACACAAAAAACGGCCTTATCCTGGCCTGGGTTATATCAGGCAGTAGCCATTGCTGCTGTAAATGACAATTATCTAACACCGCAACCGGCGCACGCGGCAGCTGATAATCCAGATCTACATGCAGCTCACAGCGCCAGGGCCCAGCATCATCAGACGCTACCTGCCAGTCAAGCTGCAAGCCGTTGTTACTTAGCTGTGCACTAACGTCCAAGCTATCAATGCCGTCTTGGTTCGGGCAGGCTATATCACGCGGTTTAGCCCAGTTGTATACCTGCACTACCACACCTTTGGCAGTAAGCCCATCAATCACACTTTGCGCCCGCGAAAACCCATTTAGTTTTAAGCAGCCGCCCACACTCACGTAGCCACTTTCGCCCAGGTTAGTGTCAAGCAAAGGGGATAAGTCTGTTACAGCAGTACCGTAACTGGTTAACTGGCGCAGTTCAGGAAAATACGACAGTACCGATAAGTCACTCACTCGGGTGTATTCTATGCCAAGCAGGCGCAACTGTGTTTGAGACGACAAGGGCTCCAGAGAGTCAATCTTCGTCTCACCCATAAAGAGAAACTGCAACGACATACCTTGCAAAGCCCACAGCGCGTCAGTGCTTAGTGGGTTATTGTAAATAGTTAAGCGCAATATTGGTAACGCACTTAATGGCGATAAATCGCTAATGTTGTTACCCGATACATCCAGTTGCTCCAGATTAGTTAACCCTGCCAGCGGTGATAAATCGGCTATTTTTGTAAAAGGCATGGATAAATTAACCAGCCGGCTAAAACCAGACAGGTCTGGTAAATGCGTCAGGCTGTTGTAACCCAAATATAAAGTGCTTAGCCGAGGATTTTCGGCTTGGTTATCGGCCAAAGCAGCTAACAGACCAACATCGGTTAAACTATTGTTTTGTAATACTAACTGGCGTAAACCAGTCGCATACTGAATACCATCCAAGCGGCTAATTTGCTGGTTGTCTGCATTAAGCACCGTTAACCCCGCCAGTGTATCCGCTAAAATAGGCGCCGTATCGCTAAGCGCTAAATGCTCGCGTATTACACGGTCTAAATTGGCATCGGCAAACACCACAAACTCAGCATCATTAAACTGCACCTGCAGCTGACAATCTTCAGTTACAGATGGAATAATAAACTGTGTGCCATCAAACTGGCCATTACAGCCATCTACTTGCTGCACATTAAAGCCGCTATCCGCCGTAATGGTAAACACAACCTTGTCACCAAAGTGTGCTTCAACGCTAGTGGGTGAAACAGAACCACCCGCGCCTGCCAAGGCGGTAATACTCACCGTTTCCACAACAAAACTAACGTCAACTTCACAGGCGGCCATCACCGGCGTGGTGGTAAAACTATTACCCTCAAGCGTACCTGCACAGCCAGTTACGCCCTGAATAACAAAGCCATCATCGGGCAAAATTGAAAACGTCGCTTGTTGGCCGTATTGCACCTGCTGGCTAGCCGGAGAAATAGCCCCCCCGGTGCCTGCCCGGCTGGTAACCTCAAACACCAGAGGCTCAAACCGTGCTGTTACCGTACAATTCGCGTTTAGCGGGCCAATAAGGTATTGATCATCAGTTAAAGCCCCATTACAACCGGTTACCGCAACGGTTGCAAAGCCCTCAGCAGGGATAACTTTTAGCGTAGCTTGTTGGTCTGATAACAACGTAAGGCTTTGTGGGGTAATAGAACCGCTACCTTCAATTGCGGTACTAACGTTAATTTGTGCGCGTTCAAAACTGGCCGTCACCGTACAATTTGCAGTAACCGCACCAGTGGTAAAGCTATTGCCATTTAACTGGCCATTACACCCCGTCGCACTGGCAACCACAAAACCGGCATCGGCCTGCAGCGTTAACGTGGCAGTTTGGCCACTGCGTACGCTAACACTAGCCGGTGTAATACTGCCGCCAGCGCCAGCCGTTGCCGACACCGTGTAGCTAACTACTTCTGGTGGCTTAGTGCCAGCGTCATCGCCAGAGCCCCCGCCACAGCCTAATAACCACAGCGGTAACGCCAAACAAATAATACGCGGATTCAACGGCATAGCAGCCCCAATGCAAATGTAATTAAGGCCAGTATAACCTTAAATTTACATCAGCCTCCAGCGTTAAACTGAGTAAATGCCAACAGCAATGTTTGGCATAACATGCTAACTTTCAACCTAGAGCAACCGTTCAAAAGCAACAAAACTGCTAAATGCCACCCTCTCTCGCTCTGCGATGAGTAACGTAAAGCTTTGCACTTTTTGTAACACAGCCTGTTGTGCCGCTTGGTAATGTTCAGCCATAGCCGCTGTTGGCTCAAAATTACGCAAAGCTTGTCTCGCTTCATCAACTGACATACCAAAAATATTAACAACAGCTTGGTTATTTTGGTTTATCACCTCATAGAGTCGACTGTCTGGCCCCGCATAGGTTATTGGTATTGAATTGATAGCAAAGGCATCAAAAGGTTTTTCAGTAATATAATTCCCCAGCACGGTATTCTCTATTGCTGACATCAACATGACATTACCGTGCAAACTAGTCAGTTTATCTAAATGCCAATCAGGTAAGGCTTGCCGCGCGGTATCACTATGCCAACCACGTCCCTGAATAAGCACCTGTGGTTGCTGCCAGAATGTATTTGCCAGCTCGGAACGATAAACGCTTAATCCTAACAAAGCCTTATTTTGATCAAACTTTTGGTATTTCTGCTCAGTGCGCTTTTCTGCAAAAAAAACCTGTTTCCACTTCGCAGACTGCCAGTGTGTTAAACACTCTTTGGTAGATAGTTGCACATTACGCTGCAATAGCTTGGCGTAACGCTGAATATAATGATTTTCCGTGGTGATAAAATACGGCAACTTGGCAAACGCAAAAATGTCAGTGGTAGCATGGTTGAAAAAGTAGTAACTAAGTTTTTGATTTACACCATCCACTTTAACTGAAAACTCGCCAACCGGTTTGGTAAAATCCTCATACCACAAGCTATCCCACAGAGGCTCTTCAGAAAACACCACCAGCTTAAGATCGGGCCGAGCCTTCTGCCATGCCAGTAATTGCGCGGCTTCAGAACGTAAGTCGACAAAATAACTCGCAACGATAAAATCAGCGGCCAATGGCTCGGTAACAAAATCAAAGTAAGGTGCAAAAAAAGGCCGATAATCCGGATAAGCTAACGGTGTGCGCTTGGCATGCTTTCCAGGCAATAAATATACTTTGATTTTACTCATCAGCGGCACACTGCTCCATCCAGCGAACTACGGGTTTAAAGTGCTCTGGGGCTAAGGTTTTTAGCGCGAGTTGCGCAGCCTTTCTTAGAGGTACCGAGCATACCAATTGCATATCAAGTAATAAGTAACTTTGTAAAGTAAGCAAAAAAGTGGAGGCAGAATAGGCATTACTTTGCTGCATCGTTGTAGCTGCCATCATCGTTAGCGCCGCATTCTTTTGTTGATAACGCTCAGACACCCGACGACTTAAAAACAACTCCAACTCTATCAGCCAAGCAGGCGAAAAAAGCCCTGCCGTTTCATCCGCTATCGCGACGGATAATTCAGGGTCCTGGCTGTTTAGACTAATACAGCGCTGTGGCGTAATAATCAGCTCAATGGCCAGCGATGCAAATAACTCACGCAAAGACGCATCCAGCGGCTTAGTAACTACCGCCAAGCGATATAGACAGCGGCTATGCGATAATTGGTGCCTAAGCTGATGCAAGGCAGCATTGTCTGCAGCTAACTGTTGCCAGTTAAACGCTAACAACGTAACCGCTGGCAACGTTGCAAGCATACTGTCAGATAACAACGCAACCGTATCTCGCACAAATTCAGGTGCAGCTACCGAATGACTATTACGCAAAATATTCAAACTCACACCTTACCCATTCAATACCCAATTGGATTTGCCGCCTGCCAGGGCCAGCTATCTTCACACTTGCTCGCGTCGTCAAATGTTGCCATCTAGTATGGAAATACGGCTCAAAGCGTGCTTTTAAGCTATTGATTGTTGAACAACGGCAATAGCTGCAGCCTCAGCTGAATCATGTAAAACATCAAAGAAATCGTTCCTAACAAGCGGGATGGCGGTAACAAGACTATTGGCAAGAATAATATGTATACTTGCCGATATCTGATCATCAAGCACGAATTTATCAATGTTAAATTAATCCAAGTTGAAGAATTCACACACTGAAAATCCAACAATAACTTACAAAATCAAAACATTAGCTAATCATTACCAAACAAATCTCTCGTATACAACTTTTCGGAGACATCATTAAATATATCGCTCATACGGTTCGCAACAATAATATCACTGATCTGTTTAAACTCTGCCATATCTGTAATCACCCGGCTATTGTAAAAATCACTCTGATCAAGTTCAGGTTCAAACACTACGACTTCAACACCTTTGGCTTTAATACTTTTCATGATGCCTTGTATTGCCGACGCGCGGAAATTATCAGAGCCACTTTTCATAATTAAGCGGTATATACCAACGACTTTCGGCTTCCTTGATAAGATTGCCTCCGCAATAAAATCTTTACGGGTACGGTTAGCATCTACAATCGCCTGAATCATGTTATTAGGCACATCTTTATAGTTAGCCAACAACTGCTTGGTATCTTTCGGCAAACAGTAACCACCATAGCCAAAACTGGGGTTATTGTAGTGGTTACCAATACGAGGGTCCAAACCTACGCCCTCAATAATCTGTCGACTATTTAAGCCATGGCTTTCAGCATAACTATCCAGCTCGTTAAAATAAGCCACCCGCATAGCCAGGTAAGTATTACTAAACAGCTTTATCGCCTCAGCTTCAGTACTGCCAGTAAACAATATCGGTATATCTTGCTTTATAGCCCCCTGTTGCAATAACCCGGAAAATTGTTTGGCGCGGGCACTTTGCTCACCAACAATAATACGACTGGGATAAAGGTTATCGTACAATGCCTTTCCTTCGCGCAGAAACTCCGGTGAAAAAATCAGGTTATCTGTACCAAATTTATCCCGCGCGCTTTGTGTATAACCAACCGGCACGGTGGATTTAATCACCATTACTGCATTTGGGTTAATAGCCATAACGTCGCTAATGACTGCTTCAACACTTTTAGTATTAAAGTAATTGGTTTGCGGGTCGTAATCCGTCGGAGTGGCTATAACTACAAAATCAGCATCGGCATAAGCCTGTTGTTTATCCAGCGTCGCGCTAAAGTTAAGCACCTTAGAATGTAAAAATTCGCTGATTTCTTTATCTTCAATCGGCGATTTTTTGGTATTAAGCAACGAAACCTTTTCCGGAATAATATCTATCGCGACAACCCGGTTATGCTGAGCTAACAGCATGGCATTTGAAAGACCAACATAGCCGGTACCGGCAATTGCAATTTTAATCATCAGTATTCTCAACTAACTTAATTTAATGTGCTCAGCTATAGCCTGCAGTGCCAACGCTACAAGATGTATCGCTTTTTGCTCTGTGTCACACTCTGCATAGCATCTTACCTCGGGCGCGTTGCCTGACGGACGTAGATGCACAATATCACCGTCAACGAAGGTCATTCGAAGGCCATCAGTGCTATCAATACTCAACAAAACCTTATTATCCAGCGACAGCATTTGTAGGCTTTGCTCTGGATGGGCAATAAGACTGTCTAGCAGTTGCTGGCTGCGCGTCGCAGGTACATTTTGAATACGATCACTGGCCGTAAAACGTTGCGGTAGCATGTCCAGTAATGCCGACACCGGCCGCTCTGCCGCCAGAACAAGAACGGCCAGTGCAGGTAACAAGGCGTCGCGCGTGGGTAACGCTTTAAGCATTTTGTCGGCAATAATAATATCGCTACCCAGCAAAAAACCGCCGTTTGCTTCAAAACCGGCATAGCTGCGCTCTGTTTTTAATGTTTCAAAAGCAGCAATAACATAAGGCGAACCAATGCGGGTACGAAGCACTTGATTAAACACACCACATTTTTCAATGGCGCTATTACAGCTAACAGGCACAGCCAGTGCATCTATACCTAGAGCTTGAGCACATAACAGCCCGACAATATCGCCGCGCAGCCAATAGCCATTCTCGTCAGACAGCAAGGGCCTATCACCATCACCATCGGTAGAAAAAATCGCATAAAATTGATACTGTTTAGCCCACTGTACACCTTTTTGCTTATCGGCATCGCTTACCGCTTCAGTGTCAATGGGTACAAAATGATCACTTCGTTCAAGCCGGGTGACTTTGGCACCTAATGCTTCAAACACTTGATAATAAAGCTCTCTGCCTGCGCTTGAATGTTCATATATGCCGATATGTTTACCCGACAAAATACCTGCAGGGTAAATACTCAGATAACGCTGCAAGTAGTTTTGGGCAGCACTGTCTAATATCGCTAGCGTTACAGGGGTAAACAGGGGTAAGGGGGTGTTTACCGATAAAATAGCCTGTTCATCCGCTTTACTAATTTCGCCATCAGGGCGATAAAATTTAATACCGTTTCGATCAAACGGAATATGGCTGCCGGTAATCATTATTGCCGGTACCTTATCCTGCATAGCCTGATACGCCAGTGCAGGTGTGGGTAATACACCATAAAAATCCACCTGAACGCCAATAGCCTTAAGCACACCCGCCACTGCGGCTGCCATTTTAGGGCTACTCGGGCGGTTATCTATCGCCACAGCAACCCGGTCAAAAGTAGAGCTTTGCTGCATAACCTGGATAAAATTAACGGCAAAAGCAGCACAAACGTCATCGGTAAGATCAGTTACTAAGCCCCTAACGCCACTGGTACCAAAGGCTACGTGGCTATGTTGAATAATCTGTGTCGTACTCAACGCCATTTTAAGCCCTACCATAGCGGTCAGAAAAACGCACTATATCGTCTTCACCTAAATAGGAACCCGATTGCACCTCAATCAACTCAAGTGGAATTTTACCCGGATTTTCTAAAGCATGTACTGCCCCAAGCGGGATATAAACCGACTGGTTTTCGCTTAATAGCGTATCTTTGCCAGCAACAGTTACATTTGCCGTACCCGACACCACTATCCAATGTTCTGCACGGTGATGATGCATTTGAATCGACAACTTCTCGCCGGGTTTAACCGTAATACGCTTAACCTGATAGCGCTCGCCGTTATCAATAGAGTCGTATTTGCCCCAAGGGCGGTAAACTTCGCGATGCACCTTGTGTTCGCTTCGTCCGGCCGCTTTTAGTTGCTGCACTATGGCTTTAACGTCCTGCACTTTATCTTTCGCGGCAACCAGCACGGCATCTTTGGTTTGCACCACCACCACATTGTCTAAGCCTACAGTCGCTACCAGGCTGGTTTCGGCAAACACATAATTGTTACTGCTAGCCACTGTTAACACATCGCCTTGATGCACATTGCCATTAGCGTCTTTATGGCTAATGTCCCATAAAGAAGACCAGGCACCTACATCACTCCAACCAGCGTCAAGCGGCACCACTACCGCATCAGCTGTTTTTTCCATTACCGCATAATCTATTGAGTCATCCGGACAGGCGATAAAAGCCTCTTTATTTACCCGAATAAAATCTAAATCCGGGTCTACTTCAGCCATGGCAAGCTCACAGGCGCTATATATATCAGGCCGGTGCTGTTTTAATTCAGCCAAAAACACACTGGCTTTAAACATAAACATGCCACTGTTCCAGTAATATTCACCACTGGCTAAATAAGACTGCGCCGTTAACAAATTGGGTTTTTCTACAAACTGCGACACAGTAAAAGCACTACCCGATGGGGTACCCCGTTTGATGTAGCCGTAGCCCGTTTCAGCCGCCGTAGGCACAATACCAAAAGTGACTAATTTATTATCTGCTGCAAATGTTGCCGCCTGCTGAACAGCAACAGTAAAAGCGCTGGTATCGGCAATAACATGATCTGCAGCCAACACTAATAACAATGGATCAGTGCCCTTTTTCACTGCCGTTAATGCGGCAAGTGCAATGGCTGGGGCGGTGTTACGCCCGGCAGGCTCTAAAATAATATTGTGATCCAGCTGCTGTATCTGCCTGAGTTGCTCAGCCGCAATAAAACGATGTTCTTCGTTGCATATCACTAAGGGCGGAAATGCATCAACATCCCGAAGTCTTTGCACAGTTGCCTGCAACATGGTTTGCTTACCGTCCAGTTTTAAAAACTGCTTAGGCATTAAATCACGCGATAATGGCCACAGCCGGCTGCCAGTGCCGCCGGCCATAATAACAGGAAGTATCATGTCTCATCCTTTGAAGAAAAATAGGCTTTAGTGTTTGAATGCACATCAGGGTGTAATAACAGCTCTGCAACACTAAACCATTGATAATCAGCATGCTGCTCTTGAGGTAAATTAACTAATTGCGCAACCCTAAGGCGATATGCGATGGCCACATAATGCGTTGAGGGCGCATCACCAAAAACACTGTCTGTGTAAAAATGGTCATAAGGCCCCTGCAATGTCGCATCCTCGATTGAGAATTTTATCCCCAATTCATTTAACGTTAATCGTTCAAAAGCAGACGCTAAGGTTTCGTTTTTCAAAATACGCCCGCCTGGGACAAACCAAAAACCTTGCGCCGGCCGATTGTTACGCCGGCCTAATAGTATTTGTCCCTGCGCATTTTCAACCAGCAAATCTATCGACACCAAGGGCGTACTTGCTAATACGGTGGTAAACGTAGTGTTATCTAAAAACATCAACCTATGCTCTAAAATTATCCTGGTTTTCCAAAAACCATTGATAGGCGTTGCGCAAGCCTGTCTCTAGTTCAATAGAATACTGCCAACCCAGCGCCTTTAGACGGTCAACATTCATCAACTTGCGTGGCGCGCCATCTGGCTTGGTTGTATCCCAGACAATGCTTCCCTTAAAGCCAACTACCTTCGCTACCGTCTCCGTCAGTTGTTTAATCGTGCAATCAACACCGGTGCCCACATTAATATGGCTTAACATGGGTTGGGTATTCGCTTCATAGGTAGCGCTATCCAATTGCATTACAAAAATGCTGGCAGCCGCCATATCGTCAACATGCAAAAACTCCCGCATCGGCGAGCCACTGCCCCAGGCAACAACTTCAGCTGCCCCCGCAAGCTTCGCTTCATGAAAACGGCGTAACAAGGCAGGTATCACATGGCTATTATTCGGATGAAAGTTGTCATTAGGGCCATATAAATTGGTTGGCATAACACTGCGATAATCGCGGCCATACTGGCGATTATAACTTTCACACAGCTTAATACCGGCAATTTTGGCAATGGCATAAGGCTCATTCGTCGGCTCTAAAGTGCCGGTTAGCAGGGCGTTTTCAGCCATAGGCTGCGCGGCCAGTTTGGGATAAATGCAGCTGGAGCCCAAAAACAATAACTTCTGCACATTATTAACATGCGCCGCATGAATAATGTTCGCTTGAATCATTAAGTTTTCATAAATAAAATCAGCAGGATAAGTATTATTGGCAATAATACCGCCTACCTTAGCCGCAGCAAGATAAACTTCATCAAACTGCTCAGCAGCAAAAAACTCAAAAACCATTTTCTGATTTGTTAAATCCAGTTCTTTGCGAGTGCGGGTAACTATGCTTACATTGCCTGAAGCGTCAAGCTGGCGCTTAATGGCTGAGCCGACCATACCTTTATGGCCAGCTAAAAATACTTTTTTCATATATTGTCCTATCAGGCGATATCTTGCACAGATAAGCCAGCTTTACAAATAGGGGTTTGTTCTACCTTACGGGCAACAGCAAACACTCTTTTACTTTTGTTATCCCAGACCGAACGAATTTCATCGAAACCCGCTTCCCGTATCATCCGAGCTAAAGCAGAGGGCGATGGCATAAACCAGTTCCAACCACCTCTATTCAACTCTTCTCGAGACCCCGACGCGTGATAGATAAAATTGCCATCAAATCTACAAAGCGGTTCTTCAACGTCAATACCGGCAGATTCGATAAAAATCTCACCGCCAAGCTTTAACGTATTATAAAGCCGCCTAAGTGCTACAACGGGGTCAGATAAATGATAAATTACACCCGGAAAATATACTGCATCAAACACCCCTTGTAGATGTTCGTCAGTTAATTTATACAAAGAGTTTTTATACACATTAACACTGTCACCAAGTCCAAAGCTTTGGGCAAGGAACTCGGTCATATTAGCGTACTTCTTAACTTCTTCAACCGCAGTTACCTTTGCGCCCAAAGCATGTAAAAGCAATGTAGTTCCACCGGTCCAACAGCCGACATCAAGAATGTTTTTATTGCTAAAATAAGACAACGAAACATCAAACAAGTCGCAAAACGTACTCAGCAACTTTACATGCCTGTTCCCCATTCGCCCTTCTAATGCAAAACTGCCAAAATCGTGGCTATGCCCCCAATGAAACTTTAACGATAGATCTCGTTGTTTTTCAAGCTCGGACGCTTGATAACCTTCAATTTCAAAGTCTACCTTACCAATTTCACCAAGCACCCGCTCTCTAAATACAGGCTCTGTAATACCGACCAGATTAGCCACGGTATATTGGGCAAACAACGATTCAAGCTGCTGTTGTGTTGACATGATGAGCTATCCTTCCACTGACACCGGTAAGCTATAGCCATGTTCTTTTAAAAGCGCATGGCGTTTAGCCGCTTTTAAATCTTCAGCCACCATCTCGGCACACATCTCCTGGGTGGTAATTTCCGGTACCCAACCCAGTTTCTGCTTCGCTTTACTGGGATCACCAAGCAAGGTTTCTACCTCAGCCGGGCGGAAATAACGTGGGTCTACTTTAACAATCACATCCCCAACCTTAAGGGCTGGTGCATTATCGCCAACAACAGCATCCACTATCGCCACTTCATCTACGCCTGAGCCCTCAAAGCGCAGCGTTACGCCCAGTTCTTTGGCAGACCAGCTAATAAATTCACGCACAGAATACTGCACACCGGTGGCAATAACAAAATCGTCCGGCGTGTCTTGCTGCAACATCATCCATTGCATACGCACATAGTCTTTGGCATGGCCCCAATCGCGCAGTGCATCCATATTACCCATGTAAATACAAGATTCTAAGCCTTGAGCAATATTCGCCAAACCGCGCGTAATTTTGCGGGTAACAAAGGTCTCACCACGGCGCGGGCTTTCATGGTTAAATAAAATGCCGTTACAGGCATACATGCCATAGGCTTCGCGATAATTTACCGTAATCCAGTAAGCATACATTTTGGCTACCGCATAGGGCGAGCGCGGGTAAAACGGTGTGGTTTCTTTTTGTGGTGTCTCCTGCACTAAGCCATAAAGCTCAGAGGTAGACGCCTGGTAAAAGCGGGTTTTCTTTTCCAACCCTAATATGCGAATCGCTTCTAAAATACGCAGCGTACCCATGGCATCAACGTCTGCAGTGTATTCCGGCGCTTCAAAGCTTACCGCAACATGGCTTTGTGCACCTAAGTTATATATTTCGTCTGGTTGAACTTGCTGGATAATACGCACCAAATTCGACGTATCAGTTAAATCACCATAGTGCAAAATAAAATGTAGGTTATCTACGTGCGGGTCTTCATAAATATGGTCAACGCGTTGGGTATTAAAGCTTGAAGCCCGACGCTTAATACCGTGTACTTCATAGCCTTTTTCTAATAAAAACTCGGCTAAGTACGAGCCATCTTGGCCAGTAACACCGGTAATAAGTGCTTTTTTCATTTTTTAAAACCTTCTATATAAAATTTAGTGTGCTTTTTGTTTGAATATTATTCTTCAGGCAATAATTATTCCAATCAGCAAATTCAGTCCAATAATTTAAAAAAACAAAATCCAACTTTGCTAAAGAAGAAGCCTCGTGATCGTATCGACTGTCGCCCAAAAATAGTGCAGGCTGTTTAATAGTTTTAGTAGCTAGCTCTCTTGCAAGAATAATGTCCTTGCTATCCGGACTTCCAAAAATACCACCATCGAATAGCCGTGCTAATCCACGTTCTGCAAACACTTCACGCAGCTCTTGTTGATCACCACCAGAAACAATTAGCCAACTAGCGTGTTTGGTTTTTTCTCGTAATTCAAATAACCCATCTGCAATATCGCAAGTGAGTAGGCCATGCCTCACTTCTGCCGCATAAGCACCAAGTAACTCATCCAAACTTGGGCCTTGCTTTCCTGCAACTACATTCTGCACAAACCATTCAAATTTTTTGTAGCGTGAAATCCCACCGCGCGCAACATGGTAATCAACCAACTGCTTTGCAGCCGTGTCACCATAGGGTAAAGCAGCTTGATAAAACGCCTCTGTTTTAACTTTGTTAGAGTTTAACACCACGCCATCGCAGTCAAATACTAACGTTTGATAATCCATTATATTCATATGCGATGTAAACCTCTTAACGCCGCTTCTACTGGCGCAACATCATCTGGCACGTCAACGGCTAAACTACCTGGTTGGGTCTCATACATACGAATTGTCTTACCCAATTCAAGAAAACGCAGTATTTCAATATCTTCACTAAACTCTAGCTCACTCTTACGGCCAAAAGCCTTGAACGCGGCCAGTTCTTCAGCTGTAAAGGCATAAATACATACCTGCTTTTTATAGCGTTTTGGGGCACATTTATCATCTTTAAAACCAGGTAGTGCTTTGCGTGACATGTACACCAAAGTATTATCTTCCCGTGTAATAACCTTGGGGATATTGACGCTTTCTGGATTTTCAGCTGCGGATATCCAACAAAAACCATTCACGATCGACGCCATATCCTGCTTTTTAATCGCAATTGCTTTACGAATATCTTCAGGATTAATAATGGGTTCATCCCCCTGAACATTAATGTAAATATCGGCTGTAACTTGCAGCGCAGCCTCTGCCAGCCTGTCAGTTCCTGTAAGACAGCCATCTGTCGTCATAACCGCATTGTAACCAGCCGCGGTTACGACATCCGCAATTTTGCTGTCTTCAGTAGCAACATAGACGTTGTCTTTACCAACAGCTTTAGCCGATAGCTCAGCTACCCATAGCACCATGGGCTTGCCCAGTAATGGAACTAAAGGTTTCCCTGGATAACGGCTAGAAGCGTAACGGGCGGGAATTAAAACGACGGCCCTCATTTATACCCCCTGCATCGCATAAACCGATAAAGTTGGCACGCTGTAATTCGTTGGTGTTATAGAGGTAACATCTAATGCATTCGCATCTTTATAAAGCTCTAATACCTTTTGCATTTCTTTGGTTCTGGGATCATCTGCACCGTAGCCATCAAACCCTGCTAACAATACACAGCTAGCTTTGCCGCTGGTAGCAAGTGCCAATGCATAACTAATGACCAGAGAATTAGGTAACACTGCATTAGTAGCAGCAAAACTAAACGTATTAGCTTTAACTGTTAAGCCAAAATCTAACAGTTTTTTGCCGCTTAATGACTCAAGTACATCAGCTGGAAGCATAGACGCAGGCGTTATTAAAGGCTGAGGTAAAGCAGTATGCGCTTCACAGTCGGCTAGCAAGCGCACTGGGTGACAAGCAACACGAACATCAATTAAACTTTGCGCTACGGCAGACTGCGTATTCAGCGCAACAACTACAGGTTTTCGGGCCGCTATATAGCTTTCTATAGCAACTTTATGCTCTGCCACTCCAGGCCCGGCACCCAAAATTAACACTTCTCGGCCAGAGATTAAACTTTCAGGAGCCCATTCTCCCTTCGCGTCACCTTGGTAAAAGTGGCGGGTTGCATCCAATGCATTAAAACTAAATTTCTTACCGCCTTCCACTTTTAAGTGGTTTATCGCGGCTAGAATGTCTTCTTCGCTATAACGGGAATCTCCCAGCATTTCCTGTATGTAGGTAGGGTGAATACCATACTTTCCAGACAGGTAATAATATGGGTTTGAGCCCCAACCACATTGATTTTTAAGCGGCTGGAAGTACGAACGAATAACCGACATCAAGGGTACCATATTGATGCTTTGCTTGCGCATATCGGCCACTTCGATTACCAGCTCTTCAGTACGGGCATTGCCAGGTCCGCGGCCCATACCGGTAACAGTCGCATCTAGCCAAGTCACGCCGTCTTTTACCGCTTGTAAGGTATTCGAAAGCGCCAACCCCATGTTGTCATGAGTATGAATTCCCATAGGCCCTTGCCAATGCTTACGTAACCAACCAATAATCTTGGTAGTTTGCACCGGATCCATACTGCCCATGCTGTCGGCAAAATACAGCGCATCAATTGGATACTTGCTAGCTTCTAGTGATAAAGCCTCTACTTCCTCTTGAGTACGATCGGCAACCTGCATAAGATTAAAGCCAACAATATAACCGCGCTCTTTTAACCAGTTGCATGCAGGCAGTGCTTTAACAAATTCATGTACATGGCAAGCAATACGCACAACATCAACCGGCGACGTAGCGGCGTCATTGGGAAACAACTTTTGCAACACTTCATTTTGTGGCATTTCACCAACAATTTCGGTCGCGTTGATCATAACCGCTACTTTCAAAGTAGAAGGAATAGTTAATGTACGAATATAGCTATCTGTTGTATAAGCGCTAGCACCTTTAAAACCTTTATTAATCAATGAGCGCAACCCCAGCTCTACAATATCAACACCGGCAGCCGACATAGCTTCAAGGTACTTGTTGGTGACATCCAGCGGAAAATTCCAACTGTTATAGTAGCCACCGTCCCTTAGTGTGCAATCTAAAATAAACATATATTCTTACCCTTAAATCTAAACAAGAAAGCTATCATTAGTATAGAATGAAGCAGATCAATGTTAAAAGTAAATATTTCTAGGATCTTCCATTAGTCATTTGCAAAACATAGCTTATTAAAAAAATTAAAATTTGTTATTAAGTATTGCACTTCTCTCCGAGCCGAAAAACCTTCTACAATACAGAACTGAGCTAATATCATTGATAAAAATTTCTATTCTAATAAAATGGTTTGGATATCTATCTCAAACTGAAGATATAGACTTAAAATTTAATTGAAGGACATGAAATATAAAAAAATCTGCCATTCACAGGTCCTAATTTAAATATCCTTTGAATTAATTGCCAAAGACAAGATTGTATTTAGAGCATTCCTGTATTCGAAAACCGACGCAGAACCAACAAAACTTATATACCTTACTGAATCTGATAATTTAGGCTCGTTAAAATTAGTAATTTTAAAAATAAGCTCTTCACAACTTTCAAATTCAAGATTCGAAGGAAACTGAATATGGTGAACATTACTTTTAATTCGAAACGTTGAATACCCAAGAGTATGCGCCTCATACAATAATGAAGAAGTATGACCAATAACTATGTAACGTCTATTTATCCGCTTTAACTCTTTAAAATTCGGATGCTTATTCAAAATAATATTCTTATTATTTGAGGGGTGAAATCTAATGTAGACATTCAAACCTAGTTTTTCAGCAACAATAGCAACTATATCTGCTAGTTCTTCGTTTTGAGCTTGAAATATTTTCTGGTCGGTAACAATCAAAATATCAGTTTTAGCATTATTTCGCGTCTGAAATTCGGAGACTGAGGGTAGACCTGCTATTGAAGGTTTGCCACAGATGAATATTGACGAATCTTTGTGATATTTATTTATAAGTTCTTTTGTTTCGATACCCCAAGCGAGAAAATGTTTAGCTACGTGATTCTTATAATTCACTTCATTAACAGTCTCATAGCCGCTGTAGTCTATGTAAAGCCCGTGTTGTAAAGTCACGGTTTGTACATCAGGTTTTAGCAAATGTAACATTTGGACTATCAAATTCTCAATTGGTTGCATATCTGCAAACGCGACGAATACCTTAAACTCCATTTCCGAAATTTTCTGTAATACGTACACATACCATACAACTCTAAGGTACAAACCATTTCTTATCAGAGGATCTTTCTCATTTATTAAGTAAACAATCTCACGGCATTGAGTAATAAGCCTAACTATATCTAAGTTTAAGCCTTTCAAATTTGTTTTATAGTTGCTAAAAAAAACACAGTTAGAATCATTAACAGATGACGCTATATCATTCTCTAATAGCTCATAGTCTTCTCGAACTAGGCTTCTAAAAAAAAGAAATTCACAAGTTTCACTTGTATTTTTGAAATCAATATGACTGTAAAATACTTCTTTATGCCAACGGTCAATAACCTGAGGAAGTAAGTGTTTATCTGTGTTTTTCAAAGCGAACAAATCAGGTTGGACCACCTTATCCAAATCAATTTTTTTTAAAAAATCAAACATCCCTAGTCCTCTAATAAATTATCTATATCTCTTTTAAAAGCTTTATAGTAAACACTTTTATTTTTAACTTCATTTGGGTCAAAATAATCAAACTGAATTTTAAGAACGTCTAAGTATGGACGAAGCCCACTAGATGAAGCACCACCAGCAAAAAAACGAGCTACCGGCATGTCAAGCTTCAAAAAACAGTAACCTTTTTTAAAAATACGAAGAGAGTGTTCATAGTCAGCTGCATATTTAAAAGATTGATTAAAATTTTCATCTTTTAAAATAGAAATAGGATAAAAAGCAGATTGATGATTAAAAGCCATTTTCCTAATAGAACACTCTATAGCCGAAGATTTTATTAGTCTTTCAGTTTCACCATCAACATGGTAGTGATCTCCATAGACAACAGCTTCAGAATCTAGACCAGATATTTCGTCAGAAATTTTTTGAAGAGTATCAGGGCTTACTAGTTCATCACCAGCATTTAAAAAATTAACATAGTCCCCTGTCGCATGCATAATCCCTTTATTCATTGCATCATATATCCCCGCATCCATTTCCGAGACATAGTAATCAATATAATCTTTATTTTTTTCTATAAACTCTTTAGTGCCATCACTTGAGTTTCCATCAATAACTATCCATTCAATTAATGGATAAATTTGTGACTTTACACTTTGGTAGGTTCTCTTAAATCCTGCAAGATCATCTCTTACAATGGTGACTAGCGTAATCCAGGGGCTTCTATCAATAATACCTTTTAAAGAAGCACGAGATAACATACTTGTAATTTCACGGTCGTATATTTTTGGCCTCATTTCAGGATGCGACACCCACCGACCAACATGCTTTACAAAATACTCTTTTTTTGCTTCAGGATAAGCAATGCCACACCAACGGTCAATCAACTGTTGACGATCGTGTTGTTTACGCCAGTCATTGTTACTTTGACGAAGTTCAGGCGTAGCTTCAAAAATATGTTCTACAAGTGAGTTTGGTGAAGGTATACATTTATACCCTTTTTGATTCAACTTAAGGACCAAATCTGTATCGGCAAAATAGAAGTAATAACTTTCATCTATGAAACCTACATCCTCTAGAGCTTTTCGGCTGTAGATTCCATGGTTTACATATAATTTATCTAAATTATATGCAACTGAAAATCGTTTTCTTAACGGAAAATCTCTAAAATAAAACGCAACTGCACCAATTTTTTCTTCAGGATTTGACTTTTCAATTAAGCTCAGACCATTAATAATTGCTTTATTAAATATATAACTATCATCACTCAACATACATATATAGTTTGCAGTACAAATCTTAAATGCAAGATTCATAAAATATGCCCATGGCTTCCGTTCAATTTCTTTTGAATTCCACTCACCTTTATTATGTTGAACGATTGTAATTATGTCTTTCTGCGTAATGAGCCAATCTAAAGCACCATCCGTTGAGCCGCCATCAACAACTACTATCTCATGTTTTACTTCAGCAAGCTCGATTCTAACCGCATCTATACAACGTTTTAAAAGCGCTTTACGATTGAAGCTTCCAATCACTACAGATATTGTGGGTTTAGTGTATGTCTGTGTCATTATATTGTCTCTATACGCTTTTGAAACTGAAGAAATTTATCGTAGTGCTCAGATTTTTTTATTTCTTCCCTAAAAATTTCAGTGGTTTCCCTTTGTGGTCTAATTAAAATTTCACTTCCAGTTCGCCCACTATCACCGCTGACTTTAAAAACATCAATATAATCTAAACCATGTTCGACGTTAGGTAATTCCAATTTTTGCAAGCACGTTTTCACTACTGTAGCTGGCTGCTCAACAAAGTCTTCGTATTTAACAATTTGTTCATCACTAAAGGCATTGAGAAACTTCAATAATCGGCCGCAGTACTCGTCAAAACTGTCTGGTTTAAAATGTACCCAGCCGTTTTGCCTTAATGACAAAAATGAATCTATAGGGTTACGCACTGTAACCAGGTGTTTAATGTCGAAATGAGGAGAGAGTAATCTGGTTAGGCTATCGATTTCTGGCACAGCAGCATTGGTACAATAATCTGCATGTGTGTGCGCTCTAAGAACAAGATAACCGCCCCGCTCCCGGACATGACGCTCGGTTTCGATAACGTTTTGTACGAACACCGTTTCTGCCAAAGTATCTACATCGGGTATGCGACTGTACAATGCTTGAGTGACAATATCGCGAGGAGTATAGGTTCCTTTATTACTATTAAATCCGAGTAAAGTAGTTGGATGTAATTCGCTTAACAAAAATACGTTTGGTTGAGCGGCAATACATTTAGAGATTAGGGTGCCGCCACTGCAGGCAAAATGATGAATAATTCGCAATATTGGCTTTTGTGGCTGACTAGCTTGTACAACCTGCTCACAACGCTGTAAAAGGCTTTCCGTGTTATGAAAACTTCGAAGGTCGGTTAATGCAACATCTGGCTTATTGATATTGTTATTTTCAATTAACGCCAAGGCCTGCTGCAATTGCAGCTGCAGCTCACCTAAATTTAGCATCTGTTGCGGCTGTTTGCTCATAACGGTTACTTTGCTTCCAAAAGTTCGGGGTGCTCTTTTTCAAGCTGGTTATAAAACTTACTCGCCGCCGATAATTTTATATATAACTCGCCAACGAGACTGCGCAGTTCTTGTTCTGTTTTTAATAACTGGGCATAGCGTCCACGAAGCTCTGATGCATCTGCTTCTACTTTTGCCAACAATTTAACACTTAACTGCGAGCTACGTTGCTGCTCTTTTAGCTCTTTATTAAGCTGCTCATTTTGCGTTTTAAGTGTCTCAGCCCAGGATTTATGTTTTTGGTTTAACTCTGATTCTTGCTTTAAACTCTGATTTATTCGTTTTAGCTCTTGCTCTAATTCTGCTTTTACAGTGTTAAATTGTTTTAACTGACTATCGCTATCAGCGATTTTAGTGTTTAGTGCGGTCTGTGTGTTATTCAATGCCGTGACTTGCTGCTGTGCTGATTGAAGCTGCTTAGCTAGTTCAACTTTAGCCTGCTCGGCTTGCTGTTTGTTTGCTTCAAACTGTTTAGCCAGCTCTGCTTTAGCCTGCTCGCTTTGCTGCTGCTCTTTAGCGAATTGCTGCTTAGCTGCCTCTAACTGCTTAGCCAACTCAGCTTTAGCCTGCTCGTTTTGTTGCTGCTCGTTAGCAAATTGCTGCTTGGC
>NZ_KE384352.1:0-110083 GCF_000425345.1 Rheinheimera baltica DSM 14885 | reverse complement strand
AATTGCTGCTTTGCGGCTTCTAACTGTTTAGCCAATTCAGTCTTATCTTGCTCAGCCTGCTGCTTATCTGCTGAGGCTTGCTGTTTAACAGAGTCCAGTTGTTGTTTACCAGCGTCAAACTGTTTTTTCAGCTCAGCTTTAGCTTGCTCGCTTTGCTGCTGCTCTGTAGCGAATTGCTGCTTGGCTGCTTCTAACTGCTTAGCCAGTTCGGCCTTTTGCTGCTCCGCTTGCTGCTTTGCTGCGTCTAACTGTTGCTTCGCCGCATCAAGCTGCTTTGTTATCTCAGCTTGGGTAGTAGACTGTGCATTAAGTGCTTCATCATGCTGCTGTTTGGCTTGCTGTCGCTGTTGCTGTTCTGCCTCAAGCAGGCTGGTAAGCTCGGCAATGCGCTGATTAGCCTGCTTTAGTTGCTGCGCTTGCGCATCACGATAAAACCGCAGTAATGGGAAATCGGCATCTGAATTGTCGGTTTCACTAAGTTCAAAACCATTAGCTGCCAGGTACTGCGTTAACTCGTTAAGCGGCGCTGCTGATTTGTACAACGGCTGTTCGCTATGCTGCACCACCAAATGGCTAAAATGTTGCAGTATATCGGTCTCGGCCAGATGGGTGAGCAAGGCCAAATTCTGTGCTGGCAGCTCTAATAACAACATATTTTGCTGACCATGCAGTTTACTGGCATTTAACTCGTTAGCTAACGCCAGCGTTTGCACTTCTTTTCCCGGCAAAGCTTTAAGGCCGGGAAATAGCTCGGCTAAAAGCGCCGTAGCCGGGGCTAAGGCATTGCACTGTGCCAGGTTAAAGCATGACATCACCGCCGTACCTGCCTGATCTGATACCACGTGCGCTTTTACGTTTAGCGCTTTATTGCCAGCAAACTGCTTAGCAAGCTGCTGCGCCAATGTGGCGTCAGCCTCAAAAACAGTAACCGAATCTGCCGGTATAGTTAGACACTGAGACAATACGTCACCGGTGCCGGCACCGATGGCAATAAGCTGTTTTACTGAAGGTATTGAAGACCACTGCATGGGAGTTAACATCCTTTAAGGCTTTTGTTTAAGCTGTAATAGCTTAGGCGATGTTTGCCGGCCTTCTATCTGGCCAAACTTAATATAATGAATAAGCGGGTTAATACCACTGCTACCTACATCGGGATAATGGCTTAGGTACCAGTTACCATCAAAATCTGGCCCTGGCGCCCGGCCTTCTTTGGCACCGTATTTTAGGTAGTGCTCTATGGCATCGGCACCCGACTGCTCTACGTCTGGGTAACTTTGTAAATACCAGTCTTGGTTAAACAAAGCGCAACTTCTAATAAGGCTGATGTCTTTTTGTAATTGCAGCTGCTTTTTCTTGGCTGCGCTGCTTAATTTGCGCACCGGTGCCATGGCTTTCCACATGGTAGAGCTTTTAACGGTTTTTAATTCTGCCATGGCCTGATGGCCGCTTAAACTGGCACCGGCTAACTGGCGTTGCAGTTTTTCAATTTCGGCCTGTGCTTTTACCAGCTCTCGTTCGGCTTGTTTTTGCAGTACATTAAGGCTGTTGTGACGCGCAGTGGCCTGGCGCAAGGCCTCAGTATGCTGTTGCTCTGCCTGGTTACTGCGCTGTTGCAGCTGCTGATAGTTTCTAGCTTGCTCGGTTTGCTGCTGTTGGTGCTGTTTATTTAGCTGTTCTAACTGCTGTTGATGCTGTTTATTCAGCTGTTCCAACTGCTGTTGATGATGCTTACTGTTTTGTTCCTGCTCTTGTTTATGTTGCGCTAACTGCGCATCCGCTTTTTGTAGTGCGGTTTGTTGCTGCTTATACTGCAGGTAATATTTTTCCAGCTCTTCTTGCACTTGCAGCAGTTGTAACAGCAGTAATTCGTTTTCTTGCTTAGTGTTGTCGGCTTGTTGTTGCGACGCAGTCAGGCTTGCTGCCAGTTGCTGATTGTCAGCATTAGCCTTAGTCAGTGCAGCGGTTTGTTGCTCTAACTCGCGCTGTAATGGGGTTAATTTAAGCTGCATTTGCTGTTTTTCTGCAAACACCACTTCCAGTTCTTGCTGCACTAATTCCAGTTGCAGCCTAAATTCCTGCAGCTGTTGTTCTAGCTGTGGCATGCGCTGCTGGCTTTGTTTTAGTGCACGGTATTCGCTAAACCAATGCTCTACACAGCTTTCTGCATAACTTTCTACGATAGCAGGGCTCGATTGCGTGGGCAGGCTGCTGGCATGCAACAGATCGGCTAATTGAGTTAATTCTGCCGTTTGCTGAATGGCCTCTTTGGCCATTAGTGCCAGCAAAGACGGCGCAGCAGGCTTAGGCATATTGGCTAACATGCTAACAATCTTGTCATTGTCTACTTGCACTAAGCCGTTTTGCAGCGCGTCATCTAAACAAATAAGCTTAAGTTGACGCCGATGTTTGCGCTGAGTTTGTAGCAGTGCCTGAGTACTTTGTTGCCAGGCATTTAAGGCGTCAGTCACCGATAAATTAGCTAACTGCCCGGCTACAACAACCTGCGGTAAACTGTAAAACACGGTTACCGCAGTGCCCGCCGCCAAGCTGTTATCCAGCGCAGTGTACGGCATTGTTGTTAAGCGACTGTCGTCGGTTAGCTGTGGTGATACTGCTAGTTGCAACAGCTGCCAGCTGGTGTCACAACCAAGAAAAAAAATGTCTGTCATAAACTCTCTTTGCTTTTAGCCCAAAGTTTCGGGTTAGTTTTTTGCTCGTTAGCCATAATATTCTGCGTTAGAAAACGCGACTGATTGCTGATCTTTTTCTGACAAAATCACCCGCTCTACGTTTGGCCAGACGATACCAAGCGCTGCGTCGTCCCAGCGAATAGCCCGCTCAAACTGTGGCGCATAGTAGTCAGTGGTTTTATATAACACGTCGGCGGTGTCTGACAACACTAAAAAACCATGGGCAAAGCCAGGTGGAACCCACATTTGCTGCTGATTATTTGCCGACAGTGTTGCACCTGTCCACTGGCCAAACTGCGGCGAGCTGCGCCTTAAATCTACCGCTACGTCGAATATTTCGCCCTGCAATACCCTAACTAACTTGCCTTGCGGTTGCTGTATTTGATAATGCAAGCCACGCAGTACACCCTTTGCCGAGCGTGACTGGTTGTCTTGCACAAAATTAACGTCACCAATTAGCTGGTTAAAACTTTGCTGGTTAAAGCTTTCAAAAAAATGTCCGCGTTCATCGCCATACACTTTGGGCGTTAACAGTAGCACGTCGGCCAGGGATGTCTTAGTTACCTGCACTTTACTGCTCCGTTAAAAGCCGCCATCCAGCAGGCGGCGTAAATAGAGGCCATAACCGGTTTTACTTAATGACCGGGCTATACGTAACATGTCTTTGTCGCTGATCCAGCCATTGCGCCAGGCAATTTCTTCTAAACAGGCAATTTTAAGGCCTTGGCGGTGCTCAATGGTTTGCACATATTGTGATGCTTCCAATAACGAGTCGTGAGTGCCGGTATCTAGCCAGGCAAAACCACGGCCTAGTTTTTCTACCTGTAACTTACCCATCTGCAGATAGGCATTATTAACACAGGTAATTTCTAATTCACCACGTGCTGAAGGCTTAACAGCTTTGGCAATTTCCACCACGTCGTTGTCATAAAAGTACAAGCCGGTTACCGCATAGTTAGATTTTGGCTGTTTGGGTTTTTCTTCAATTGACAAAGCTTTACCGGCACTGTCAAATTCAACCACACCAAAACGCTCGGGGTCTTTTACCATATAGCCAAACACCGTGGCGCCATTTTCTTGCTGCGCGGCTTTTAATAGTTGCCCGGTGAAATGCTGACCATGAAATATGTTGTCACCCAATACTAAGCAAACACGGTCGTTACCAATAAATTGCTCACCAATAATAAACGCCTGAGCTAAGCCATCTGGCGAGGGTTGCACCGCATATTCAAATTCCACACCAAACTGACTGCCAGTGCCTAGCAACTTTTTAAATGACGGCAGATCTTCTGGCGTACTGATGATCAATATTTGCCGGATGCCAGATAGCATTAACACGGAAATTGGGTAATAAATCATTGGCTTATCATAAATTGGCAACAACTGTTTGGACACACCCAACGTAATGGGATGTAACCGGCTACCAGCGCCACCTGCCAATACTATACCTTTTTGAGCCATACTATTCCTGCTATGCCTGCGTGTTGTGCCTGTCTGCTAGCGACGATAAAACGCGATAGTTTACTGCGACACTGTGCTAAGGGCAAATAACTGTGTTATCAACCTGAGTATTATTACGCCACTCAATAAATGTTAGTGCTAACTGACTTTGCCAGTCGGGCATTTGCAGATTAAATGTCTGCTGTATTTTTGTCAGACAAAGCCTGGAATTTGCCGGCCGTTTTGCGGCTGTTGGATAATCGGCTGTACCAATGGCGCTCAACTTTTCCGGCGCTAGTGTCAGCATTACCCCATGCTGGCGGGCCAGCGTAAAAATGGCCTCAGCAAAACCATACCAGCTGGTTTCGCCTGCTGGCGCCAGATGATACACACCACTTAGCGCCTCACCGCGTTGCAAGGCTTGCTGCAGCGAAAGTGCGGTAATATTGGCAATAAGCCGGGCCGGTGTAGGGGCGCCTATTTGGTCAGACACTACTTGCAGGGCTTCACGGCTTTGTGCCAGTTTTAACATGGTGCGCATAAAGTTATTACCGCGCGCGGCGTACACCCAGCTGGTGCGAAAGATTAAATACTTTGCACAGTGCTGCTGTATGGCGCTGTCACCGGCTAATTTGGTTTGGCCATACACCGACAATGGCGCAGTAGTATCGTGTTCTTGCCAGGCATTACTGCCGGTGCCCGGATAAACATAGTCGCTGGAATAATGCACCAACCAGGCATTAGATTGCTGCGCCAGCGTTGCTAATGCCGCCGGCAACGTTGCGTTAAGCAAATAGGCGCCGTCTTGCTCTGTTTCAGCTTTATCTACCGCTGTCCACGCTGCAGCATTAACAATAATATCGGGCTGTAACTGGGCAATGCGTGCTAACAGCATATTAATATTGCTAAAATCAATATCAGCGCGGCTAAGGCAATGTAGTTTGCCCAACCCCACCAAACTGCGCGCTAGCTCAAAGCCCACCTGGCCATTAGGTGCCAGTAATACAATATTACGCATTTAGTTGCCCTGCACCTGTTGATAGCTACCATCCAGAATAGCTTGCCACCAGCTTGGGTTAGCTAAATACCATTGCACGGTTTTACGTAAACCTGATTCAAAATTTTCTGCTGGTGTCCAGCCTAGCTCACGCGCTATTTTGCTCGCATCAATGGCGTAACGTACATCGTGCCCCGGGCGGTCGGTAATGTAGGTAATCAGGTCTTTGTAATGCTTTACGCCCTGTGGTTTATTCGGCGCCAGCTCTTCCAGTAGTGCACACAAGGTTTGCACTACTTCAATGTTTTGCTTTTCGTTGTGTCCGCCAATATTGTAAGTTTCGCCGACCTTGCCCGCCGTAGCCACTGTAACCAGCGCACGGGCATGGTCTTCTACGTATAACCAGTCACGTATTTGTTTGCCATCGCCATATACCGGCAACGGCTTGCCGGCTAAGGCATTTAATATCATTAGCGGAATCAGCTTTTCCGGGAAATGGAACGGGCCATAATTATTAGAACAATTAGTAACAACGGTAGGTAAGCCAAAGGTACGCAGCCAGGCCCGAACTAAATGATCAGAACCGGCTTTACTGGCCGAATACGGGCTGCTAGGCGCGTAAGGTGTGGTTTCGGTGAATAAGTCATCTGTGCCGTGTAAATCGCCATATACTTCGTCGGTAGAGATATGGTGAAACCTAAAGGCGGCTTTTTTTTCGCCGGTTAAACCGCTCCAATACGCGCGAGCAGCCTCTAACAAGGTATAGGTACCGACAATATTGGTGTGAATAAAATCGCCCGGGCCGTCAATAGAACGGTCGACATGGCTCTCGGCTGCCAGGTGCATGACGATGTCGGGCTGATACTGCGCTAACACTTGCGCCATGGCTTTGGCATCGCAAATATCGGCCTGTAAAAAGCTATAACGGGCAGAATTGGCAACATCGCTTAACGAATTTACATTACCGGCATAGGTTAGCTTGTCGACGTTGATAACCTGATGCGGGGTGTCATGAATAAGATGGCGCACCACTGCCGAGCCAATAAAACCCGCGCCGCCAGTTACTAAAAACGTTTTACTCATGCCTTGTTGGGATCCTCTGGTGCTAAAGCGTTAATAACAATAGCGTTTATTTTTCGTACGTCGTATTTTTGCTCGGCAAGCGCGCGGCTTCGCCGGCCCATTTGTTCTGTTAATGCCGGGAAAGTCACCAGTTTTTGCATGGCGGCAACCAGCGCGTCAACGTCGTGCGGCGGTACTAATAAACCGTTTTCATTGTCTATTACGGTTTCGCGACACCCTGGCACGTTAGTGGTAATAACCGCCAGACCTGCTGCCATGGCTTCCTGGGTGCTGCGTGGCACGCCTTCGCGATAGTATGACGGCAACACAAACACATGCGACTGCTTAAGGTATTCCGCCACATTAAGCACCCGGCCCGGATAAAAAATAGTGCCCTGCTCTACCAAGTGTTGTAACTGCGAGCGATTAATCGCGCCGGGGGCGTTGTCAGGCTCACCCAAAACGACAAACTCAGCCGCAGCACCTTGTTGGCGCAGGATCTTTGCCGCTTCAATAAAATAGCCAATGCCTTTTTCTGGTAATAACCGCCCAACAAAAATGAACCGAATGCTACCCTTTGGCGTAAATGGCTGGTAATCCGACAAATTAATACCAATACCACCCAAATTAATGCAACGTTTAACCTTGATATTATTACTGCGGATGAGGTCTTGCTCATCGTCGGGGTTAAGTACAAATACGGTTTCACAGCACGGCAAGGCAATACGATACAGCTGGGTTTGTACCCAACGCAGCAGTTTGGCGCGGCGGGTATCACCGGTGGCCGGTATAGTAAAAATACGGCCCAGGCCTTCAATTTTAGCAACCCGGCGTGGCACGCCCGCTAACCTGGCTGCGATGGTGCCAAAAATAACCGGCTTGGCAAAGTAACAGAAACTTAAATCGATGCGGTATTTTTTAAATAGCCAAATCAACTGCACTAACGTGTAAATGTCTTGCAGCGGGTTCATGCCAAAACGGCTGATATGATATGGCACGGCAATAGCCCCCAGCGCGGTAATTGCACTGCGGGTTTTGTCGGTGTAGTCGCCGGCAAAGGCATAAACAATATGCCCCTGGGCCACAAGGTCTTTTATCAGTTCTGCGCGAAAACCCAGTTTCGCATCTGCGGTTGTGCCAACCAGCGCAATATGTTGCAAGCTTTGTCCTTCGCTTAAGTGGGTTTAACCAACAGATTTACTGCGGTACGCATTATGCGCCGTTTTAAGTCAGCCAGGCTGAATTGCCGCTTAGTACGCAATAATGCTAACTCGTTCAAAATATTTTCCGGTGAAGTATAACAGCCCGTTAGCGGAGAGATATACACCGGATATAAGATCAGTGCCGCGGCAACTAATTGCGCCAGGGTAAGCGTACGTTCTCGCCGCAGTTGCGATACCTGATCTTGCGTTAAGCCCCAGCCCGCATAAAATGGCCGACCATAACAATACACTGGTATACCGCGTAATAACGCCTCAAACCCGGTTAATGAGGTAAGCACATGTACTTCATCTACCTGGCTAAGTAACTGCGCCATACCCACATTACTTATTATTTCGTCGCAATATTGCCCGGCTAATTGCTCACCATCACCTTGCGCCCGCGCTTTAACCACGACGTCCGGGTGCGGCTTGTACAACAGATAAGCATCTGGGCAGTTAGCCCGCACGGCTTTAAGCAGTGCCAAATTATGCCGGATATCTGCCGCACCAAAGCGAATTGATGCATCAGACTCAACCTGCCCCGGCACTAACACTACCCGCCTACCCGCCGGCCGCTGCCAACTACCCTGGCCGGTATTATATTTGGTAATATTTGCCGCGACGATAGCGTGCTGCAAGGCTTCTGCACGTTTTAGCAAGGTGTCGCTGAACGTAGCCTGATTACACAGCTGCTCTAATTCACTTTCGGCCGTGCTGTCAAAATAAATGCCCTGATGATCAAACACCAAGGATACCGGTGCGACAAACTGTGCGCCCAGGCCAACGGAGCGAATAAAACCGTCTTCAATACGAATAATGTTTAGATCTGCCGGAGCTGGGCTATCCAGCTCGCGCCGCCCCCATAACAACACATGGCTGCCTGCAGGAATTTGCCGGGCGTGGCGAACAAAATGAACTTTGCTGTAAGGCGCAAAGCGCCGTAACACCGGGCGCCACAAACGTGCCATACGGTGTACATAAAAGGTGGGCGGAAGCCGGCTAAGTTGCTGTTGTTGCAATGCTAACCAATTGAATAACTCTGCTATAGTTGCCGCAACAGCCGGCTTGCCATTTACTGCAGCACTTGCCGTTTCGGGTAACAGAATATCAGCATGTACTTGCCATAATTGGTGCACTAAACGCTCTAACAGGGCCTGACGTTCGTCGCCGCTACTGTTGCAAAGCGCGGTAAACACCGAGCCGTGGCTTTGCTGTACATTACGTCCGGCAAGAATGGCTTCAAGGGTAAACCAGCCTCCATCGCTGACAATATTATCAGCCTGACGTAATAAGTAGCCAGGGTGGCCACTAAACACAAAGTGCAATTGTAACAACGGCCATTTACGCTTAACCCGATACTGCGCCAGCTTGCTTAATGGTTTAGCGCTGTAAACCACCAGTTGTTGGCTAAATTTGTCACTACCGTCATCCCAATCCCCTGCACCAGTGCCTATTGCCAACACAATAAGCTGATGCAGCTCACGCTCACTTTGCTGATGCAGCAATATTAATGAAAATCGCTCGTTATCGTCATGCTGTGGCCAGGATGCAGGGTGCCCCGGCATGGCGGACAAGTTTTGCTGCTGCCATTGCGTTATGAGCTCGCGAGCTTGCTGGTGGTGCTGGTTATTGATGGGGTGGTACAGTTCAGTCCGTAACGCAGGGGTAAGCCTGTGCTTTAGCACAGGCAAAACACCAGTTGCCGTTAAACACTGTAATACGGTTGACGGCAAGCTGGTGAAAAACGGCGTTTCACCCGCAGCGGTATGTTGCTTAGTCACGGTGATCTCTGATGATTAACAGCAACAGATGAACAATACCGGCCAATAAAAGCGTCATAACAATAAATACAATGCTGTTTTTTAACCTTTTTGGCTCAACCGCGTATTCTGGCGTGGTGGGGTATTGTAGCACCGACACCTGTTTTAATTTGCGCGAGGCTTCGATGCGGGTGTTCTCCAGCGCAATTAAGGTGTTTGAATATAGCTCCAGGGCAAATTTAGCCCGTAGTGATATGGTTTCGTACTCAGCTGACACGCGGTTTAGCGCCTGACCGTCGTCTGCGGCTAAGCGGTTTTGTTCTGATATTATTTGTTGTTTTAATGCCGAAATTTCGGCGTTAAGCCGTTTTAATTCTGGTGAGGCCGAACTTTGATAACTCAGAGCAGCTTTACGCTGCGCTTCAGTTAAGGCTAACTGCCCTTCAAGTTGTGCCACTATGGTGGCAATACTTTGTACTGCCGCCGTTGGCGACACTAAGCCATACTGGTTTTGATACGATAACAGCTCTTCGCGCGCTTGCATTAAGCGCTGGTTTAAAATGCTCACCTGGCCTTCAATAAACCGCACTTGCTCTTCGGCTAAACGACGCCCCATGTCGTTCATATGCGCTTCGCCTTGCTCTAACAACGCATCGGCAATGGCTTTTGCCATCTCAGGTGAAAACGCGGCTACGCGAATACGCAGCAAGCCAGCGTAATCGTCGAAGGCGACATAAATACGCTTTTTATAATAGTCGTGAAAGTGCTCAATGGGTGCATCGCTGTCTAAACGGCTTAACCAGTCGATACTTGGCTGGCTGTAATGCTGGCGTAATTGTAATTTTGCTTCCAGATTTTTCAGCATATCTACTGACAGCAAGTGATCTTTTAACAACAACAGATCCGCTGAACCACCGGTACCCGACAATAATGAGGAGAAATTAAATGAGCTTGGTGCTAGCTCAGGCGATTCCAACACGATATTGGCTTCAGAAATATAACGGTCGGTAGCCAGAGCGCCCCAATAAAATACCGCCAGAACGCAAGCTGCTGCCGCAACTAACCAATGTGCTTTTGCTTTTAGTTGTTGTTTCATTTACCAATACTCTTGTGATACGCCGTTATGGCATCGTCTAATGCGTCAAACCAATATGCCTTGCCCTGGTGTAGCCATAAACCCGCCTGACATAGATCCTGTAATATTCCGGTGCTGTGTGACACCATCACGATGCTGCTTTTACCCATGCGGCTACGAAACGCTTCAGTGGCTTTATCCCGAAAGGCGGCGTCGCCAACACTGGTGGCTTCATCTGACAAATACACATCAAACTCAAATGCCAGTGACAAGCCAAATGCTAAGCGGCTTTTCATACCACTGGAATAGGTTGCCAGCGGCTGGTCAAAGGCCCGGCCAATTTCGGCAAAATCTTGTACGAAGGCAATAATGCGCTCCATATCAGATTCGCCACCGTTAACCCGGGCAACAAACTTAACGTTTTGCCGGCCGGTCATATTGCTTTGAAAACCGCCACCCAAACCAATAGGCCAAGACACACGGCAGTTACGCTGTATAGTGCCTTTGTCAGGGCTGTCCATGCCGGCCAGCATTCTTAATAGGGTTGATTTACCGGCACCATTACGGCCAAGCACGCCAACACTGGTTGCGGGTGGTATGCTAAAACTGACATCTTTTAACACCCAGTCGCCACCGTGCAAACCATGGTAGCGTTTATATATATTGGCTACTTCGATCATTTTGCAATTAACCTGATGCGATAACGCAAGTGCAGTAACAAGCCTAGAAAAAAGCAGCACAAGGTCCACTGCCCCATGTACATCAGGTCTATGCCAGCAATGGTTTGGTAGTGCTCAAAAAATTGATGCCGCAACGACTCAATACCATGCGTAATGGGGTTAAGTAGTAAATAAGGATGCAGCGCGTGTGGTAAAAACTGAATAGGAACCATAACGCCGGATAAAAAGTACAGCGGCAGCATGATAAGGCCAACCACTTTTTCTGTTTCAGGCATTACGGTGTTGAGTACCGACAGCACAATGCCAATAGAAGTACCCAGCAGCCAAATAAAGCCCCATATCAAAATAACACCGAGTAAATCATGCGGTAAAATATGGTATTCCAGTACTGTAGCACCACCTACTATCAACAGCAGTACCAGGGTTTTTAACAGCCCTTCAATAAAGCAGCGCACCAGCACGGCATCTAACGGCTGTACCTGACGATAAGCAAATAAGGCCTTGTTACCATTAATGGCGCCCATAGAGCGGGTTATGGCCTGGCGAAACAAGAAAAAGCCCATCATGCCCACCACAAACCAGGGTACAAACTCGGCGCCCGGAATAAAGCGTACCCGGCCCATTAATTGGCGTATGGCAACAAACAACACGATGTGCAGCACAGGTTCAATTAATAGCCACACCCAGCCAAGCCGGTCGGCAGAGATACGTGAGACAATTTCGCGTAAGAACATGGCACGCCACACATCAAGCGTAACCTGCCACGAACTGCGGTTAACCTCTATGGTCATCGCTGTTATAGATCCAGTGCAACTTTGGTTGCCACCGCAATCTGATACAGGATCTGACTGATAGACGAGGCAAGCTCCAGATTTTTACTGCTCACTTTAGGCAAAATAAGAATTTCGTCACCAGAGCGAATTTCAACATCGTCTGCCAGGCGAATTTCACCGTTGGGGCGCACCACTAAAATACGGCCTTTATCAGCATGTTGGCTATAACCGCCTGCTGCCGCAATATAATCATTCAGTGATTTATTAGCATTAAACACCACTGACTGCGGCACAAATACCTCGCCGCTTACCAGCACAGCGTCACTTAGCTCAGGTATGGTAATAATGTCACCATCTTGCATACGAATATCGGCTACGCCGCTATCGTCTGCCACTACTAAACGGCCATTAGGCTGCACCTGACGCGCTTTTTGTACAAATTGGCTGATAAGCTCTGCTTCACGCACCCGAATAGCCGACTCTTCCACCGTAGACGACGGCGCACCTAAATAGGTGGTTTCCAAGCGGCGTAACGACTCTAATAACGATGCCCGTTGCCGCTCAGCAATACTGACCCGGCGTAACGAAATATTGCTGATGTCGGCAATGGCCGGGTCAACAGCGATATTGTTTAGCACTTGTTGTAAGCTGGCATGGCGCGGCACAATAAAACGCGACTGACCTAAAAAGCTGCCTTCTACCTGCACTACGATGTTGCTAATTTGCTGGTCAACGCTAAATACCAGCTCGTCACCATTGGCAAGACTTACAGCGGCAAAGTTTTGCAGTGGCAGGTAATCTGAATACGGGGTTGTTGCATTAATACCACGATGCAGCACATGGGTTACACCTGGTTTTAACTGCACCCGGTTCACTAAGTCGGTAGCTGTTTCAGTGGCAATTAACTCGTACTGATAACTGCGGGCTACATCACCGCTTACCTGCACAACGTCGCCACGCTGTTCTACCAATAAGGTATCGCCGTTTTTAAATTGTGAATGGACCAATTGGCCGTGCAACAGAAACTGGTATAAATCGAGGCTTTGTACAATCTCGCCATCGCGAATATGTTTAATTTGACGGTAGCTGCCAAGTGTATTGTCGATACCACCGGCCTGATCAAGAAAAAATAAGGCAGAATCAGCGGGCACACCAGCATAACGGCCTGGCAAGCGCACATAACCAGTTACAAATACCGCTATAGGTTGCACACCTTGTAAGTTGGTATATACCTGTACGTTGTCTGGATAAACCTGACGCACGGCATTACGCACCAGATTATCAAGCTGCTGGTGGCTGGTACCCATCACTTTAACCGGCCCTACAGCGGGAATAAAAATATTGCCCTGCGCGTCTACCGGCAGCACACGGTCAACTTCTACCGCGCCCCAAATACGTAGCGTAATTTGGTCGCCAGGTAACACTTTATAATCTGGGTTTAAGCCATCTGAGCGTAAGCCACGAAAGCCGCCGCTGAATAAATCGGCGCCAAAGGGCAACATGCTACCCGCCTCACTTTGATCCGCTGCGCCAGGTTGTACCGGGCCATAGCGGCCTACCTGCCAGTTGGTATTTTGCTGCGGTGTTGCCAGTGTTGGCGTGCTATTTTGATTATCGTTTAATAGCTGCTGTACCTGGCTTGATTGCAACGCTGCAGCACGCTGATTACTGGGTAAATCAGCAAAACTTTGCGCTATTACGCTATGCGTTACCAGTAACGCCGCGGCTAAGGTAACAAACATTGCTGTGCCACGTTTGAACACTGTATTTTTTGCTGCACACATATTTATGCCATTCCTGAAAATTGAAGTTTACTTGCCTGCGACCGTAAGGGAGCTTACTGAATGTATGTGGGCTCAGCCACCCACAGGTTGTCTGGCGTTTGGCACGCCAAGGCTGTTTGGCTATCAAGCTTTAGCCGCATACAGTCAAAGCCTGTGGCTGCACGGTATTTTTGCAGTAAAACAACGTTGATATTATTGCCCCAGGGCGACGAAGCTAACCGGGTACTTTGGCCGGGTGTTAAAGGGGTTAACAAATTTAACGCGTCGTAGCTTACAACATCCTGAGGGGCTATAATTCGCCCCGGCACAGCGGTTTGGCTGCACGCGGCCAATAATATGGCGGCTGAAACGGCAGTAAGTAAAGAACACTTCATCGCGTTTATCATCCTTTATAAATTCTTAATAATGTAACATCAGTAAAAAACTTTACCAAACACCTATTTGCTTTCAGCCACCAGATGCTGGCTTTTTCAGCAATTGTTGCAACGCCTGCTGTGGTGTTTGTTGTGGTTGCCAGCCCAGTTGCTGACAGGTGTCATTAATATCCAGCTGCAAACTACCCGCTATACGTCGATATTGCTCGCCCTTACCCAACACGGTGGCCGCCGCGTGCATAAGCCACGTAGGCACCCACCATACCCGTGCGGGTACATTCATGGCTTGCGCCATTAGCCTAACCAGTTCGGCACTTGACAAATCTGCACCATCACTGGCCAGCCATACCCGCCCCGGTGCTGCCGGGTGGGTTAAACAACATATGATGAGGCTGGTAAGATTGGCCACCGACACCATGCTACGTTTGTTGTTAATGCCAGCAAACGGCATTGGCAAGCCACGGCGTACTGCATTACATAACGCCAGAAAATTCGCTTTAACGCCAACGCCGTAAACCATAGGCGGACGAATAATGACAATTTCCATACCGGTTTGTTGGCCCAGTAGCAGTAACGACTGCTCTGCACGCCATTTTGATAAGGCATAGGGATCGGTTGGCTCTACACTATCGCTGGCGGTAAACGGCCGGTCCGCTTCGGTATATTCGCCATTCACTTTGATGGTGCTAATAAAAACAAAACGTTTTACACCCGCCTTAGCTGCGGCTTGCGCCAGTAACAGCGTAGCGTCAGTATTAACTGCACAATACGCTGCCAGCGGGTCGGTGGCGGTATCATGCATAACATGCACTTTTGCTGCGCAATGCACTATGGCATCGGTTTGGGCTAACAAGGGCTGAGCTGACGCTAGCCAGTCTGTATTATCACCAAAGGCAGCTGTGGCATGCGCTTCACATAATGCAGGTTTACTGCGACCTAAGCTAAATACACGGCAATGACCGTTTAGCTGCGCAAGTAATGCCGAGCCTACCAAACCTGTGGCCCCGGTAAGCAGCACCGCTGCCGGATACATTGTCATGCCGATGGCCTTTGTTTGTTTCGATGCCTGAGCGCGTAGATTAAGTAATGCCAGATAAACAAGGGGTAGTCGCGTAAAATACGATCCCGCACGTGGCTATGCTGCACTGCGCGCTGTAACCAGCGCAGGCCCAGGCGATTCATTACCGGATGCCAGTAATCTATATCCAGCGCAGACTGGGTTAGAAACCCGCCGCAAGTAGTTAAAAAGCGCAATGTGGGGCAAGCCTGGCGCGCGGCGAGAATAAACTTCTCCTGATGCGGCGTTCCCATACCACAAATAAGCGCAGTAGCACCGCTAGCGGTAATATCAGCAAAACACTGTTGCCGCTGTTGTTCGTCGTTAAAATAGCCGTGGCGTGAATAAGCAATATTTAGCTTGGGGTAACGCTGCTGTATATTATTGATGGCTGCATCGATTTCGCTATCTTTAGCGCCGACCAGGGCTATTTTGATCCCCGTACTTTGGCAATAGTTAAAAAAGTCGGTGGCAACAGAAGAGAAATCGAAACTGCAACGATTTAGCTTCGGCTTGTTGCGGTTAAACAGGTTATACAACTTTACGTACAAGCCACCATCGACATAAAAATGATCGATACTTTGAATTAGCTCTGGCTGTTGCGTTAACACTTTCGCCGAAAACGGGTTAACAAAGCTGGTGGTCACCGGCTCCGTGCTTTGCTGCATTAGCGCAATAAAGTGCTCTTTAGTGCAAATGCGCTGTTCCAGCAATTGCAGATTGGTGAAATTCATTGCGTAAAACGCCCGTTAGTTAACCACATGTATTCTGCCCAGAAACCGGCTGCACAGATTTTAGTGCGTAATGATAAACAAAAATCGTCAAGGTAAAAACAAAACAAGTCCACATTGACGATTTATATGCATCAGCCGTCGCTGCACTAAGCGAATAAAAGGCTAAAGCCACCATAGAAATATGACAACATAATGCAATAACTGCCGTTTGAGCTGGTATTAACTTAGCATTACTTTGCTGCACTGCACGATACGCTACCATACCGCTTAATAAGACCAGTAAACCAATAAACAGTAAATATTGTACTAGGCCCCAAATGCCATAGCGAAATAAATAATCCAAGTAGGCGTTTTCTATTACAACACCACGCAATACGTCTGGCGAGCCACGAAACCAGTAGGCTAAGCCCTCACCAACCGCCAGCTTGGTTTGGTACAACCGGGTATAAGTTGACCCATCGGTACTGCCCCGGGTGACCATATCAATAAAATTACTGATGTACTCTAATTCGATGCCAGAATATAACAGAACCAGAAGCAAAAACACTGCCATTAAAAGGTACAAAAGTGCAATTCTGCCTGCGCCTACAGCGCCACTAAACCACATAAAAATGAGCAAATATAAAAACACCAATACCGTTGCCAGATAACCGGTTTTAGACTGTGATAGCAAAATGACAATCATTACGGCGCCCAGCAGTACGGCGTTAAAAAATTTATACCGGGACCTGACACTGTTAAGCAATAACATTGGAATAAAGAACGTTAAAAAATAACACGTTGAATAGACCCAGTCGAAAGTACCAGGCGCCCTTTTACCCCAGGGTGTCACGACCTCTTTGTGGTTCCACCAGCCTAACCAAGTGGTATCACCAAACACCAGCTGCAGTGCAACAAACATTAGCTGCAGCAATAAGATTAAGTAAAATAAACGTGTCAGGCTTGGCGTGTTGTCAACGTTAAAGCTTTTACGCAACACAGAATACAACGCCACAATAAATAAACTAAAAGTGAATACTTTTAGGATTAAACCAACATGGAAAAACGTGGTAACCGCGAGGATTTGTGGAAACACCAGCAAATAAACCGCTAACGGTAAAAGATAAAGTAACGCCAGTTTGGGCATCACTAACCGGGCGCCATTTAACCAGCCAATTAAAACAGCAAACAACGCCACCATCACATAGTGCGCTTTTTGCAAAGCATCAACTGGTAAGCCTGGCACAATGTAGGTAGGCCAATAACACAAGAACAGTAAAATTAAAGCTACCGGCATCAGTGCTGAACGAAACACATTTATGCGCTGCATCGTTAACGACCGTTACACAATTGGGTAAACAGCTGATAGTAGTTGCTGGCGGCAGCTTCGGCGAAAAAAGCGCTAACGTCTGGTAGCGGTTTATTCTGCCCCTGTGCAATAGCCGCTACCGCAGTGGCAAAGTCTGAAATATCACCTGGTGCGACAAGATAGCCATCGCGGCCTGCATTAAGCAGTTCTTTTGGACCATGTGGGCAATCAAAAGCAACCAGCTGCGTGCCCAGTGCGGCCGCTTCAACCAGTACTGTGGGTAAACCTTCAAAACGAGAAGGCAATAACAATGCCTTTGCATGCTGCATATAGCGGTAAGGGTTATTGTCGGCCCCCAGCAAATGCACACGATCTGACAACCCTAGTTGAGCAATTTGTTCAGATAAGGTGTTACTCAGCGGGCCATCGCCAATAATACAAACGTGCTGTTGTTGCAATTGAGGCTGCTGCCAGATTTGCAGCAACATGTCGTAGCCTTTTTGAAAATCTAACCGGCCGACACAAAGAAAATAAGCCGGTAACGGCAACATAGACGCAGGCAGCGCTTCACGAGCAAGCGCATTGACGCTACTTGTAAGCACCGGGTTATATATTGTTTTAACTTTAGTGGGCACTAGTCTTAGTGCATTGCAAACATCCTGATTTAATCCGTCAGACACCGTGACCACTTTGTCCACCAGTCGATAGCATACCGCTGCTATCAGGCGTCGCAATGCATTTTTGCCAGCTGATAAGCCTGGCAGCGCCAATGGCACATGCTGCACCACAACGCTTCGCACACCACGTGGTAAAAAAAGCTGATAGCGCGATAATCCCCCTTTAGTAAACAACACTAGCTGGCTATGTAATGTAAGTGCTAGCTGACGTATTGCCTTGCCTTGGGCAAAAGTACCAGAGGGCAACTCCGCTATTTGTAACGTTTGATTGAACTCTGACGCCAAAGCGCCGCTATTGTGCTGAACTGCAACGGTAATATTCAGTTCAGGATGTGCTTGCTGTAATGCTTGCAGCAAGCGCAGCGTAACTCGCTCTACACCGCCCATTACAAAGCTTTCCATCACAACCAGTAGCTGTGTAATTGCACCGTCACTCATCAGCTACCTCTGGCTTAGGTACATTAAATAAGGATTTTGCTTTTAGCAGCAAGTTAAGGTTGTGCCTTGCCAGATATAGCACCGGCTGACGCCAACCGGCAAAACGGTAACATTGCCAACTTTGCTCAATCAGCGTTTTCGCTGTAGAAAAATGGGATGATCTTACTGCCATAATGGCCGCGAGCATCAACTCTCGCGATTTGGCATAGTCAAAATCTGCGACGTGGTTTGTCGCGCTGGTCAAACATAGCTGTGATAAGACATGAATATGGGCCTGCGCAACCTTCACCACATGTTGTTGTGTCCAGCCTTTGGTTGACAACGTCCAGGAGTTCTCTGCTTTACGCCGATAACAACACATTGCGTGGGGCAAATATACCGCTCCCCCTTTTTGAACACCCAGCATCTGCAAATAATAATCGCCTACTGGCGCCGATGAAAACCAATTAGGTAAGTGCTTTAACACGGCTGAACGTATCAGTATCGACGCCGTTGGCATATAGCCGCCGCCACCGCGAATAACATCTGCATAGCTTACCCTAAGGGCTTTACTGCCTAAATAACAAGCTCGCTGTTGAGTATCATCCGGAAATAAGTCGATACTAGGATGAAAACAAATATCCGCATCGGATGCGTTGTCTAATGCCGTCACTTGCCGGGATAGTTTATTTTCGTTAAACCAGAAGTCGTCACCTTCGCACAATGCAATATAACGCCCTTTCGCCAAAGGCCAGACAAAATTAGGCGATACTTGCTTTCCCTGACTAAACTGATTATCCGTTTGTAAAACAGCTCTTATCAGGCTTGGGTAACGCGCGGCATATTGTCGTATAATATCGCTGGTGCCGTCAGTTGAGGCATCGTCATGTACCAATATTTCAAAGGCAAAACCCGTTTTTTGCCGTAAAAACCCATCTAATGTCTGCTGAATATAACTGGCCTGATTATACGTAATACAGCATATGCTTACGGTAGGCTCTTGATCAGACCACTGCGATACTATTTCAGCTTCTGTCGGCACACCGGAGGGCATTACCGGCAACCGGCCTGTTTTACGCCAATATTCACTAATAAAACCTATTGTCAGCATCAATATCAGTGTGACTAACGATATGAAGGCAATATGTAGAATAAGGTTGAAGCGACTGTTATCCATCGCCACTGGCCACCATTTCTGCAACAGTAAAATTAACGCTGCTGTGCTTAAAATAGCAGGGAGTACGTCAGTCAGTAACCAGCGCCAGTGTAAACCAGGAGCAAAGCGATGATGCACTATGGGTGGCCACACCATAAAAAACAAACCACGAAAGCCAAACCATGCCAAACCGGCGCCAACAGCACCGTAGTTTACGGCGGCGTAAAAAATAATGGGTACTTGAAGCACAGCCGCAATGGTAGACCCCACGACGTGCAAACGCATGCTACCGAAAGCAAACTGCAAAAAGTACTGGAAAGTACCTAAGGTGAGCATGGCATTACCCAATGCAAACCACACCAATACCGGCGCTCCCCAGGCAGCGGCGGCTTTGTCTCCGGTCCAGGCAAACAATAATGGCTCAGCGTACACCACCATTACGACGACGACAGCACCACTCATTACAGCAACAAAGCGTGTAGCTCGGCGGTATAACAAGTGCATTTCAGCTATTTTACCCTGCGACACTAAGGCGGTTAGACGAGGTTGAATAGCAACACTTACCGGATAAGTAATGTGCAACAAACCACTGCAAATAACCGTAACTAATGAGAAATAGCCGAATTGCTGTAACGGCAGTAATGTAGACAACATTAGTTTATCGAGTTGCGTAACGGCGACCCATAGCGCGGCGCTATAAGCAACACCCAGCGCAAAGGGCGCTACTTTTCGAACGGCCAGTAAGTCGAAGCGCCAACGTCTGTCTAAATTACCAGGCAAAATGGCATAGAGCTTTAGTCGTAACACAATAAACTCTAATACTGCCAATAACAGTTGATAGTAAAAGAAATGCAGTATGTCATTGCTAACAAAGACGACTAACAGCAAAGAACCGATAAAACGAAAACTGGCATAACCAACAGAAACCAGATTGTTCCAAACATGGTATTCAAAACCCAAAATGCCGCTGCGATATAATGCGGTTTGCCAGCGCAGTGCGATAATAATGCCCATCAACTGCAAAGCATGACAAATATCGTCGCTACTTAACACCTTGGCTTCAAACCAATGTTCGGCCATCCATGCACTACCGGAAAATACCACTGCAACGGTGATTAACGCCAGTCCAAAGAATATGAGCTCAAAGCTTTTTAACACCGACATAAAATGGGCGTAGCCACTTGGTGTTGCGGAGGCTGCAGCAGCTTGCCGGTTTAGTGTTTGGCTCAAACCTAGGTCAAGGATATTCAACCATACCTGCATCAAGGTAAAAAAGCCGACTAAACCATAAGCTTCTGCGCCCATGTACCCAAGGTACAAAGGCAAAATTACAATGCCAATTAGCAGGTTGTAGCCAGTACCTAAGTAGTTGGCGATTATATTTTTTTTAAGTGCCATTAAATAGGTCCGCTACTTCCTAAGCCGAACCAGCAAAATAACAAAACAGGTAAGTAATTGAGTTAATAATATGGATAACACGACAATAAACGCACGCTTAGGGGATGCTGGCAATTGTTCGCGAACTGCCGGATCGATTAGCTTAAACACATATTCATCCGAGACCTCTGCTAGCATGAGTGTTTTACTTTGCTCTTCTATCAGCTGATACAGTGCCTGGCGCAGTGCTTCCAGTTCCGTCGTCTCTAACTGGCGTTGCAAGTACTGCAAACTGTGCTGTGCTTCACGGATGTCGCGTTGTTTCATTTCATTATCCAACATACGACCAAACGCATTGGCCCATTGCGCCGCAAGCGTTGCCGAATAATGTTGAAACGTTAAGGTCACGGTGCCGTATTCTTTTGAGTGATGCAGGTGAAAAATATCGTTAAATGCTTTTAAAGCTTCTTGCATGGAGGGTTCAGTGGTAAAAGGATACTTTACCTCGCGTACCCATTTTCCATCTTGGTACTTGCTGGTGTCGTAACTTAAGGTATCACTTTGTGGATCCCAGTTTTCGGCAGCCATTAACGGTACCAGCATATTTTGTT
The DNA here is from genome assembly GCF_000425345.1 of Rheinheimera baltica DSM 14885. GTDB lineage: Bacteria > Pseudomonadota > Gammaproteobacteria > Enterobacterales > Alteromonadaceae > Alishewanella > Alishewanella baltica. Next base: position 88,929 of record NZ_KE384352.1, on the reverse strand, counting down.
CGTTAATCATACGGCTGATAAAATCACGTGATTTCGCAATTTCCAAAGCCAGTTTGGATTGATCGCCGCCGTTATCTGATAAGTTAATGCCCGCCAAGGAGGCAATACCCCCAAGCTGGCCACTTAATCGAGCCAATGAACCCGAGCCACCCTTACTCACCACAGCAAGTACCGCTTTACCTTCGTAGACGTTGGGCAATTGGCGCACAAACACCACAGACATGACGGCCGTAACCAGCGCCACACCAATTAAAATCCATTTGGCGCGCCACAGTATTTGCCAAATATCAGCTAAGTTAAGTTCATATTGATGGTTGGAGTGAATATTCATGAAAACAGCTACCCCTCGCTGCTAGTCAGCGGCATAAGTTACTTTATCAAACGATGATGTTACAAAGCCGGCTATGCTAGCAAGGCTTGGTGTGCTTGCCAATAAAAAAACCCCCGCAGAGCGGGGGTTTTTACCTGACTATTTAGTCAATTGAGATTACTGCTGCCAAATCGCTGCGCGATCAGCTGGCTTAGTCTCGTCATGGTTACGCAGTACAGGGATCACACGGTCAACACCGCCTGGGATATTCTGTACAGACACACCGTGCACTTTGTCGCTAGGTGCAGTTACTAAGAAAGTAACAGTGTGACGCGTAGTAGCTTGCTGACCACGGTTAGTAGTAGCACCTGGAGCTTGTGTATGGTCGTAACCATCTGCACGAGCGATATCGATAACATCGCTTGCGAAGAACACTTTAGCTGAGTTAGCTGGGATAGTACCTAAGTACACGTTCTCAGTTTGAACAGCGTTTGAACCTTCTTCACCGAAAATGTCGAAGTAAACTTCAGCAGTTTCTGCGTGCTCGTTAGCAATACGAACCCACTGGCTGTTAGTGTCAAATACATAAGGCACTTTCAGCTGAGTACCGTTCACAGTGATGTTGTGTGAAGGAACAGTTACTGAACACGAACGAGCTAAGCTCTTGTCTTTCAGACCAGCATCAGTAAACTCGATACCCCAGTCCATAGCGATGTCGTAAGAATAACCCATGATACGGTCTGCAACATAAGTTACCGGATCAGTACCATTTTCGTCTTCAGCTACTGAGAACGTGTGAGTCTTCAGACCACCAGCGTTGATGAAGAAATCGTCCAGGTAGTAAGAGAATACTGAAGTTGGTGCCAGATCTAAATGGCTCCAAGTAGCAATACAAGTACCAGTAGAAGTTGGTGTAGCACGGCTAGTAGTAGTGAAACAGTAAGCCGTATCTTCCCAGTTCAAGTCAGCAGTTACAGAACCTTGCAGAGCACGGTCACGTACTAAGAAACGAGCTGCTTTGATGTCTTTAGACGCTACTGGATCCAGTAACAGACGGTCAGTTGCTTGAATGTTTACGAAAACATCAAGATCTTGCTCGCCTGGCAGCAATACGTCGCGACGGTTACGGAAGATTTTGTTGTAGTGAACTTCGTCAACACCGTGCATACGCACGTAATCACCAGCAACATTCAAGTCGAACTCAGTCAGACGTGATGGGTCAAGTGAATCAACTGTACCACTAGCTGGAGTACCGTTTTCACCAACCAGTGAATACGCGTTAACGCCAGTAGACATAGTGTTGTGCAGACCAGTGAACTGTTCTACAGATTCAATCAACATACGTGGAGTAGAAGTAACACCACCTTCGATATCACGGCCAGCATCTGTTTCAGCTGAAGTAACAGCAATGCTCACTACTGGAACATTACAGTTGTCGTTATCTTGCAGAGCGATATTCAGACCACCAGACGCTTTAGTGAAAGTGTCCAGGAAATCAGCAGCTTCTTGCAACGTAGTGAAAGATTGCGGGTTGATTGATCTGTTAGTTACTAACAGACGGCTACCAGCACTGATGCTTGTAGTAGCATCAACAACGAACGTTAACTGAGTTTCACCGTTAACCGCGCCATCGGTAGATGCAACGTTAGTAAGTGAATAGCTAGTTACTGTAGTACCGTCAGTTGCCAGGTTGGCTTTTAACAATACGAAATACAGCTGGTTGTCTTCAAAAGAAACACCGTTTGCGTTTGAAGTCAATTCAACTTCAAAACGTGAACCACCAGGAATGTTAGTTGTTGGAACAAAGAACACGTGACGCAGTGCAGTAGGGTTTACTTGAACTACGCTAGAGCCTGGAATACCAAAACCTGGAACGTTTAACGTAACAGTATTGTCTTTAGTGATTTCCTGCGCAATTAATACTGGCTGAGATGGGAACAGCTGAGTAGATTCATCACCAGCAACAGTGTAGTTACACGTTGCGCCAGTGTAGATAGTTGACCAACGGTCAGCTAAAGATACGTCAGCAGCTGAGCTTGAGTATTCGAAACAAGCTTCAGTACCAGCATACGCGTTTGCCGAGGCAAGACCGGCCAGAATGGCTGCGCTTACCAGGGTTTTTTTCATTAGTTTCATTCCATTTCTCCAAATTATTTTTTTGGAAACCTGTTCATAGTTTCCATTGGAACACGTGTCCCAGAGTATGCTGCATAAGCCTTCTAGCTATACACAATCATACCCCAAGTGTGGTTAACATTCTGCGACTTATTACAACAGTAGGCGCTTGCATGCGTTCACCACCTGCAAAAGTCGCCATCCGAAAACCAGCGACCGTAATCATAGCGACCTAGCAACAACAGAGTCAATAAAAAAAACAAATTAAATACCTGTTTTTGCTCAAAGATTAAGCAAAAACGTTAACAATTAATTTCCTATTGATTAACAGGAAAGCTAAACATCTCTGAAAGCTTTGTTCCCAGCTCATCTAACTCTGACGATTCACTGATAATCCTAGGCGTAATTAGGATCATTAATTCTTGCCGATTACTCCCTTTTGACTTAGACGTGAAGAGATGTCTAAGCAATGGGATTTTGCCGAGCAATGGTACACTATTTTCGTTGTCGTCGATATTTTCATTAATCAAGCCACCTAACACAACCGTTTGGCCACTACCTGCTAGTATGCTGGTGCTAACACTGCGAGTTGTAATAATGGGAGAGCTGATATTAGATAACGAATTTACATCACTTTTAGACGACTCTGTGGAAATTTCCAGGCTTATCAGGCCATCGGCATTAATTGTCGGCGTAACCGATAGTGAAATACCAGTTGAGCGATATTGCACCTGGTTTCGAATTACATCCGGGTTGGTATCATTACTGCTGGTTTGGGTGATAATAGGAATTTGATCGCCAGCGTTAATGGTAGCACTTTCGCCATCACGCACCACTAAATAAGGTCGCGCCAACAGATTGGTTTTTTTCTGCGAATCTTGCAAATTAAAATTCATCGTCCAATCACCGCTAATAGCGTTAAATGCCATTAACCCAGTGCCAGACATGAGATTGCCAGTAGCGCTGCGCGCCGCATTGGCGTTTGAATTGTATGTCCAGTCGATGCCGCGCTTTTCGTTTTCTTCTAACGTAACATCAACAATCACCACTTGCAGGGCTATTTGCCCAGGTAGGCGATCCAACTGCTTTAGTAATGCCAATACTTCCTGAAACTTACTCGGTGTGGCGTGTACTATAATGGCATTTTGTTTTTCATCAGCAGACATACTGAATTTTTTGTCTTGAGCTCCGCTCCCCCTACTCGTCGGGGCACCTGCAGGCAACGAACTCTCACCTGCACCACCCGAACCTAACATAGAGATACTTTTAGCCAAATCTGCCGCTTTGACGTAATCTGGCCGATAAACAAAATAACGCTCGTTTTCACCGCCGGTTGCTACATCCAGTTTTTTCGCCCACATCGACACCCGGTTACCCAGTGTCGGATTAGCCGCGTAAACAACAACGGCATTTAAGCGGCCAAGCGGCACTAACAATACGTCTTCAGTGGTATTTATGCCCTCCGCGCCCATTAGTTTGTTAATTTCTTCCAGCATCTCATCTGGTGATAAATAGGTCATGGTAATTAAGCGGATATCACGGCCACGGGCATGCGGTACGTCCATCATATCAACCACTTGCAATACACGTTCTACGTCAGCCCGGCTGCCTTCAACCAACAACAGTCTATTGCTGTTATCCGGCGTCACAGTGGCTTTACTTAGCTTATTGGTAATTTGCATAATAGAGCGGGCGGAGTTGAACGTATAAGGCACCAGCTGAATAATATCGTCGCCCATGGCTGGCATATCAGCCAGCCGGCGGCCAATGCCAACGGAGCGGTTCGCTGAGGCGTTACTTTGTTTGTTAACAAAGACAATGTTATCTTTGCTATACACTTCTACATTTTGCTTTGCCAATAACTCAGTGGTAAGTGAATACAATCGTTGTGGCGTAATGTCGGATTGAATATTTAGCGCGACACGGTCGCGCATGCGTTCAACATCTGCAGAAAGAATATAATCCAGCTTTAACAGCTCGCCGAAAACATAGTGTGCCAGCTGCGGTAACTCCATTTCATTAACCGCAATTTTCATTGGTTGGTCTGAGGCAAACTTGGGCGCTTCCAGCAGCAACGGACTACCGGTTTTTAACTGTGCCATGCTTTGAATTTGTTCAGTGCCCGTCTCTGCTGCCACTTTTTCTTCAAATTCATACTGATTTTGTGCTGTTTTAGAAGTCTCTTTTTGTAAAAAGGACTTAGGTACATCAACAGAGGCTTTAAGCGGCTTATCTTTTTCATCTGGAGTGCTGGCACAACCGGCCATCAACACGGCTGAGCAGGCTAACACCAGGGTTTTCTTGGTAAACATATTCATTGATACTAACCTTTAATTTTCTTTAATCTGGCTAAGGCGCTGCGCATTTGCAACCGATTTAAATAAATCCAATTGCACTAATTCATTTTTGTTTGTTGTCAAAAGTATCTGGAACTTAGTAATCTCGGTAACCTTAAAATCGGCAACAGTGTCGTCTACTTTGACCGTTTTAATGTCTGATTTGTCACGCTGTTGCACGGCAACTACCGCTTGAAATTCCGTACCGTTAAAAGTTACTGCCAACAATTTTAATTGTTCTGCCAAAATGTCTTGCGGACTGTTTTGTGGTGCAGCTACCACCTCTGGTTGCACAAACGGCTTAATATTAAACACATTAGCAAATTGTATCGCGTCAAAATCCCTACGTGCAAGCGGTGCTGAAGACGGGCTGCTATAGTCTACCCCATCAGCTGAAGTGGCATTTTTATCTGGGATAAGCGCTGACATAATCGTAAATGCATGCAATACCAACGCGGCTAAAAAAAGTAAAATGACGCGGGAAAAAAATAGCTTAATCATATGGCCGTTTCTCCTTCAGCAGGTGCGAGCAGCACGATAGCGTCTAAACGCATGTTGACGAACTGCACACTCAAGCCCGGTTTTATGATTGACATGTTGCTGATAACTACCTTTGGAGTCCCTGTTTCGACATCTTGTAAATACGCCAATATCATTTCAGGATGGCCCTGCAGTGTAATTGTAATAGGCAAAGCAGGAAGTGGCGCTTGCTGAAAATCACCCACGGCACGGTTATTAATTTTTAAATGATATTGTTTTGCTTTGCTTTCCACGTAGCGCAGCACATCAATGTTGTTATCGCTGCTGGCTGGCAGCAATTTTGTCATCAGTTGCTGATAATCAGCGACAATAACCTCATTTTGTTGCTTTAACGTGTCAGCACGCAGTTGGGTGTTCTGCAATTTGCTCTGCAAACCTTTATAGTAAGCGATTTGCTCAGCGTTATTTATCAACCATTGCTGCCAAGGCAACAGCACAAACTTTAACAACACCATTATGGCAATAACGAGCAGAGACAACTTATGCCAAGGTTTAATTTCCTGCATCCTTGACCTCCAACGAGTTAAAAATAAATGAGATGGTAAAAGACTCTGCGTCCCTCTCAGCTTGCACTGGGCGGTCAAAACGGGCTTCAGTGATGAGTGGCGAATTACCCAGCTGTGCTAACACCTCAGTCGCAGAGGGGGCTATTCCCTGAATAACCGCAACATTTTCGTTTAACTGACTACGACGTAACTCTGTGCCTGCAGGCAACTGCTCTGATAAAAACATCAGCAGGTTACTGTATTTGGCTGAACCTTCTAACAATGGGGTATAGCGACTCACTAACGCAACTAAATCTTCGGTTTTTTGGCGTTGCAATAACACGACTTCTGCATCTTGCTGACGCTGTGCAACATCTTCTTTGAGATGATCGCGATATAAGGCCAAGCCAGCACTAAGCACTACCGCATAGATTACGCTTAATGTCAGGCCCAGCAGTAGATAAGGTTTCCAACCCGTAACTGAAAACTGCCTTGCCGGTGCACGATAGTAAAGCATACCTGCCCAGTCATACCACTTTGGCAATATCGGCTGTTCCAGGGTTACTTTCTTAATATTTAACACCTGAGCTGACGTTTCTGCCTTGTCGTCAGTGGCACCGATAGCAGATAAAAAATGCTCAGGGTTAACCATTAGCCCTTTTTTATCGGTAAAGTGTGCAGTGCCATCTGCTGCAACATAGGCCCAGTATTTATCACTAGAATCGATGAGATAAAGCTGTTCAGGTTGTAAACATTGCTTAGCAAGCCAGGTTTCAGGATACAGCAAAACGAATTGCCCCTGATAAGCTTGCAAGGCCTGTTGTGAGATACAGACAAACTGCAAGCGAAAGGTATGATCTGGCTTGCGCTGAATACGCCACAGCACTTTTTCATACTGCAGTTGATGCATCGCCAGTTCGTTTTTTAAGATATAAAGCAGCTCCGTCCAGTTTGCTTTAATACTTTTACTGATTTCAACATAATCTGATTTTGCAAGATAAATAACCTTGAACGTCCAACGTTTGCTCTTTGGCTGTGCATCTTTAAGCCACTGTGCACTAAAATGCCTGGCTATCATGTGTTTCATTAAAATTCACTATCCCCATAACCCGACCTGTAGGCCGTGATATAACTAAATTCTGGTGTTCCTACGCCTCTGACCAACAGGAAAGACTCTTTGTACGCGGCTTGCTCGTTGCGGCTACTAAGCTCAATATAGAGATTCCTTGACGGATAAGGTTCTGAGCCCGTTTCCCCCCCTAAAGCTTCGCTTTGTACTTCACCTTGCTGACGTTCGCTTCGCTTCATTTCAGCTCGCTCTTCACCATACAGCAGCGGCAACATACCGTCGGGAGCAAATACTGGATTTAACCGCCCGGCACCAATATAAACAATATGTTTTTTTACACGCTGCCAAAGCTGGGGTGTCATGCTGCGTAGCATAGCAATTTCATCAATACTTTGCGGTATATCGTTTCGGGGCCAGCCATCTTGCTTGTACTCGAAACGTTCGGCGCCATTAAGATGAATAAAATCATCGGGATCAATCCAGTCCGCAAGCTCATCCGTCAGGCGCTGTGGATCAGCCGCACCCGCATATTTAAACACCGTGGACCAGCTCTCTGGTTCAAACGGCAATAACGATACCATACCTGAGCTATCGGTAATACGAACCTGTACCTCATCAAGCGTAAATTGGCTGCCATAAAAATTAAACTCCGGCGGCATGCCGGCTTGCGTAATGACATTGGGCTGACTGCCATAAAACCATAGCCCACTGGTACTAAGGGCATAAACTAACTGCTCTCGGGCACTGACGACCTTTAACTGCGCTGTGATGTAGGACGATATCTGCTCCGCCTGTTGCAACCGATGCTTAAGCCGGTATTGCTGTAAAATGACCACCGCTGATAACACACCGGTAAGCATTAACACCAATATCAGCGCGACACCGCGTTGTTTAACCGCTGCTTGCATTATTAAAATACCCTGCTTTTGCCGGATCTAGGCCGTGGAGTTGGACCCAGTATTCTTGACTGGAAGTATCGTTTTTTACGGTCATTTTAATTAGACCCGGTAAGGTGCCGGTTTCACTGCTGTAATATTTATCCTGCCACGTGGCAGTACTAGCCGCGTTCATTACCGGGTTAATTGGATTTTGAGACAATTGTGCGGTTAAATCGAGCCATCCATAGTATTCCAGTGTTAATGCTGTAGCAGGAACAATATTCAGTGAAAATTCGCTACATACATCCTGCTGGCTAATATTGGCTTTTGTAAGAAACGTCTCATCGAGTACTTTTTCACAGTAACGTAGATGACCATCTTCGATAGCCATAGCTGACACAGACCCCGTACCAGGTTTTGTTACCGAGGTGGTACTTACCCACAATAATGCGTTTTTACTGCCACTAAACAGCAACTGCTTTTTACCCTCAACAGTAGTGACATAATACATGCTGGTAGAGGCTATTTGGTGCTGCAACCACTTTAAGCGCTTAAAGTGTTCCGACACGGTATTAAAACTATCCTGACGCTGATTAAGTTGCACAACAAAATAGCGATAAGCCTCTGAAGATAAAAGCATAATACTGGTAAGGATAACCAGCGATACTAACATTTCTATTAGGGTAAAGCCGTTGCGTGTTGTCATAGGGTTAACTGAAAGCTATATAAGGGGTTGTCGCCACTGCTTACATCTACCTGATACAGGCTTTTTTGTTGATTTGTCTCAGTCAAGCCGCCAGACTCGGCATCATAAGCACCAGCGACAGCCGCACTGCGGATAACTTTAGCCTGCCATGCATAAGGCATATCTGACAAAGTCCACTCTCCCTGCACTGCGCCTTGTTGTAACTCATAGCGAATGCGATTAACCACGGAATCCAGTTGCGACGCACGCAACAGAATACGTTCAGCCTGACGCTGCTGCAGGTCATTCTGTTGAAATACAACTGAGGCTACACCCAGTGCCATTGCCAGCAACAAACCGGCAATCAGTACTTCAATTAACGTTAAGCCAGCGTGTTTCTTCATTTGCTAATTGCAATGTCCATCGATTGTAATTAATGACCGCAGCCAGCTCAATTTCCGCTCGCTGATATCCGGGACTAAAAACCAGCTGTTTTTCTTCGGTAAAACTGACATATTCCAACGCAAAACTAACTTGAGTATCTGCTGTTTTTGCTTCAATTTGCTTACCGGCAAAGGTCAGTGTGACATCTTCACTTTTAAAAAATGCCAGCTGTCGGGCGCGTTGCAAAAACAAGATTATCTTTTGCCGCTCTACTTGTTGCTGCTGCTTATCAACTTGCTCTGCTGTGAAAGGGATAATTAATGCCAGCGTCGTTGACATTATAACCATGACAATAAGCAGCTCTATCAGCGTAAAGCCCGCAGCATGCGAGCGGCTACAACGGGACATCAGAGGTTGAAACTATACTAAGCAGCATGGTGACAACAACGGACCCTACCAGGCCGCCCATAATAATAATAAGTAACGGCTCTAACATACTGGTCAGCTTCAACGCCCATTGTTCAAAGCGCCAGCGGGCTCGCAGGTTAATTTCTGCAAACACCGTTTCGAGTTTGCCGCTTTCCTCGCCCACTTTAATCAGCGACATCATTACCGGCTCAAGCAAATCGGTGCTGGCTAAAGACTGCGACAGCATTTTTCCATGGCCGATATCGTCTTTAACCCGCCGTACTTGTAAACTAAAAGCAGGGTTAACAAACACACCTTGTGCAAAGTGCAGGGATTGCGATAGTGGAAGCCCACTTTGCAGCATTAGTTGCATGGCAGAAACGAAACGAATACGTTCGCTCAGTAGTAGCCCCTTGCTAATAAGCGGTGTTTTAACCGCGACCGCTAACAGCATTTTACGAAACCAGGGCTTGCGGCTACTGCTCAGCACTAACAAAATAAAGGCTACAAATACTCCGAGGATAATCATCTGATTTTCACGCACAAAAGCGCTGGAAGATAATAAAAACGCCGTATAGGCAGGCAAATCATCCCGGCTACTAAACAAGCCTTCCATGCTGGGGACAATAAAGTTAAAAATGGCAAATAATGACACCAAACAAACCGCCAGAATAAAGCCCGGATAAACCAATGCTTGCGTTACCTTGCTACGGAGTTCATTTTGGAATTTTAGGTTTTGTGTTAACCGCTCTAATGTTTCGGCCAGTTTGCCTGACTCTTCGCCTATACGCACCATCTCACAATACAGGTTGTCAAAATACCGGCTATAACGGCTAAAGGCCTGATACAGCGGCGTACCGGCTCGAACTTGCTCGGTTAAATCAGCCAGCAAGGCGGCAATGGTGGCATTGGGGTTAGCCTGCGCCATCATTTCCAGCGCTCTGTCCAACTGCACCCCGTTACGCAGCAAAATAGACAACTCTGAGGTTAATTGTTCCAGCTCTGAGGCGGATATACGTTTAAAGAAACCATCAGCAACCTGCAGCGGTGCAACCGTTAGGGGGGTGAGCTGCTGCTGGCTTACCGCCAGCAAGGCGGCAACTTTAGACTGTGCTTTCACCCTGCCTTTAACACGGCCACCATTTGTGTCCAGCGCTTCATATTGCCAAATTTGCATTAGCCCGCTACCCGTATCACTTCATCTAGCGTTGTTGTGCCTTTTAGCACTTTAAGCAAGCCATCCTGCTTTAAGGTGCGCAGGTTATGTTTTTGCCGATAACTATTTACCAATGGCATAAACCGCTGATCTTTAGGGTAACTTTGTATTTCTTCGTTATTGGGCAAATATTCTAAAATGGCCATCCGGCCAAAGTAACCTGAACCTCCGCATTTTTCGCAGCCTACCGCGCGGCACATATTAACCTCACCCTCTAACACGGGAAGGAGTTGTTTAAATTCGGTTAGCTGAAGCAAACGGCTTTGATCGGGTTCGGGGGCTTTACAATGTGTGCATAGCGTTCTAACTAAACGCTGTGCCATAACCGAAATGACCGTGGCATTAAGCAAAAACTCTTCTACACCTAAATCGAGTAAACGGGTAAAAGTGGTGGGGGCATCATTGGTATGCACGGTGCTAAATACTAAGTGACCGGTTAATGAAGACTGCATGGCAATACGGGCAGTTTCATGGTCGCGAATCTCACCCACCATGATGATATCGGGATCTTGCCGCACAATACTGCGTAAACCACGGGCAAAGTCAAAACCAATGTCTGAGTTTACCTGAACCTGATTGATACCATCCAACTGATATTCGATAGGATCTTCAAGCGTAATAATTTTTACGTGTGGCTGATTTAACTGCGATAAAAATGAGTACAGGCTGGTAGTTTTACCCGAACCAGTCGGTCCGGTCATTAGGATGACCCCGGTAGTACGGGTAAGATCTTTACTAATATGATCGATTAAATCCTGCTCGTAGCCAACGGCTTTAAGATCAAACCGTACTGCGTCTTTTACCAGAAAACGCATTACCACACTTTCACCTTCACCCAGCGGCAATGACGACACCCGTATATCCAGTGCTTTGCCGGCAACACTGGTTTCAATCTTGCCATCTTGTGGTTTACGTCGTTCTGCGATATCCATACCAGAGAGTATTTTTATCCTTGAGACAACGCCTAGCTGCAAGTCCATTGGAATAGTATCACCGGCGTGCAACATACCATCAACACGATACCTTACACGGTAACGTCCCGCCAATGGCTCTAAATGCATATCAGATGCACGCAGTTTTATACCGCGCACAATAAGGTTGTTTACCAGATTAACGGTTGGCGCGCCAAAAGCCAGCTCACGCAAGCGCTCTAATTCATTAAGGCTTTGTCCTTCACCATGCACGTCCTGGCTTTGCTCTGCCTGTAAAAACACCCGCAGCGCATCAAAATCAGCCTGACGACACACGCTAACCTGAACGTCGTCAAAGTAACGACCCCAAAAATCGTATAGCGGTAGATGGAATGGGTCGGTGACTGCCAGGCAAATACGACTATCGTCTTGTTTAAACGGCAAGGCCTTATGCTTTATTGCCTGCTCTAAATCAAGCTGGGCAAAAAAACCAACTGGCAAACTTACACTGGTAGCATCGTGCACATATAGGGGTAAATCCAAATAGCCAGCATAGACAGGTGCCAGCTCTTCTTGCTGCATAACGCCAAGGTTAACCAGTATATGCTCAACACGGCCACCTAACTGACGGCGATAGTCTAACGCGCGTTGTAGCTGCTCATCACTGATGATTTCGCGACCACGCAAATAAGCGGCAATGCCACCGTTAAGTGCCGTATTAGGTGTTGATGAGACTGAACTTGACATAATTCGCCCTGTTATTCGACGAAAATATCAGCGTTGAGTTCTTCACCGCCTTCTCTGCCATCTGCACCATAGCTAAATAAATCATAAGGTTGTATTTCACCAGAGCCAGGAAAGCGATAAACATAGGCATTGCCCCAAGGGTCTAACGGCACGTTTTTAGGCAAATACGGGCCGTCCCAACGGGTATTGTCTGACTGGCGCAAGCCATTTAAATCCGCCGGATAGGTACCGGTATCCAGCCGGTGCGCTGACAGTGCAGTTTGTAACATTTGCATTTGCGCAACCGCGGTTTTACGTTGTGACGAATCCACTTTAGAAAACATTTCTGGCGCAACCAATGACGCCAGTAAGCCCAGTATCACCATTACAATCAGCAGTTCTATCAGGGTAAAACCGCTATGCTTTGTTTTTGTATTAGCTTGCTTAATAAACACATTAACTCCTGTGATATTTACATCGTTTACTACAGTGAACTGATAGCGGCCAGCGCGACAGCACTCTGATAGAAAATTTGCGTTACCTGGGTCCACAAACTCAGGCTGTCTTTATATTCGGTATCCAGTGGCACAACGATGGTATCACCAGGTGTTAATTGCTCACTCGTTACCGCAAACCAACGATTACTGGATGGCAACATGACCGAGCCATCAGCGCGGATAACATAAATACCGCTTTCATCGGCACGTTTACGAAACCCACCCGCTTGTTCCAGATAATATTCCAGACTCATACCGTCTTTGAAGCGATGACTGCTAGCATGTTGTACTTCGCCTACCACAGTAATTGCGGTATTTTTACGTGGTACATAGAGTATATCGCCATGCTCTACTTCCAGGTCGGCGCTATCATTACCAGACACTATGGCGGGCAAATCAACCACAAAACGGCCAACAGGCTCTTGCTTCTGTAACTCGTTCACCATCGCAATCGCATCGGCCGGATTAACCAGACTTTTCTCTGCCGACAAAGCACGGATGGCAACATCGGCTTTTAGTTGCTCAGCCAGTTTATTCATTTGCAGTTTTTCGCGCTCTTTAATCATCTCACGGGTAAAGACTGCACCCTCGATAAAAGCGCCGTTATTCAAGCCCCCTGCGCGCGCAATGACTGACGATAATGTCTCTCCGTTTCGCACAGGATAACGCCCGGGGAAACTTACTTCGCCACGGATCTCAACAATACGTGCTTGATTCCAATCCGCACGGGCAAATACGTTTACATTATCCCGGCTTTGCAAAGTAACAACTTCACTGCCATTTAGCACGTCAGCTAATGACACATCCAGATGCGTCACCTCTAAAGGCTCATTTAACGTGTTATCGCGCCAGTAGCGAGTAAGTTCAGCCCGCTGTAAATTTGCTGAGGCTTTAACACCGCCAGCAGCAATAATTAGCCGGTTTAAATCGGTATTTTCCGCCAAGGGATACTCACCTGGCACGATAACGTCACCAGTTATACTGACTACATTAGGCTGTTTGCCATTTCTGGCTTGTTTTTTTAGCTGCACTAACACCGGATAAAGCAACTCTCGTCTTGTCAGGTGCGGTGTCAGTTGCATTAACGCTTTATCGTGCAGCGTCTGACTCAGAAAATCCTCAAACGTTCCCTTTAACCAATCTTGTTGTTCATAACGCAATTCTTCGATAGACAGCGGCGTAAAATCGGGTTTTCGTTCAACTAGCTGGCTAGCTGACAGGTTATCGCGAATTTTGATGTCGGCGATAAAAGACGCTTGTTTGCCCTGTTGTAATGATGTGTCCGACAACACTTGCTCTACCAACAGGTTAAAGTCTTGCATGCTGCCGATATTTTGCTGTGCTGACTGCTGATGCTTAAGATATTGTTTAGCAAAATAGCGATTTATTTCCTGGCGTTGATACGTATCATTAGCGTAATTAAACACCAACACTTTATCGCCCGGTGCCAATGCCACATCAGCTGCCGAACCCGTGGCTCCAAGCGCTGAACTCACGCTAAATTGCAATACGGTAAACTCGGGTTCAGCCAGATTAGGCTGACGCAAAATTAACGCATAATCTGGATCGGCACTAGCGTGTAAATCTCCCCACAACGAACGAATAAGATCGCTAACCCGCATACCTGACTGATAAGCATAAGTGCCTGGGCGAACTACAGCACCTAATAAAGCAATTTGGTTGTTTACTCTGGGCGAGACCGCATTAACTTTAAGAAAATCGCCTGGTTTAACGGCGCGGTTAAGGTCTTGCTTTGTCGTTAGATTAAGATCCAGTAACTCGCGCTGACGTTGAGCATTTAACCGCTCCAATATGGCAGCATTGGCGTAGGCATCGGCTTTAATACCACCGGCCATCGCCAATACGTCTGCAACGGTTTCCCCCTGTTTAATCTCGAACAGCGCCGGACGTCGAATTTCTCCTTCAACCTGCACCATACCGGCTAATGTCGTGACAAAAACCACGTCACCATGTTGCAGTAGAATGTCGCCGGCAGCATTGCCCTGTAACAGCAAAGCATATAGGTCAAACTCGGCAACCAGATTACCCTGCCGCCTAACCTGAATTTGCCGCAAACTCCCTATATCGCTAACACCACCTGCAGCAAACAACGCTTGGGTAACACTGGACAGCGCAGATAAATTATAGGTTCCAGGATACTTGGCTTCACCGGCAATAAACACATTGATGGTTCGCAGCTTGCCCATACTCACTGCGACATTAACGCCTAACATGGCTTGGCTAATGCGATCTTTAATCAGCAGCTTAACTTCTGGAAAGGTTAACCCCGCAACTAAAATATTGCCAAGCTCAGGGATATGCACATCGCCTTCGCGACTCACCATAAGTTCATACTGCTGATTTACCTTACCGTAAAGCTGCAATAGTAAGGTGTCATCGGCGCCTAACTGATAGCTGTCAGGTACTGGCATAGACGATGGCAAAACAAAATTGCTTTTTTGCTCATCAAACATGGCCATACCAAAACGCTCGACTTTTGCACTATCCTGCTCTAAATCTGGCTGTTCAGTTTTCCGGTTATTGACACGTTGTGTTTGCGGCTCTAAAGGCTGATTGTTATTATCTGCAGTTGCATTGGCAGAAGTTGCCACATTAAGGGCGTCTAGGTTTACACCGTACTGACGGGCTATTTTTTCTTGCTCAGCAAGCGGCAACTTTTTAAGCTGCTCTAACATCGCCGGAGATGGCGACATAACTTGTGCTGCTGCCTCAATACAAAACAATGCCGCAACTAAAGTCAGCAACAAAAATACTCTTTTCACATTCAAGCTCCGTGATCCTGCTGTCTGGCGTGTTGTCTTGGGAAGATAACGTGGTTCAACGACATAATTAAGGCGCTACTCTACCGTTTTTTTACCCTTTTATCGACAGTATTATGCAGTCTGATACCATAACCAGGTGTTATAAACCCGGTTATGGATAGAAAATAAACGGTTACAATCTTATGTCACTTGCTGTTATTGGCAACAAGTATTTTAAGTCGTAAATAATGCCATTTGGCTTACACAAAGCCCGTAAACCCTCTGGGCCCATTTGCCGAAATTGTTGGTGGCCTACGGCAAGTATTACGGCATCATAAACGCCGGTTTCAACGCTTGAAATTGGCGTAATGCCATATTCATGCTGGGCTTCATCAGCATCTACCCAAGTGTCAAATACATCGGCGTGTACCCCGTATTCGTTGAGCTCAGCTAACATATCGACAACCTTGGTATTACGAATATCCGGGCAGTTTTCTTTAAAGGTTAGGCCCATCATCAGTACCCTGGCACCACTTACCTGAATTTTGCGCTTGATCATTACCTTAACCAGCTCACTAACTACATAGCGGCCCATGCTATCGTTAATACGACGACCCGCCAGAATAACTTCCGGGTTGTAGCCAATGGCCTGTGCTTTGTGCGTTAGATAATAAGGGTCAACACCAATACAATGGCCGCCAACCAAGCCTGGCCTAAACGGTAAAAAGTTCCATTTGGTGCCGGCTGCCAGTAGTACTTCTTCGGTATCAATACCTAACTTGTTAAAAATCACCGCTAGTTCGTTTATCAGTGCAATATTTAAATCGCGCTGGGTATTTTCTATCACCTTAGCTGCTTCAGCCACCCGAATAGAGCTGGCTTTATACGTGCCAGCGGTAATAATGCTACCGTACAATGCATCAACAAAGTCAGCAATCTCAGGCGTTGAGCCAGAGGTGACTTTTTTAATAGTGGTTACACGATGCTCTTTATCACCCGGGTTAATACGCTCTGGGCTGTAACCCGCGAAGAAGTCTACATTGTAAGTTAGACCTGATATCCGTTCGATAACCGGTATACAGTCTTCCTCTGTCGCCCCCGGATAAACAGTTGATTCATAAATAACGACATCGCCCGCTTTTAGCACCTTGCCTAACGTTTCCGAGGCTTTAATCAACGGTGTTAAATCGGGTTGGCGATGTTTATCTATGGGTGTTGGCACTGTGACAATAAACACATTGGCTTGACGTAAAGTGTCAAGCTCACAGCTATACTGCAGCTTGTCGGCAAGTTTAAGCTCGTCAACACTGACTTCGAGCGTGTGATCCTGGCCCTGATTTAATTCATTAATCCGAGCTTTATTGATATCAAAGCCAATGGTTGGATAGTGCTTGCCAAATTCAACGGCAAGCGGCAAACCTACATAGCCTAAGCCAATCACGGCAATTTGACTGTCTGCAATATTTTTCATACTTAAATCCTGTGTAAGTCCATTTACGTTGTTGTAAGTTGTCAGGTTAGCGCTGTTGAATATACCATGGCATGGCCAGTTTTATGCCATCGTGAATACGGTAAAATGGGTCATAGCCCAGCGTCTCTCTGGCTTTACTAATATCAGCTTGAGAGTGGCGCACATCACCAGCGCGAAAATCGCCATAGTGTGGGGCCTGATCGTATGCCACGTTATTATCTGCCAGGCTTTGTTTAATCGCGTTAAACAGCTCATTAAGGGTCGTGCGATCGCCAAGCGCCACATTAAACACATCGCTTTGCTCGATATTGGCCAATGCTGCACGAATATTGGCTTGCACTGCATTGGCGATAAAGCAAAAATCACGGCTGGTTTCACCATCGCCGTTTATCACCACAGCCTGATTGGCAATCATAGCGGCAGTCCATTTCGGGATAACTGCAGCGTAAGCGCCGTTGGGGTCTTGCCGCGGGCCGAAGACATTAAAATACCGCAGCCCAATGCTGTGAAAACCGTAACAGCGGGAAAATACATCGGCATACAGTTCGTTGACGTATTTAGTAACGGCATAAGGTGATAAGGGTTTGCCAATGTTCGCTTCCATTTTAGGCAGCGCGGGATGATCACCATAGGTAGAGCTGGACGCCGCATAGACAAACCGTTTAACACCAGCGTCACGCGCAGCCACTAACATGTTCAAAAAACCGCTAATGTTGGTGTCATTAGTGGTAATAGGATCGTTGATTGAACGAGGTACCGACCCCAATGCCGCTTGATGCAGCACATAATCAACGCCACTACACGCCAGCTGGCAGTCTGCTAGTGTACGAATATCTGCGTTATAAAAGCTAAAATTAGCCCACTGCTGTGGGCTTACCAGTTGCTGTACTTCATCAAGATTACGTTGATGACCCGTGGCAAAGTTGTCTAGCCCAACAACTATTTGGTTAGCTTTTAGCAATGTTTCCAAAAGGTTGGAGCCAATAAAACCAGCACAACCGGTAATGAGCCAGCGTTTAGGTTTAGCACTTAGGTGTTGTAGAATATCCATATTCCCCGCTCTGTTTGTCATTGAACTACGCTAGCATTTGTTCTAATAGCATCAATAATTCGCTGACAGGCTTTGCCGTCTCCATACGGATTATGTGCGAAGCTCATACTATCGTAATACGCTTTGTCAGTCAGTAACTTAGTCACTTCATTTACTAAGGACTGGGTATCGGTGCCCACCAGTTTTACTGTGCCGGCTAGCACTGCCTCCGGCCGCTCTGTGGTATCTCGCATCACCAATACCGGTTTGCCTAAAGAAGGTGCTTCTTCCTGAATACCGCCAGAGTCTGTCAGTACCAGCGTGCTGCGGCTCATAAGGTACACAAACGGCAGATAATCCTGTGGCGCTATTAAATGTACATTGCTGGCATCAGACAACAAACGGTATACCGGCTCACGTACATTCGGGTTTAAATGCACCGGATAAACGATATCGCAATCTGGAAACTGCTGGGCAATGTGCTTTAACGCAGCGCAAATATTTTCAAAACCGCTACCAAAACTCTCACGACGATGCCCTGTTACCAGTATTAACCTGCGACCATCTTGGCCAAAAGGAAATTGTTTGGCGAAATTGTCACTGAGTACCTGATCAGACTCTATTTTAGCAACCACTTCCAACAGCGCATCAATAACGGTATTGCCAGTAACAAAAATATGCGCCGGATCTACCTGCTCTTTTAGCAAGTTTTGTTCTGAGGTAGTCGTTGGCGCAAAATGAAAGCGTGTAATGGCACCAGTTAGCTTGCGATTAGCTTCTTCTGGCCAGGGGCTATAAATATTGCCGGTACGTAAGCCCGCTTCAACATGCCCGACGGCAATTTTTTCATAATAGCAGGCCAATGCCGCCGCAAAGGTGGTGCTGGTGTCACCGTGCACCAACACAACATCCGGTTTAAAATCACGTAACACCGGTTTAATGTTGAGCAAAATACTGGTGGTAACGTCGTATAGATCTTGCCCGGCTTTCATAATGGCCAGATCATATTCTGGTTCGATATCAAAGAGATGCAATACCTGGTCTAGCATTTCACGATGCTGCCCCGTTACACACACCCGGCTATCGATATCTGCTTGTTGTTTAAGCAGGTTTACCAGTGGAGCCATCTTTATTGCTTCTGGCCGAGTGCCAAACACACTAAGAACTTTAATCATTGCAGATCCTTATTGCACTAATGCCGTAAAGCTTACCAAAAGCCCTTTTAAAGCGATAGAGCGAAAAGGTAAACTGCGCCTTGCTGAACTACAGGATTTAACGATGTTATTTTTTAATAGTAAAAACATTCCCGAATTAGCCGGCTTGAACTTTGCAGAGCGCATGGACGTGATCCGACGTGCTACCGATATGCTGCCGGTACCAACAAAAATCACCCTTAATATTGTAAAGCTACTGATCCTGATCCCCTTATTTTTGCTCATTGCCCGTAGCACCGGCTGGGACATTGCCGCTTACGCCGTGTTACTGGTGGTGTTGTATCCACTTATTATGCGTCCTCTGACTTTTGCTTTAAGCCGGCGTTATTTTGTTAAGGTACGGCAACAGTTTTTCCCCCAACAAGGTTAGACCAGCATTAATTTAATGCTTTTATGCTCATTAAAGCGCCATTGTAAGACGAGGGTGGGTGACAACATGGCGTTTCATCTGCATAATCGGCTCAGCTTGGTGCTTACGCATGCCGGGCATATATTCTAATAAAATTGGGGAATCCATGACAGAATCCAGCACTATTGCGGTGGCGCCTGCCAACCAACCGCAATTTCTCGGCCATCCGGTCGGGCTCTATGTGTGCTTTCTCACTGAAATGTGGGAACGCTTTTCGTTCTACGGCATGAAATACCTGCTGTTACTCTATTTAACAAAGTATCACTTGTTTAGCGACGCTGGCGGCTTAGACGTATTAGGCAGCTATGCAGGCTTAGTGTATGCCATGCCAGTTATTGGCGGCATGTTGGCTGACCGCTATTTAGGTATGCGAAAGGCTGTCACTTTTGGTGCAATATTGTTGTGTCTTGGGCACTTAGGTTTAGCCTATGAAGGCTTTCAAGCCTACACCGAAAATGGTGTTGTAGTGCAGGATACCCAAGCGATACAGGTGTTTTACTTCTCACTGGCACTGATTATTATGGGTGTGGGCTTTTTAAAGCCGAATATTTCAACCATCGTAGGTCAGCTGTATGGCAAAGAAGACGCACGCCGTGACTCTGGTTTTACCATTTTTTATATGGGTATTAACCTGGGCTCATTTATCGCGACCTTGTCAGTAACCTATTTAGGTGAAACTTATGGCTGGGGCTACGGATTTGGTTTGGCCGGTATTGGTATGGTTATTGGTTTAGTGGTGTTTTTAACCGGCCAGAAATACCTGTACGGTTATGCTGAACCTTCGAATCCTGCACTGTTAAAAGAAAAAGTGTTTGCTGGCATAAATAAAGAGTGGTTTATTTACTTAGCCACCCTGCCTGCCTTAGCTATTATGTGGCAACTGGTTCAATACAACCCTGTTGTGCACACCACTTTGCTGGGCATGTCTTTTATAGTACTCGTCGGTATTATTTGGTTTATTACTTCGCAATGTACTAAAGAAGAACGTGACAGAATGATCGTTCTAATTGTGCTGACGATGTCTACCGTGGTGTTTTGGGCATTGTTTGAACAATCAGCGTCATCAATGACACTGTATGCCGACCGCGTTTTAGATAGAAACGTATTTGGATATGAAGCGACTGCAGGACAGTTTGGTTCACTCAACGCATTCTTTATTATTACGCTGGCGCCTCTGTTTGCCTGGCTTTGGATTGCACTAGCTAAACGTAAGCTGGAGCCAAGCACGCCGGTAAAATTTGCCTTGGGTATTATTCAGGCAGGTTTAGGTTTTGGTGCACTGGTTTATGGCGCGACACATCCTAACGAAGCGGGTTATGTGGCTGCCTGGTGGTTAATTCTGGCTTATGCACTACACACTATGGGTGAGCTATGCTTGTCTCCTGTGGGCTTGTCTGCCGTAACGAAGTTAGCCGTACCTAAGGTGGTTGGCGTAATGATGGGCGCATGGTTCCTTGCCACTGCGTATTCAGAACTCCTGGCAACACAGTTAGCCAAATTAGCGGCTATTGATACCAATGCAGGCGAAGTTGCTAACGTGACGCAAGCGCTGGGTGCTTACACCGAGTTGTTTAGCTTCTTGTTCTACGTTGGCGTTGGTTTTGGTGTGTTTATGTTGCTGATTAGCCCATGGCTGAAAAAGCGGATGCACGGCGTGCATTAAGTTAACACTAAAAGTAAAAAGGTCAGCAAATGCTGACCTTTTTTATTACTCGCCTAACTACAAATATCAGTACAAACATCAGTGCACACATTACTGACCGCGCCACTGCGCGTGGCAAAGTGATTCATATTTTTCCCGGCTAAGCAGGATACGCGCCAGCACCATATCCGCCTCGCCCGCTTCACCGGTTAAGCCAATCTGTGCTTCAAAATGTAACTCGGGATCTAAATCTTGCATCATAATATCGACCCAGTCTTCACCCGGCAGGGTTAAATCAGCGTAGCCGCGCGTTTCATAATGCTGCTGATACAAGGCATAATCTTGTGCTGACAAACTTTCGGCAGCTAATTCTTCAAAAATATCAAACGCATGGTCACATAATTCGTCCAGCGTCCACAACTCCAGTTCTTGCATTCCTGCTCCGCTTCATTCGCAATTGCCGCCAGTATAGCAAGCCTTTGCCGAAAAGGCCGCTGTGCTGCTACACTGTCGGCCATTTTTCCAGGCAGAAATAACTATGTATCTGTGTCCGCTTTGCCAACAGCCCCTGTCATTGCACGATAAACACTATCAGTGCCCACAACGCCATAGCTTCGACATTGCCCGCGAAGGCTATGTTAATTTGCTGCCGGTGCAAAATAAAAAGTCTAAAGATCCGGGTGATAACAAAGAGATGATGCAAGCCAGGCGGGATTTTTTGCAAGCGGGTTGGTACGCGCCGCTAGCACAAGCGGTTAACACTATCTGGGCCAGTCTGTCACCCACTACCTTACTCGACATCGGCTGTGGTGAAGGCTATTACACTAATCACGTAAAGCAAACGCTACCTGGTTGCGATATTTACGGTGTTGATATATCAAAAAGCGCCATTAAGTTTGCAGCTAAAGCGTGCCCGGCTATTAAGTTTAGTGTGGCCAGCGCATACCAACTTCCATTTGCAGATCATAGCTTTGACGGGATATTGCGTATCTATGCGCCATCTAAACCTGAAGAGCTGCAGCGTTTAATTAAGCCCGCGGGGCACTTGTTAACGGTAACACCCGGACCTGAGCATCTGGTAGAAATTAAACACGCGGTGTATGAAAACGTTCGTTTACACGACGATGCTATTGCGACAATACCGGGTTTTACACACTTGAGCCGGCAATCTTTACGTTATCAATTGCCTTTTAGCCAAGAGAAAGATGTATTAGCACTAATACAAATGGTGCCGTTAGCATGGAAATTTAGCCCAGTGCAAAAACAGCAGTTTGCCGCTAGCACACCAGCAATTAGCGTAGAATTTTCACTTGATTTGTATCAAGAAAATACGCCGGTCTGATTGGCGTAAACTCAATTGTCTGTGGTGTTGGCGTCGAGTTCCTGCTGGTGAATAGCGGTTAATGCGCCTGACCAAAAATAGGTGCCTAATTCATTGATTAAATTAGATTCTGCATTCATCAACATCACCAAGCCAAGTTGATGCTCTTGCGAATAGGCAATTTCTGCCCGATATCCCTGCACCCAACCACCGTGATACATCAGCTGATCCTGGCCAAACTGGTATACCCGCCAGCCTAAAGCATAATGCGCATCGGTTAAATATCGGCGCCATTCCCTGCGGCGTAAATCACGCCGGGTTTTAACTCTTTTTTTGCTGATATTTTGCAGTACATCATGTGACAATACTTGCGGGTTGTGTCCCAGCTGGGCAATCAGCCAATAGCCTAAATCGATAGCACTGGCATTGACACCGGCTGCCGGGCCAAAACGATAATAGCTCTCTGCAACTTTTGTCGGGTACCACTTGCCGCGCGCTTTCACATGCGGCATAGCACGATTTTCAGTACTAAACAGCCCATCCAGCCCCACAGACGCCGTAGGCAGTTGCAAAGGGGTGAATATGCGTTCCTGCAATAACTCGGCGTAAGGTTTTCCCGTTGTTTTAAGCATGACCTGTTCAATTAAACTAAACAGCACATTCTGATAACCGTAGCATTGGCCTGGCGCGCAAAGGGGGTCAATTTTACTAAATTGCGGCAGAATTTTTTCCAGCGGCACGTTGGCTTCTATCAGGTTATCGTAAGCATTGGGCATAACCCCTGTGCTTTGCGACAGAAGGTGCTCCAGCTTCAGCTGATTATTGTAACGTTTAGATTTGAACGAAAAGCCGGGAACATACTTGGTTAGTTTATCATCCCAGCTAAAGTGGCCTTATGCTGCTAAAATACTGGACAAGCCACTGGCAAAGGTTTTAGACACCGACGCAATGCGAAACACGGTGTAGGGATCTACCGGCTCAGTTTGTCCAAGCTGTCGCACACCAAAACCGGCGGCAGCAATAATTTTATTGCCTCTGACGATGGCGTAAGCCGCACCAGGAATGTCATGTTCCGTTAATTTACCGGAATAATACGTATCAAAGTCACTGATTATTGGCGCAAGAATATCATCCGCCTGCAAGACGACGTTGCCAGAGACGGCTATAGCATCATTAGCTTGCGCTACTGCAAGATTAGGCTGAAACATAACACTGAATAAACAGCCTAATACAACACAAAAAATCGGCTTCACTTGAAATTATTATCCGTTGTTATGGTGTAAAGCAGTACGGTATTGTAGGGGCTTTACCCCTAATTGCCAAGCGCACCCCACCTGTTGGCACCCTGGCTTGCTGGTAATACTAAGCCTGTGGGCATTGTAATACCGTGCTCGTAGGACGAATAGCAACAAGCTGGCCGGCGTCGTTACTGACAAATTCAACCCACTGCTGTAATTGAAAATCATCAGGCGTTGGCACCACATTTAATTGAGCGAGCAACTGCCTGTCTACTGTTAACAGCAAATCGTTACACACGCTAATTTGCCATTGCTCTGCGTTTTGCCGTAATAAGCCAGTTTGAGTATGAAATGCATCATTGCGTTGTGCAGTCTCGACATATTGCTGGTAAGCGTTACTGGCATCACCCGGTAGCATTGCTAAGGCTTGTTCCTTCTGAACTGTTATGCGATGTTGCTGCACTTCACGATATTGGGAATCGCTGGTGACTACAATTTGATAGTACAACGGCGACGACGGCTGTTGAAGCAATAACAAATAGCCCAATACCAAAACAAAAGCACTACTTAAAGCCAACTGCATATTTCGCCAGGCCGGCCACCACCGCTGTGATACCGGTGGTTTTGCTCGCTGCATTATACGCTCGCTAAGCTGCGGCGGAGCGGCATGTCTGGCTTTTTCATGTTGATACTGTTGTTGTAAGTCTCGCTCAAACTGTTCAGGCGTTGTCATCTGACACTCCGGCTAGCTGCTGTAGAAATTGTCTGGCGTATCGCAAACGGCTTTTAATAGTTTCGTCAGGTTGCTGTGTTATGTCACTTATTTGCGCAATCGAAAATCCCTCCAACTGCAACATTAATGCTTCACGTTGAAAAAATGGCAATAACTGCAATTGCTTACCTAATTGCAATTGTTGCTTTGCTCGCGACAATTGCTGCTCGGGACAATGACCATCCGTATACATATCATCTAACAACGCCTCGGGTTGCCAGCGTTTTAACCGCCTTAATTCATCAATCAAACCGTTACGGCCTATGCTAAACAGCCAGGTTTTAAAACTACTGGCACCACGAAAACTGCCGGGCTGCTCCAGCAACGTTAACCACACTTGTTGGCTAATATCTTCCGCCAGAGTACGGTCCGATTGCTGCAGTAAAAAGTGATATAAGTCGCTACCATGCATGGCAAACAGTTTTTGCAAATACGTGACATTGCTGCTGTCCTGGTAACGGCAGAACAATTGCTCTGCCGTTTCTTCAGCACCCATCCACCCTGCCAGGAAAAAGGATAACGCCATAGTACTGCTCCTTTATCTAAGTCCTGTGAGGTTATCTATGCTGTTTTTTTCAGACTAATCGTTCTGTAAACTAAAATCGAGCTGAACTTGCATGTTATGTTGTTTAATTGGTTTGCCTTCAACCATTTGCGGCTGGTATTTCCAACGTCGCAGTGCCCGTGTCGCCTCGCGATTAAACACGTTTGCCGGTTCTGCCGCTAACACGGAAATATCGGTTACTGCGCCGCTTTCATCAATACTAAAGCCTAAACGCACCCAACCGGTTATGCCATCACGCGCGGCGTCAACAGGGTAACGCGGCTCAACCCTAACCAAGGGTGCAGCCCCCCGATCTGTTTGAGATTGCTGCAATATCGGGCCTGCACTGCTGGGTAAGGTCACCGGCCCCAGCGTAATTAAACCGGGGGCAATATTGGAGGGATCAACCGTTAATGGTTGCGGTTTAGGAATATCTCTGTTTTGCGGCTCAGGCGGCTTTGGCATCGGTGGCCGAACCTCTACCTCACTGTCCTCTGGTGCCGTAAACAGTTGGATAGGACCAAACTCAGTTACTTCCTGTCGTTGCAACGCATCGGCTTTAATAAGTTGCTGCATGGCGGCAAACAGTAAAAAAGTAATGGTTAATGCTGCGCCCCCCGCGGTCATCAGTTTTAAGGCGGGGTTTTGCGGTAAATTCGTAGCGGTTAGTAACGTCATAGTCTACTCCTTGATTGCCATATTATTAATTAGACGAATGACCAGCTAAAAAGGGGTTAAATATTTTTTGCCTTTACATAACCTTTACCCAACCTCGCTGTAAGCCAGGGCTGCAGCTGGTTATAGTGTTGTGGTAATTAGTTTATGGAGTGATTTAGGTGCGTTACGGAATTAGTATTATTGTTGTGTGTATTGCCGCGCTGCTAGCCTGGTTTAATATCAGCCCCGCTCAACCTGAAGTTCGCTATCAAACACAGCAGGTAGATAGCGGTGCAATTGAAAGTGTAGTTAATACCGCAGGCACCACTAAAGCCGTCGTTACGGTTGAAGTGGGTACCGAAGTGTCAGGGCTCATCACAGAACTTTATGTCGACTTTAACGACGATGTTGCGCAGGGACAAGCTATTGCGAAGCTTGACGACAGAACCTATGTTGCAAGGTTACGACAAGCTGACGCCGACGTTGTAATGGCTAAAGCCAGCCTGGCACAACAACACGCTACACACCTAAAAGCAGAAACAGAACTGGCCCGCACAGATCGCGCATTTCAACGCCAGCAACAATTAATGGCTAAAAGCTTAACCAACCAAACCGAACTGGATAATGCACAAGCGGCTTTTGATACGGCTAAAGCACAAGTTTCATTGGCAAAGGCTCAAATTCAGAGCGCCGATGCACAACTACTGCAACGTAAAGCACAGCAAGAACAAGCTCAGTTGGACTTAGACCGCACCACCATACGTTCGCCGGTCAACGGCACGGTAATTGACCGACAAGTCGATATTGGGCAGACCGTTGCTGCCAGCTTATCGGCGCCAACATTATTTACTATTGCTCAGGACCTGTCGCAAATGCAGATAGAAGCCGATGTTGATGAAGCCGACATTGGTAAAATACAGCAAGGCCAGCCGGTGCGGTTTCAGGTAGATGCCTACCCTGAACGTCAATTTCGCGGCGATGTTGCACAAGTTCGTAAAGCCGCGACTAACACCAATAATGTTGTAACCTACAAAGTCATTATCAATGCACCCAATCAGCAACAACTGCTATTGCCGGGTATGACAGCAAACTTGAATATTGTTCGCGGCCAGCAAAACGATGTTTTGCGTGTACCCAATGCGGCATTACGCTTTAAACCTGCTGGTATAGCAGCAACACCCGCCGCCAGAACTGATATGGCAGCAGAAGTGATTACTCAGTTACAGCTCAGTGGTGACAGCAGTAATGCGGTAAAACAACTGTATAAAGACTTTGCCGCCAGCCAGCAACAGGCCAGAACTCAGCTGACAAATAACCCTATGACCGACATGCGACAAATCATGGCCAAGGAGCGACAAAAGCTGCAAAACGCCATGCAACAAGTGCTAACTGAGCAACAATACCAACAGTATCTCGAGCTTAATGAACAACGCCGTGCAAAGCGGGCTCAGGGCACTGCTGGCACTGCTGCACAACTATGGCGCTTAAACGCCGATGGCCAACCCGAGTCAGTGACAATACGTATTGGCCTGACAAACGATGAGTACAGTGAATTACTCAGTAGCGAACTACGGGCAGGTGATGCCGTTATTGTCCGTGCCACAAGAGTAGATTAACGATGGCAGCCGTAATTCAAACTAAAGCGCTGGAAAAACACTACCAGATGGGTTCTGAGACACTTCGCGCACTTAAAGGCATCGATGTACAGATTAACACTGGTGAATTTGTCGCCGTAATGGGCCCATCAGGCTCGGGAAAATCAACTTTTATGAATATGCTTGGCTGCCTGGATATCCCGACCTGTGGTCAGATCCTGCTGCAAGGCGAAGATGTTACGCATTTGCCAGCGGCGACATTGGCCCAGATGCGTAATAAATACATTGGTTTTATCTTTCAGCAATTTAACTTGCTACCGCGAACCAGTGCACTGGATAACGTGGTTTTGCCGATGCTGTACAACAATACCCCACGACAACAAGCCCTAACACAGGCGCGTGAATGCCTGGAGTTAGTCGGTTTAGGCAGTAGAACGACACATCAACCGTCACAGCTGTCTGGCGGCCAGCAACAGCGTGTTGCCATCGCGCGCGCATTGGTTAATCAACCTGCCTTATTATTAGCTGACGAACCCACCGGGGCTTTAGATACTGAAACCGGGCTGGAAATCATGCAGCTGTTTCAACAATTGCATCGACAAGGTAAAACACTGGTGTTAGTGACGCATGAGCCTGACATCGCAGAGTTTGCCAGCCGACAATTAGTATTTCGTGATGGCAAACTGGTTTCTGATAAACGATCAACACCGGCATGTGCTCAAACAGCCCTAGCTCACTTTCGTCAACAACGTTTGGCTGAGGCACTGGAATGAATAGCATAACCTTGTTGCAAGTGGCCTGGGTGGCACTGAAGGTAAACTTACTGCGCAGTATACTTACCATGTTGGGTATTATTATCGGTGTCGCCGCCGTAATTATTATGCTGGCATTAGGTGCCGGCGCACGTTATGACGTAGACCAACAAATTAAAAGCTTAGGCGGCAATGTGTTTGTTGTGTTTTCCCGTGGACGCTTTTCAGGTGGAGCGCGCCAGTCCAGTGGCAGTAGTCAGGGATTAACAGAACTAGATGCGCTGGCAATAGAACAACAAATACCTGAGGTGAACGTCGCCGCACCAACCTTACGTGCCAATGGCCAACTTATTTTTGGTAATCTTAACTGGTCATCCGATATTCATGGCGTGACCAACAGTATTTACCAGGCACAAAGTTGGACGCTCTCTGAAGGCCGTACCTTTAGCGACGCCGAACTTGCCAGTGCCGGGCGGGTCGCCGTCATTGGTGAAACAGTAAAGCGTGAGCTATTCGGCCAAAGCGACCCTGTTGGCCAAACTGTTAGGGTAAATAAGCTCCCGGTAACGATTATTGGTGTGCTTAAAGGCAAAGGACAAAATACGCAGGGTAATGATCAGGACGACTTAATTTTTATGCCGCTTGATACGGTGCGCAAACGTATCTCAGGCATGACGTTGTCCAGCCCCAAAGCCGTTCGTAGCATTATTGTGCAAGTGCACGACGAACGGGATATGGCTTCAGTGGAGCAGCAAATGGACAGCCTGCTGCGTCAACGCCTGCGCGCAACCGATGGCCAAACACCGTTTAGTATTCGAAACTTAGCTGAGATGATAGAAACACGCTCTCAAACATTGCAAATTTTTAATGGCTTGCTGGCCGCTGTGGCTTCCGTGTCATTGCTGGTAGGAGGTATTGGTATTATGAATATCATGCTGGTGTCTGTTACGGAGCGCACACGGGAAATTGGTTTAAGAATGGCCGTGGGTGCAGAGCCTAAAGTGATTATGAAGCAGTTTCTCATTGAAGCCGTTTTACTGTGCGGTATCGGTGGCATCATTGGTGTTACGCTAGCCGTCATTACCAGCTTAAGCATGCAATATTTTACAGGATTTACCGCCATTATAGACCCTTATGTGGTGTTAATGAGTGTCGGCTTCTCCTGCCTTATTGGCATATTCTTTGGCTATTATCCCGCGACAAAAGCTGCAAAGTTGCAACCAATAGACGCATTGCGCTATGAGTAATACGATTAGACTTTAGTCTTTAGCGATTAATAAGTAATTGACAGCCCTGTACAAACTGCTAATACTGCAAAAAGAATCAATTTTGCAGTGTTAGGATATATTTATGCGAAAAGTATCGCTAAGACCCGCGTTGTTTGTGTTGATATTCACCCTGCTGCAAGCCGCAAGCTATGCTTTAACGTCCTCGATTATCCTTCCTTTGGTATTGGGCGCATCGTTGTTATTAGTCTTTAGCTACTGGCCTCGACAACCCGAGCTAATCATTACAGATAATAAGGATGAAAACCTGGCACAAACCGCTGACAATATTACCCAAGCCACATCGACTATGGCCATTGGCGCCGCGGAGGTATCGTTTTTTATCGATAGCTTGATTAAAGAGATTAAGCTAAGTAGTGAGGACAGTAGAAATATTGCCGGCGTTAGTGAAAAACTCGCTAATGCCGGCAGCGGACTTAACAACGCACTGCAAAGTATTGGCAATAATTTACAAAGCACAGCTTGTGCATCACAACAAGCCGATAAACTATTACAAAGAAGCGTAACCAATATTGCTGCTTTGGTTAGTGCCGTTAGTAATTCCGCCGTTCAACTGGAGAAATTGCGCAGCAGCAGTGACAACATTCAGCGGATTACAGAGGTTATTAATAACGTTGCAGAGCAAACCAATTTACTTGCGTTAAATGCAGCAATAGAAGCTGCACGTGCTGGTGAACAAGGCCGCGGCTTTGCCGTGGTGGCTGACGAAGTAAGAGCACTGGCAGGTAAAACGGCCAGAGCAACAAATGACATTGCCGCCATGCTGTCTGATATTCGAGAACAAAGCCAACAAACAGCAAAACAAATGACCCAGCTTCAACAGGCTGGCGACCAGGTACAACAAGAACTACAGCAGGTTGCTATTGGTGTTACCGATATTAATAGCCAAATTAGCGCATCATCAATTGATTTGGTTAATATTGAACAAGTTAGCGCTGACTTACAGCACACCAGTAAAGAACTGACACAGTCAGTGACGAGTATTAGTCACTCACTACAGAGCATAGGTGAGAAAGGCCAATCTGTAGCTCAACAGGCTATTGAGCTATCTGAAGAAACTGAAAGTATCTATCGCGAACTGAATACGTTAAGTGAGCACACCTTTTTTAGCCCGATATTGTCAGAAGCACAACACGCTGCACAGGCGATTGGCGCACTCTTCTCCCAAGCTATTTCAAACGGTCAGTTAAATGCAGAGTCTTTATTCGCAGAAAAGTATCAATTAATTACTGGCAGTAATCCGGCAAAATATCACACCGCCTATGATGACTTTACCGACAGACACTTCCCAACGATTCAAGAGCCTATTCTAACCCGGCAAACTAATATTCTTTATGCTGGCGCCGTTGACCGAAAAGGCTATTTCCCGACTCATAATGAAAAATTCAGCCTGCCACTTAGCGGTAACTATGACAAAGATTTATTACAAAATCGGACTAAACGCATTTTTAACGACCGCACCGGCAGCCGTTGCGGTCGTCATACCGAATCCATGCTTTTACAGACATACAAACGTGATACCGGAGAGATTTTACACGACTTATCAGTGCCTATTTTTGTTAATGGCAGGCACTGGGGTGGTTTTCGTATTGGTTTTAAACGCTAAACCGGGTTTTACCCGGTTTTGTTACTCTAGATCATCCAGCAAATCGTCAAACGCTGCTTCGTCAATCTCAGGCTCAGGCGGCTGTGGTGGATTACCGTCGTATATTTTAAACTGCTGGCGCTGAAAATAAGACTCTTTAATAAAAGCATAAGGATCCAGTGATTCCTCTAACAAGCTTTCCATTGACATAAGCTGCTCCCGTGCGTCCAGTGCCCCTATCGCGGCGCGAGTCAAACTTAGCGGAGTGTTGAGTAACGCCAGCGGGAAATACAAACTATCAACCACTGTGCCCGTGGTATCGCGAACAGTCGAAGGCCCAAGCGCTGGGATCATTAAAAAAGCACCATCACCAACGCCCCACACTGCAAGTGTTTGGCTAAAGTCTTCACTTTTCTCAGCTAAACCAATTTTAGTGGCTACATCAAACAAGCCAAATATGCCAAGCGTGCTGTTTACCAGAAAACGACCCGCACTAATTGCTGCACTATTAGGTTTTGCCTGCAAAGTACTGTTTAAAAAACTGGCGGGTTCATTCAGATTATTAGCGGCGTTTACCAAACCTTTTCGAGCGGGTTTGGGTACCACTGTCATGTAACCTACCGTTGCTGGTCGCAATAGATATTGATCCAAAATATCATAGTTAAAATCCCACAACGGCCGGTTAATATTTTCAAGCGGATCGCGACTGTCAGCATAATGTGCGCTCATATTATCGGCTTCCGCTTGCACGGTATCAGCAGGTTTACTGGCGCAACCGCACAGCACTAGGGCCGCGCCAATCAGGCCATATTTAGACAACGAAAACGGCATATCATGGCTCCAGACTAAGAGAAATTGTTAAGGCGGGTTCAGTAAAGCTTAAGGCTTCCGATACGGTTTGAATGTCGCCCGGGCGCTGCTCTACGGTACCGGATTGTGACATCCGCGCCACAACCTCAACGCTGTCAGCATTGGCCAGGCTCCAGCCACTTTGCATCGCCATCTGCTCAGTTAATACCAAGGTTAATTCGCCCTCAGGCAAGGGGATGCGCTGCACTGCCAATGGCAGTGGTGCACCACCAATTGCTCTGGCAAACAAAAAAAGGCTGGCATTTGGGTTAGCTTGCTTAAGCGCAGGGTCGACAAACAACTGCACGGTAATTTGCCGACCGTCGGCTGGCACCTCAACACCCATTTCAGCTAATCGCTGCTGTACTGCTGCATAACGCGGATCAGTAGATGGTAATTGCCCAAGTAGTAGCTGCCAGGCTGACTTAGCTTGTTCCATATCCCCTTTTTCGTAGGCAATAAGCGCCATTAACGACAAGGCATCATTGTTTTGCGGCTCTTTGCTCAATACTCTGGCAACAGCACGTCCGGCTAATGCCAGCCGATTATCGTCAGCTTGTAAAATAAGGGCCTGTGCATAACTTAATAGTAACGGCGTACGCTCTGGAGTAAGCTGCAATGCACGTTCAAATGCGTCTATCGCCTGCTCTATTGCTCCTTGCGACATACGAATACGGCCGAGTAGCATCCAGGCGATAGCATCATCACCTTCGTTAGCAAGCTTGGTACGCAGCGCAAGCGCAAACCAATCTATTTCTTGCTCTGATAACGGCTCACCTTGGTTTAGTAGTGCTCGCTCGCCATAGGCCTGCAAATTTTGCTGTGCCAGCTGCCAATCTTGCAATTGACGATAATGGCCATTGACACTGTAAACACCACCGACAATAACAGCAACAACCAATAGTAAGACAAGCGGCAGGCGGCCAAAACGCTGATTTTGCGTTAACGATACACTTTGCTGCTGCAGAAACTGACTTTTAAGCTCTTGTGCAGCACTGTCAAAATCTTGTTCGGCAAGCTCGCCGCTATCTCGCGCTAATGCCAGTAACTGCAACCGTTCTTCGAATAGCTGTGCCGGGGTTTGCTGTGGTAGCTCTGTGGCACGACGTGGCCAAAATAAACACAGCGCCGTCAACAACAGCATGGTAAAGCTGGCGATAACCAAAGGCCAGATCATGGTTTTTTACTCCGATAACGTGCAATTAGCTGATCTAATTCAACTGCTGAGGTGTTAACTTCCGGGGTCTCTAATGCAGAAGTTTGCCGCGAACGACGATAAACTCCCGTTGCAAACAGCGCGAGTAACATAAGTAATGGTAACAACCATAACCATAAGGTATACCGATTGACTGGTGGCAAATAATGCACAAAATCACCATAGCGATTAATCATATAATCGACAACCTGCTGGCGGTCTTGCCCTTCGCGAATAAGCTGGTAGGTTTTTTGCCGCATATCAACCGCGACGACAGCATTAGAGTCGGCAATATTCTGATTCTGACACTGCGGGCAACGTAGCTCTGCTGTGAGGTCTTGATACAATTGGCGCTGAGCATCAGTGTCAAACGACAACACTTCCTGACACAGCGCATTTACACTAAACAGGAGTATGAGTAAACAAGCTAAACGGCTCA
This sequence comes from Rheinheimera baltica DSM 14885, assembly GCF_000425345.1. Lineage (GTDB taxonomy): Bacteria > Pseudomonadota > Gammaproteobacteria > Enterobacterales > Alteromonadaceae > Alishewanella > Alishewanella baltica. Next base: position 55,608 of record NZ_KE384352.1, on the reverse strand, counting down.
TGGTTTCCTCCACTCTTGGTAAATCGGTGCCAATTTGCTGCGCCATACCAATGGATTAATGTCACCAATATGATGCGCGCGGATTATGCCATCAGCATCAACAATAAAGGTTTCCGGTGCACCGCTAACGCCTAAATCAAGTGACAGACTGCGGTCAATATCCAACATATTGAACTGGTAGGGATCACCTTGTTGCTGCAATTTTTGCTGTACGTCTTTTTGTAATTCGGCAAGGTTAAATGGTGCGTCAAATGCCGGATCGCGTGGTAATTCATAGTACAGCCCGACAATTTTAACGCCCTGTTGGCGTAACTCAGTAAGATAACCCAGTTCGGCATTGCAGGTTGGACACCAGGTGCCCCACACATTCAGCAAATAGGTTTCACCTTTCAACTCAGACGGCGTCCAGATTTTATCTGGCTGCATAACATCGGCCAGGGCAAACTCTGGCAGGGCTTTATTCAGGCTGGCAGAGTCACGCTCACGGGGATCTGAAAACAAACCGCTAAGTAAAAACAGCGCCAGCGCCAGAAAAGCGAACAGAGGCAAATAATACAGTACTTTACGCATGCTCAGCTCCAGGCTCGCGTTGAGTCTGTTTACGGCGGTAGCGTTTATCACACAGCGCCAGCAACGCGCCTAATGCCATCAAAACGCCACCTAACCAAATCCAACGAACAAAGGACTTAACATGGATGCGCAGTGCCCAGGCATCACCAGGTAGCTCTTCGCCTAAAGAAACATAAAGGTCCCTGCTCAGTCTGGCATGCACCGCTGACTCGGTCATTATCGTCCGTTGAATACGGTAAAAACGTTTTTCTGCGTGTAAATGTGTAACAAATTGGCCATCTTTACGCACATCAAGCTCTGCCGCCTGGCCACCATAATTAGGGCCGTTAAGCTCGTATACTTCGGTAAGTGTAAATTCGTAACCAGCAACCGTTGCCACATCACCTTGCTGCATTCTGACATCACGCTCAGTAGTATAGGTTTTAGTCATTGCCACACCGATAACCAATACTGCAAAACCGATGTGCGCTAATGTCATACCGTAGTGGCTGGCATTTAACTTAGTGATACCTTTACTAATTGAACCAAACTGGCGCAGCCTCAACATAACCTCAGCAAGCGCTGAGATACCAACCCAGGCGCCTAATAACATGCCTAATAAAGCAAGGTTTGCTTGCACACTTTGCATGCTGGCCAACACGCCAAGTGAGACAATAAGTGCTGCTACGGCAACCATTGCTAAAGGCCGGATTAACGGCATAACCTGCTGTTGCTTCCATCGCACCCAAGGCCCTAGCCCCAACAGCAAAGCAAAAGGAATGGTAAGGTAATAAAACATCTGATTAAAGAAAGGTTCACCTATGGAAATTGAACCTAAACCAAGTTCTTTATGAAATAACGGGAATAAGGTGCCCAAAAATACAATCAAGCAGGCAGTCAGCAAAAAGATATTATTGCCCCACAGCAGCATTTCACGAGAAAACAGCTGGTACCGCGCCTGACTTCGCACCGAGTTCATTCTGCTACCGTAAAGCAGCAATGAGCCACCAATTACCACTAATAAAAACGCCAACAAATATAGACCGCGCCCCGGATCGGTGGCAAAAGAATGCACCGACACCAGCACACCGGAGCGCACTAAGAACGCGCCAACTAAACTTAGTGCAAAAGCGGACAATGCCAACAGCACTGTCCAGCTTTTAAAGGTACCACGCTTTTCAGTCACTGCCAGACTATGTATTAGCGCTGTACCGGCAAGCCAAGGCATAAAAGACGCATTTTCAACTGGATCCCAGAACCACCATCCGCCCCACCCCAGTTCGTTGTATGCCCACCAACTGCCAAGCATAATACCGAGGGTTAAAAACAACCATGCAGCCAGCGCCCAAGGCCTTACCCAACGCGCCCAGACGCTATCAAAACGCCCGCCCATTAACGCAGCAATAGCAAAGGCAAATGCGACTGCAAAACCCACATAGCCCATGTACAATGTAGGTGGATGCATTATCATGCCAAAATCTTGCAGCAGCGGATTTAAGTCACGCCCTTCCACCGGATAAAACGGCAAACTGCGGGCAAAAGGGTTAGACATAAATAATGAGAAGGCAATAAAGCCGGCGCTAATGAGTCCCAAAATCCCCAGGATCCGGCCTTGTAGTAACAAGGGGAGCGCCTTAGAAAATTGTGCTACCAGTGCCGTCCAGCCGCATAGCATTAACACCCACAGCAACATTGAACCTTCATGAGAACCAAAACTAGCGGTGATTTGATAATACCAGGGTAAGGTTGAACTGGAGTTTTGCGCAACATTAATGACGGTAAAGTCGCTTGTGCAAAAGGCGTATATCAATGCGGCCATTGCCACAGCACTAAAGATAAACAAGCCAAAAGCTAATGGTTTCGCTAACAGCAACAGACGTTGATTAGCGGTAAAACTGCCATACAATGGTACAGTAGATAACAATAAGGACAGTGCAAAGGCAAAGGTAAGAGCCAGCTGACCTGCTTCAACGATCATCTAGTAACGTCCTTCTGTCGATGTTGCATTAGCTGCCCCTTGCTGCGATGGTGGCACATGCTTAATACCTTTCAATGCTTCAGCAACTTCTGGTGGCATATATTCTTCATCGTGTTTCGCTAACACTTCACTGGCAGCAATAGTGGTGTCGTCAATCAACACACCTTGTGCGACGATACCCTGGCCTTCACGAAACAAGTCTGGCAGTATCCCTTCGTAAGTCACACGAACGATAGGTCCGGTATCAACCAAGTCGAAACTCACCTTTAACGAGTCTGGATCACGTGTTACCGAGCCATTAACAACCATTCCGCCAATACGCAGGCGTTGGCCAACCTGGGGTTTAATCTTATCTTTTCCCAACCCATCAACCAATTGTGACGGCGTATAAAACAAATCAATATTTTGTTGCAGTGCATATAACATGGCACCGATAGCACTCGCTAACAGGCTAATAACCAGAACGACTGCGATGAGGCGTTTTTGACGTCTTGGATGCATTATTGTGTTTGCTCCTGATGCTGTTTAACGCGCTGCTCTCTTGCCAGCCTGTTTTTCAGATGCTGCTTAAATTGTGCCTGTTGATAATGGCTATAGCCGATTAATGCTGCCAGCAACGCATAGGTGCTAGCGAAAGATAACCAGACAAAAAGGCCATAGCCTCCCATATGCCAAAAATCGGCTAGTGATTGAAAATACATCTATTGCCCCTTTGCCATAGCTTTTACCCAAGGTCGGTGCTGCTCGTTTAACAAAATAGCGGTGCGCAAACGTAAACACACCAATGCCAGCATAATCACCTTAAACGCCAGTATGCTAATAAGTAATGGCCATAACATACTTGGGTCAATCGATGGCTTAGCGAACTTCGTTATAGACGCGCCCTGATGCAAAGTGTTCCACCATTCAACGGAAAAATGTATCACCGGTAGATTAATAACACCTACGATTGCAAGCAAAGAGGCGGCTTTAGCACCCGTTTGCCGGTCAGTGAAAGCGCCACTTAATGCAATAACACCAAGGTACAAAAACAATAAAATAAGCTCTGACGTTAGACGGGCATCCCACACCCACCAGGTACCCCACATGGGCTTACCCCAAGCCATGCCGGTAATAAGTGCAATAGCAGTATAAATTGCGCCCACAGGGGCAATAGCTAAAACTGACCACTGCGCCACTTTTACTTGCCAGACTAACGCAATAAAGGCCGCGATAGCCATAGCGGAATAGGTTCCCATTGACATAATGGCTGAAGGTACGTGAATGTGGATAATACGATAGCTGTCGCCCTGCTGATAATCGGGCGGTGTGAACGCTAAGCCCCAGATATTTCCTAACAATAACAACAGTATGCCTGCTGATATTAACCAGGGATAAAAACGACCGCACAGATGATATACGGTTTCAGGCTTGGCAAAAGGATGCAACCACTTAAACATATCAGCTCACATTCAGTTTTAAAGCACTGATCACCGCCATGGGGATCAGTGCCATCGCAAACAACAACATAGCTAGCATAATCGCTAGCTGACCATGATACGGCATATTCATTGCTGCCGCCTCCATTGCCGCACTGGCAAAAATTAACAGCGGAATATACAGCGGTAAAATTAACAGTGCTAGCAAAATACCGCCCTTATCGGCGGATACCGTTAACGCAGCCCCCATTACGCTGAGTAAACTAAGCAAAGGCGTGCCAAGTAATAATGTCAGTAACATTGCGACAAAACCTGCCGTCTCAATATTTAATAACAGGGCAACGACGGGTGATAACAGCACCAATGGCAACCCTGTACTTAACCAATTGGTCAGTAATTTGGCCAGCACGAAACTTAGCAGAGGCTGACGGGCTGCAACCAGCTGCTCAATAACACCATTACGATAATCATCTTTAAATAAACGTTCAGCTGCCAACAACACGCTAAGCAATGCTGCAATCCACACAATACCTGGCGCCATAATACGTAATAAATTGGCTTCTGGCCCAACACCCAGCGGAAATAAGCTTAATACAATAACAAAGAACAGCAGTGGATTTAGCCAGTCGGCTTTCTGCCTTGCCAACAGCCTAAGCTCACGCTGAATAAAGCTAACTAAGACTACCATCGGTATGCCAGCTCCAGTGTAGTTTGGTGGGGAAAAGACACACTCAACGCCTGATGTGTAGTAATAACGATGGCGCCACCCTGCTGTAAATGTTCAACAAAATGTTGTTGCAGCATGTTAATAGCTGATTGATCTAACGCGGTAAAAGGTTCATCCAAAATCCACAGCTGGCGCCGTGTAAACCATAAACGAGCTAAGGATACTCGCCTTTGCTGGCCCGCAGATAACATACGGCAAGGTATATCTTCTAACCCTGCCAAACCTAACTTGGCCAGCAAAGCAAAATCGTCAGCTTGATCCACCTCAGAGGCTGCCCGCCAAAAACTAATATTTTCAAGCGCCGTTAATTGCTCATGAATTCCGCTTTGATGGCCGATATAACATAAATTAGCGGCATACTCAGCTGCGACGTCTGACAAACTATGCTGTTGATAACCTAGTTGCCCATCATCTGGTTGAGCTAAACCCGCAAGAATGCGCAGCAAAGAGCTTTTGCCAGCGCCATTTTTACCGGCTATCTGCACTAGCTCACCAGCTTGCACACTGACATTAAGCTGTTCAAACAACACACGGTCTTGGCGTATGCAGCTTAAGGCAGTACCCTGCAGTATTAACTGACCGGGGTTAACAGGAAAAGGTTGTGGTGTAATCACTACGCTCTGGCTATCGACGATGATAAAAATTGGGCGCATATTAGCATATTGACGCCATAATACGAATGCAGTGACACGCAAGAGCAATGGAAATTGGGTAAGAATATGAACCATGATTAATCTGGATACACTATTGCAGCTGACGGGGTCGGGTAAGCCTGACACTGCCGCGTTAAAACTGATTGTGGCACAAATATATCAAGGCCAAATCCAGCAACTGAGCCAAGGACAATTCCGTCTGCAATTACCCTCGCCACAAGGTGCGTTGCACATTAGCTTACCCATGTCAGCAAATGATGCCTTGCAAAAGTTGATGCAAAACGTTAACGCTGGCAATCTTCTGTCACAGACCACTAAAACAACGTTAAACAGTGACAATTTCTCGCTAAATCCGGTTAACACTTTTCAGCAAGTGACAAACAGCGCCTCACTCCAGCAACTGAGCAACAATCAGATAGCCGCATTAACACAACGACAGCTAAGCACCCTATTACCGCAACAGTTAACCACTTTGACTGCTAGTCAATTAAGTACGCTATCATCTAGCCAACTAAGTGCGTTATCAGCACAGCAGCTAAGTGCACTGCAGCCGTCTCAGCTAAGTTTACTTTCCCCTCAGCAATTACAAATAGTCAACCGCTCACAGCTCAGCAATCAACAACCCGCTTTAGCAGTACAGGTTCAGTTTCAGCCTCAATCAGACGGGCGTATTTTACTTAACGTGCAACAAGCCACCACAGCAATTACCTTGCCTTTACCCGCCGCACAGCTGCGCCAGCTGTTAGTGGCGGTTTATAATAATCAGGTTAATGCCGGTACGGTGCAAACTGAAAGCAAAGATGCCAGCAGCACCTTAGTCTCAGCAAAAATACAAACGCCCGTTACGGGTAAACTGATTCAGTTACCCGGCTTAGCGCCTTTAGCTTTGTCTTCAACATCAGTTGCCAAGCTGTTATCTGCGGGTAGATTAAGTGATAGCCTGAATGTGCAACTACAACTTCACAGCAATAACCAGAAGATAACGGCAGATATTGTGTTGCCGGCAATACAAGGCCAACCATTCACCGGTACCGTTATTGACAAAGCGCAGCAAGCGGTCTTACTTCAGCAGTTGGTTAAATGGTTTAATCAGTTGCAATTGCGCTCGCCTGCGAGAATTGCAACAATAGCAGATGATAAATCAGCTCAGTCATCAGCAACGGTGACATTGCAGCTGGTTGCCCAAGATAAAAACATAGTATTACCGTTGCAACCCAAACCACAAGTCTCTGACGAGTCGTTAAGTTTACGACACCTAAGTACACTTCAACCTAATGCAACATCATTGAAAATCAACCTGACGCCAAGCCAACTATCGCAGTTGCAATCTGTTAGTTCAGCGCCTGTGCAATTGCAGCTTCAACAGCAAGGTAATAGCTATCAATTACAGCTTGTGCCGCTAAAAACCGCATTACAGCTGCCAGTGATACCACAAGATGCTAACCGGCCGTTGCAATTTGTCAGTCTGGCTCCAGGGGCTAGCGTCACACAAATAGCACAACAAGTCATGAGTAATGACATTTCACAACAATTGGTACAATACGCTTGGCGACACTTATTGCCCATGCTCCCCAGACAAACGGATCCGCTCAGCGTATTACCCGAGCTACCGCAAGCTGCACAACAAATATTGCAGCAGGTTAAACTAAGCCAGTTAGATGGAAAAAAAATGATCCCCCCACCCCAGCTGCTGGCGCAACTCCAGAGCTTACTGCAGTTTCAACCGCTGCAAAGCAATGCCAACATACAAACCAGCGGAGGAACCTTAGCTATTGCTATACAGTTGCTTTTAGGGCAATTATTACAAAAACCACAGCCTGCAGCTTCGCAGCCAGCTAACCAAAAGCTGGCACAATTAATCAGCACGTTAGAACCGGCACAAACTAGCGGATTACTGCGTCAATTAGCAAGCCACAGCAGCACACTGCAGCAAAGCCAGCTTGCGACACTGGACAGTGCGACAAATCAACAACATATCTTGCTGCAACTGCCGATGCAGCAAGGGGATCAATCAGTCTATAGCCAGCTGCAGCTTGAACAACGTGAAGCCGACGGTAAACAGACAGGTGAAAAACAAACACAATGGCAACTGACCATGCGCTTTGATTTGCAGCAACTCGGCCCATTGCTGGTCGTCGCTAAACTGCAACAACAACAGCTTCAACTGCAACTTTATACTGAGCAACCGCAGGCAAAATTCTTGGCCGATAAATTTCTGCCCATTTTAACGGATCGCTGTAATATGCAAGGCCTTGTCATTAGTGCTGCCGATTGCACCCTGGGCAAAATTCCAGATAGTCTATTACCACGGGCAAATAGCTTACTCGCGGTTAAAGTATAGGACATTGTCATGACGGAAGATAAAAAAAACAGAACGGCAACAGCGCTACAGTATGAGGGCAAGCATGCCCCAACCATAACAGCAAAAGGCCATGGTGATTTAGCCGACGACATTATTGCTGTAGCACGTGAACACGGTGTGTTAGTGCATCAAGATGACCAACTGAGTCAGTTACTCAGCCAGCTGCAACTAGGAGACCAAATTCCTCCTGAGCTTTATATTGTAATCGCGGAGCTTATTGCATTTTCGTATGTATTACAGGGGAAATTTCCGGAGAACTGGCACAACATACATCAGCGTATTGATCTTAAATCTTAAAACTGTTTATTTTGTTGATGCAGATTAAATAGCAACTCAGCTTCAGCACGCGGCAGCTCACATTCACGTATGATCTCATCCAGGTCCGCGCCTAATTTCACCATTTTCATTGCTCTACTGTATATTTTTGACTCAGGGTCAGTAAGTTGCAAAGCCTGTTGCTTGTCTGCTAACGCCTGCATATCAACGTTAAGTTGGTCATTCAACTCAGTCAACGCAGCATCAAGTTGCAATACACGTTGTCCTACACCAATAATACCGGCTCTTAATTCTTCCACATCAAGCTGGCTTTGCTGTTGCTGCTGAGCGCTATACTCCAGCCTTTTTTCCAGCTCATTTAACTGCTTAGTGACGCTTTGCTGATAACGACGACACCATAAAAAGGTAAAAAAAGCCAATACCAATAATAGTGCCGTTTGTATTACTACACTAAGCCACATAGCCATTCCTAAATCGAGGTTATCTCGTCCCACTCTTCGTCACTGAGCAGTTTATTCAAGTCAACTAAAATGAGTAACTCACCTTCACGGTTTGACACGCCTTGGATAAATCGTGCACTTTCATCGGTGCCTACATTTGGTGCTGTATCAATTTCTGACGACTTCAAATACACCACTTCTGCAACACTATCGACCAAAATGCCAATAACCTGCTTTTCAGCTTCAATAATAACGATACGGCTATTATCAGTGACTTCGGCAGGCTCTAAGCCAAACCGCGAGCGAGTATCAATAACAGTAACAACGTTACCGCGCAGGTTAATAATACCCAACACATAATCCGGAGAGCCCGGCACAGGTGCAATTTCGGTATAACGCAATACTTCTTGCACTTGCATTACATTAATACCGTAAGTTTCCTCTTGTAGTTTGAAGGTAACCCACTGTAAAACAATATCAGCAGCCGCATTCTTTTTGGCAGATTGTTTGGTTAAATCACTCATGCATAACTCCTGTAGTAATACCTTACCCGTTAGGCACTGATATCCAGACCACGGTTTAATAAATCAATCATAGCGTCAACGTCGAGTAAAACACACATATGTTTTTTAATCAGACCCGCCATCCAAGGACGTTTACCTTCAGCTTCACGCCATTTAACATCATCTTGCTCAAGCACGAAAGTATTAACTAGCGTTTCGCAGCACAATCCCCAATTGCTATTACCAAGCATAATAACATATTGATAGTTTAGCTTTTGCTGGAAATCTTCGTCATATTTTTCTGGCATAACCCAGCGCGCGGTATCGACAATATTAATTTTCTGCTCGCGATACAACATAACGCCTTTAAACCAATCTGGTTTACCAATCAGGCTGTTTATTTTCGCAATTTGATGAATACCGCCGAGTTCTTTAAGCGGTACCGCAACTTTAAGGCCGGCAACATCAAAGAACAATGCCTGAAATTTGCCCTGACGATAGTCTTTCTCTACCGGAGAAACTGCCGCAATACTTGGCTTAGGTGTTTCATTGGGCGGCGCTAAAGTAAGGCGCTCAGCAACCGGTACATCCCGTTGTTGTAAGTGTTGTGACTGTTCAGCTGCAGCAAACTTCGCTTTTAATGTCGCAAGCGCATCTGTCTCTGTGGCTACTGCCGTTGGCAATACAACCGGCGGTTTAACTTCAACCTTTTTTTCCTCAGGCGCGCTAACAACAGCCTGTGCTAAAAGTGCATTAAGCTGCTGCTTTTTTTGCTCTTCCTGCACCACTGCGTCTGCTTCAGCGTCTTCGGTCAATAACGCCGACAAATAATGCTTCATTACCTTTTGACTGGCAATTAAATTACTCATGCCTTACTCCGGCGCCAATTGCAATAAAAACGTCAATAGCGTGTTGTATGCAAATACGCCTCGTGACGCAGAAGCAAACTCGCTGGGCGGCGTCTGGGCTAAACTGGCATCACGAAATTTGGTGTCTATCGGAATGACAGCAGACCACACTTTATCTTCGTACTTCAATTTTAATTCTTTATAAGCTTCAAGTGATGCTTTAGTTCTTTTGTCATACATAGTAGGAATAATAGTGTAGGCGTAGTCTTTTTCCTCTGAAGTGCGCATTAAGGCCATCGTTGCAATCATTCGTTCCAGACCTTTTAATGCCAAAAACTCCGTTTGCACGGGGATAAGGATCCGGTTACACGCAGCGATAGCATTTACCATTAAAACCCCCATTACCGGAGGACAGTCGATCAACACATAATCATAATCTTGGCGAATTTTATGCAGCGCTTTTTTGAGCATCAGGCCCATTCCGCCTTTAGCACCTAAGGAACGATCCAGTGTTGCCAGCGCCATTGAGGAAGGCAAAATATCTAAATTGTCGACTCCACTTGGGCATAATGACTGCAGAATCTCTTCACTGGTAATATCTTTTCCGCGAATAAAAATATCGTAAACACTGACTTCCAGTTCTTCTGCATCAATACCAAAATAGTAAGTAAGTGACGCGTGCGGATCGGTATCTACCAGCAACACTTTAAAACCACGCTTTGCGAGTAGACCGCCTAAAGTGACGGTAGTCGTGGTTTTACCTACACCACCTTTCTGATTTGCAACTGTCCAAATAACCACTTCATGGTTCCTGTTGTTCTGGAGGCTCGACATCGGGGCTTTCGTCACGTGTCGTGACACGTATACCACCACCTGGCAACGTAATAACTTTAATACTACCATCTTGCTGTGAAACTTGTTCTAACTGACGCTGCAAGGTATCTGCTTCAACGGCTCTTGCTGCCGTTTCATCTGTCTCTTCAGTACTGCTGGCTTGATAACCATAACGCGAAATCGCAATCACAACTTTTCTATTTGCAGCACGCCCTTGCACGCTATCATTTGGATTAAATGGATAATACTGTCCATACCCTTCTATTGCCAAACGTTCTGATGCAGTGCCAGAACGCTCAAGCACTCTTAATACAGATGTGGCCCTTGCTACAGATAACTCCCAGTTTGATGCAAACAACTCATTATTAATGGGTTGATCATCAGTATAGCCGCGAACGCGAATAAAATTCTCAATTGGATTGATAACTGTCGCAATTTCATTAAGCACAATCTGTGCAGATTGTGTCGTGGTCGCACTGCCACTGGCGAATAATAGCGCACTGCTAAGCTCAATGATTAACCAGTTTTCATCTTGTTGGAGTTTCGCAACGCCTTGTTCCAGCAATGAAGCTAAAGCTTGGGTAAGCTGCTCCTCAACCGAGTGCAGTGGGCTACCTAACTTGCGTTTAGCAACATCAGACAACTGGTGAATATCAGCCGGCACTACCGACGCACCATAAAGCGCTATTTCTTTTTGCACGACGGGTTCAGGCAGCAATGATTGCGCGGGTTGACTTGAACTTGAGGGCTGAGGTTTCTCAAACATTTGAGTGAGGCTGTTTGCCAGCACATCGTACTCTTCTTCTTTTACAATCGACATAGCATATAACACCACAAACAGAGCAAACATCAGTGTCATATAATCGGCATATGACACTAACCAGCGGTCTAACTGCTCTTGTTCTACATACTTATGCTTTTGTTTGTGCCGGTACATAAACGTTACCCTGGATGGTAAGCGGCCAGCTTACGCTCGATATTGCGTGGATTTTCACCATGCGCAATAGAAACCAGACCTTCGATAATTAACTCGTGATACAAAGTACGTTGATGCACCAAACTTTTTAATTTGTTGCCAATAGGAATAAATAAAAGGTTGGCAAAACCAACACCATAAATAGTCGCAACAAACGCGGTTGCGATACCAAGCCCTAGCAGTTGTGGCTCGGAAATATTTGTCATCGCTTGAATTAATCCTAACACGGCGCCGACAATACCAATGGTTGGGCTGTAGCCCCCCATAGCGTCAAAAATGCGTGCACCGCGCAGGTAGCGTTCACGTTCGAGTGTTAATTCCGCATCTAGCGTATCTTGCAATGTTTTAGGCTCAACGCCGTCAACTAACAAGTTAAGACCCCGATGCAAAAAAGTATCTTGCTCGGACAGTGCATCATTCTCCAACGCTAAAAAGCCGCTGCCTCGTGCTGCAGTTCCCCAATGCACGATACGTTCAGCAGTATGCTCTAATGGCAACAAATTTGGCTTTACAACCCAAGGCAACATCTTTATGCCTAACACAAACTGATTCACTGGTGTCTGTAACATAACGGCGCCAATGGTACCGCCAAACACAATTAAGAACGCAGGGAAATGCAGCAAGGTTGTTAAGTTACCACCTTCAATAACAAAGCCACCAGCAACGGCCAAAACAGCTAATAGAAAACCACCTATTGCCAACTTATCCATGCATAATTTCCGCAATTAGCCGCGATGCGACATCATTTAAGCTAACTTCTTGATCCATTAAGCCTGCCGCTGCTATCGCCTGAGGCATACCATAAACAACACAACTGGCTTCATCCTGAGCCCAAATGCGCGCTCCAAGTTGCTTGAGCAAACGTGCGCCTTCCCGGCCATCTGCGCCCATGCCGGTTAATACAATGGCTAATACTTTGTCACTAAACACCTTTGCTGCAGTAGCAAAAGTAATATCGACACTGGGTTTAAACGTAATGCGAGGTGAATCATCTTCTTTTATCCGCAATCGGGCATCTCGCTCGTTGCCATCAATAAGCATTTGTTTACCACCCGGCGCTAAATATGCGACTCCGGGACGCAATACCTCATTGTCTGTTGCTTCGCGCACTTCAATTTTAGACAATGAGTTTAAACGCTGCGCAAAGGCGCCAGTAAAGGCTGCAGGCATATGCTGGATCAACACGATAGGCAATGGAAAATCAGCCGGTAGTGCCGTAATAATTCGCTGCAATGCTACTGGCCCACCGGTAGAGGTTCCTATTGCAACTAACTTATATTGTTTACCGCTGGCTTGTATTCTCGTAGGTGGAATTGTAACCCGGTCACTAAGCTTGGGGCGCTCAAAGCTGTTACGTGTCAGTGAAGGCCGTTCACTTAAACGCGGAGAAGCTGGTGTATCAGAGCGTGTTGGTATTGAACTACTAAAGGTGGCTCGGCCAAGCTGCCGCTTACGTGCAACCGCTTTTACCCTGTCTCTGAGCAACTGGCCGGCTTCGTCTTTATCACGGGCAATATCTTCAAACTTTTTCGGCAGAAAATCTACCGCTCCAGCTTCCAGTGCTTCAAACGTTGCTTTAGCACCTTCGTGGGTTAATGATGAAAACATCAAAATAGGAATACGCTGCTGTTGCATTATTTCGCGTACAGCAGAGATGCCATCAAGCACTGGCATCTCAACATCCATGGTAATTACGTCAGGCTTAAGTGCCCTGGCTTTATCCACAGCTTCTCGGCCATTTACGGCAGTATCGATGATCTCAATATCGCCATCTTTTGCCAGAATTTCGGTTAGGCGACGGCGAAAAAAACTTGAATCGTCTACCACTAATACCTTAATGGCCATACGTTACTCTCTTTAGGCTTTCATCTTATTAAAGCGATCAAACTTAATCTTTGATTTCTTCGCATAGTGTTTCAGCAGGTTTGGTACATCAAGGATCAACGCAATACCACCATCTGAGGTGATGGTTGCCCCCGCCATACCCGGTGTACCTTGCAGAAGCGCATCTAATGGTTTTATTACCACTTCTTCCTGACCAATTAAGGAGTCAACCACGAAACCGACTTGCTGTGTACCAATTTGTACAATAACTACATGCCCCTGCTCGCGCCGACGCTTTTTATCTGATCCTTTGACCAACCAGTGCTCGAGGAAGAACAAGGGTATGGCTTTGTTGCGCACAACAATAGTTAACTGGCCGTCAACCACATTTGTTTTATTTAAATCCAAATGGAATATTTCGCTCACCCCGGCTAACGGCAAAGCAAATGTCTGCTTGCCAACTACGACCATTAGAGTAGGTAGTATGGCCAATGTCAGCGGAACTTTAATTTCTAGTAAGGTACCCTCACCCATTTTTGAGTGAATATGCACAGTACCATTAAGTTGATTAATCTTGGTTTTCACCACATCCATGCCCACACCACGGCCAGAGATGTCAGAGATTTGCTCTTTAGTAGAGAATCCCGGTGCAAAAATCAGATTAAACGCCTCGGTATCAGACATACGAGCAGCTGCATCAACATCAAGAATGCCTCGTTTTATCGCGATACCTTTTAGCTTCTCCGGATCCATACCGGCACCATCATCGTGGATGGTTAACAGGATATGATCACCCGCTTGGGCGGCAGCCAACTTAACAGTGCCCGTTCGTTTTTTACCAGCATTTTGACGCACTTGCGGCATTTCAATACCGTGGTCAACTGAGTTGCGCACTAAATGCACTAACGGATCAGCCAGTGCTTCTACCAGATTTTTATCCAGGTCGGTTTCTTCACCTTCCAGCACTAACTCTATATCTTTTTGCAACGAGCGCGCTAAATCCCGCACAACCCTGGGAAAACGTCCAAACACTTTCTTAATGGGTTGCATGCGGGTTTTCATTACAGCGCCTTGAATATCCGCAGTTACTACATCCAAGTTAGAAATGGCTTTACTCATTTCTTCGCTTTGTACTGTGCCTGACAAACTTACTAGCCGATTACGCACTAGTACAAGTTCACCCACCATATTCATAATTTGATCTAAACGTTTAGTATCAACTCTGACGGTTGTTTCCGCTTGAGCTGCCTGCTGTGCTGCCGCAGCTTTATCTGCTACTGGCGCAGCAGGTGCGGCGGTTGTCGGTTTAGTAACAATAGGTTCCGCTTTTGCTGCAACCACTGGCGTTGGTGCTGGCTCTGCAGGAGTTGATTTTGCGGCTGCGACAGGCGCCTGACCTTTACCGTGTAATTGATCTAGTAAGGCTTCAAACTCGGCGTCATCAATCTCATCTGACGACTTAGCTTTAGCTGTCTCCGTTGCTGGTTTTGGTTTAGCTGGTTCAGGCTCTGGCGCAGAGTCAGGTATAAAAGCCCCCTTGCCATGCAACTGATCAAGGATGGCTTCAAATTCATCATCGGTAATATCATCGCCAGCTACGGGACTAGCCTGACTTGCTTCGGATACTGAAGCTGGCGCAGCAGTAGTAGGCGAACCTTTTTTACCGTGAAGTTCGTCCATCATCCGATCGAACTCTTCTTCTGTCATGTCCTCGACATTATCGCTTTGAGCTGCAACTACGTGAGCCGAAACAGGTTCTGGAACTGGTTGTGGTTGCTGCACTGGCGCTGATACCACAGGAGCTGGATTACTAGCAGACTCAGGCTCACTGTAATGATGCAAAGCGTCAAGTATGGCTTGAGATGCCGGGGTCAGAGGTTGACGATTTTGTACTTCAACAAACATGGCGTTAATGCTATCTAATGACTGCAAAATAACATCCATCAATTCTGGTGTAACGCGGCGCTTACCTGTGCGCAAAATATCAAATACGTTTTCAGCACCGTGGCAGGCATCAACTAATTCGGTTAATGACAGAAAACCAGCACCGCCTTTAACCGTATGGAAACCACGGAAAATAGCATTCAATAAATTGGCATCATCTGGATTGTTTTCCAGCTCAACCAACTGCTCTTGCAACAACTCCAGGATTTCACCGGCTTCAACCAGAAAGTCCTGCAGTATATCCTCATCCATATCAAAACTCATGCAAAGACCCCTCTGTTAAAAACCTAAGCTGGACAATAAATCATCAACGTCGTCCTGACCGCTAACCACATCTTCACGCTCTGCAGCGTCAATAATAGGGCCTTCTGCTTCATGCGCTTTAGGTTTATTTCTGGCTGGTTTGGCTTCTGCTTGCATCATAATACTTGACTGGCCAAAAGCGGTTAATAAGCCAATCAGGCTCTCTTCCACTTCTCGCACTAATTCAATAACACGCCGCAATATTTGGCCGGTTAAATCCTGATAATCCTGCGCCATTAACACATCAGTTAACAGTCCATTAAGAGTGGTTGAATCACCGCTAGCTTGCTGGAAAAAACTATCTAACGTCGCGCATAGCATCTTAAAATCGCCAAGCTGCATTTGACGATGCATTAATTTTTGCCACTGAGGCTTAATTTTATCGAGTTGCTGAGTCAATTGATCAGCAATAGGCAGGCAAGACTCAACCGCATCCATCGTCCTGTTTGCTGCTTGCTCTGTCATATCAATAACATGATTTAAACGCTTTTTAGCGTCGGGAATATCTTCTTCAAGCAAATTGTTTAGTGAAGGATCGATTTGAAAGTTTTTTAGAGAGTCATGTAATTGACGTGTTAGCTTGCCAACTTCGGCAAAAAGCTCTGATGAACCAGGTACAGCAAGTTGCTGCACCAGCTCATTAGCCGCGTCATTTTCACCCATCTCAAGGAGCTGTACCAGCTCCCTAGCTTGATCTAATGAAATTAAAGGCGCCGTAATTGCGGACATGGCAACGCTCCTTTGTCAGTAACGGTTAGCCGATCCGCTCAAATACTTTAGCTAGCTTCTCCTGCAACGTGGCGGCAGTAAAAGGTTTAACAATATAGCCATTCACACCAGCTTGCGCTGCTGCAATAATTTGTTCCTTTTTAGCTTCGGCGGTTACCATCAAGACCGGTATATGCTTCAGCTTAGCATCGGCCCGAATTGCACGAAGCAAATCAATCCCTTGCATACCTGGCATGTTCCAGTCTGTAACCACAAAATCAAACTCACTGTTTTGCAGCATTGGCAACGCTGTACTGCCATCGTCTGCTTCAGATACATTGGTAAAGCCAAGGTCACGTAACAGATTTTTTATTATGCGTCTCATGGTTGAAAAATCATCTACCACAAGAATTTTCATGTTCTTATCCAAAATCCCCTCCGACGAGATATTACTGTTATCTCAGAATAGGTTACAACCAATCCTGCATTCTGGCTTTTAATCTGACCAATGCCTGACTATGGATTTGACTGATCCGGGACTCACTGACATTAAGTACAGCCCCGATCTCCTTCAAGTTTAGTTCGTCATTATAATACAGCGACAGCACTAATGCTTCTCGTTCTGGTAAACTACTGATTGTTTTTGCTAAATCTTGATGAAAAGCCTCACTAGCCTGGCTTTCATACAAATTATCGCTGTCTGTATCACCAGACGTTACCAGTACATCTTCCGACACCCCAAGGTCTTCAATACCGATAATTCGACCGCTACTGATATCACTTAACATATGATGGTACTCATCAAGAGATATATCAAGTTTTTCAGCAACTTCACTGTCTTTTATATCTCTGCCATGTATAGATTCAAGTTGCGCAATTGTTTCTGCTATTAGCCTTGCATTACGATGGACTGAGCGCGGGGTCCAATCACCTCTTCGCATTTCATCTAACATTGCACCACGAATTCGTATTCCGGCGAAGGTTTCAAAACTGGCACCTTTACTACCATCAAAATTTTTCGCCGCTTCAATCAAGCCAATCATACCCGACTGAATAAGATCATCTACCAATACGCTAGCGGGCAAACGTGCCATCAGGTGATATGCAATTCGCTTTACCAAAGGGGCATGACGTTCGACCATCTGCTGCATATGGTCAACACCGCCATAGGCCGCTATTTTGCTATTCACACTAAACCCCGGTCAGTTTGTGGCTGAACCAATTGCTCCAAAAAAAACTCCAGATGACCTGACGCTGATGCTGGTAACGGCCACTTTGCCGTTTTAAGTGCTAAGCTCTTTACGGCCATGCTCGCCGGCGATCTTGGAAACGCATCAACAAACGCTTTTTGTTTGCGCGCAGCTTTACGTACATTTTCATCGTAAGGTATCGTAGCAACTAATTCTAAATTCACATCCAAAAAGCGATCAGTTACCCGGGTTAATTTTGCGAATAATTCTTGCCCTTCTTTAAGGCTACGTACCATATTGGCAACAATTTTAAATTTTTCGACACCATGATCACGACTTAATATTTTCATTAGCGCGTAAGCATCAGTAATTGAGGAGGGTTCATCACATACCACTACCATCACATCTTGTGACGCTCTGGAAAAACTCAATACCATGTCGGAAATACCCGCAGCGGTATCAACCAGCAATATATCAACTGGTGTTTTTAATTCACTAAACGCTCGGATCAGTCCGGCATGTTCTGCTGGTGCGAGTTCAGTCATGTTTTGAGAGCCAGAGGTGGCGGGAATAATTTTGATACCGAAAGGACCATCAATAATAACGTCATCCAGCTCTGCTTCGCCTGAAAGCACGTGTGACAAATTCTTATCAACTCTCAACCCTAGCATCACATCACAGTTAGCCAAGCCAAGGTCTGCATCCAGCACCAGCACTCTCTTGCCAAGTTGGGCAAGAGCCATGGCAAGATTCAGGGTAACGTTAGTTTTACCTACCCCACCTTTGCCGCCGGTAACTGATATTACTTTTACCATCTGCTTACTCATTCTTCTCAGGCCATTGGCTTGATCGTCAGTATTTTCATGACTATGCATAGGTTCCATCCGCTCGGTGCATCTCGTCGTTGTACCACTGATGAGCCGTGCTACTTTGTGCAATTCGTAATTTTTCTGCTTGTTGTACCAATTTTTTTGCCTCTGCAACGGCGATATCTTCTGGTACACGCTGGCCGTTAGTTAAATAACTGACCGGTAATGCATTGGCGATAGCAACATTGATAACTTCACCTAAGCTTAAGCATTCATCAAGTTTGGTAAAAATACAACCTGACAATGGAATACGTTTAAAATGTGCAACGGATTCCTGCATTACCCTTGCCTGTGCTGTGGCAGACAATACCAGATAACTTTTTATTTTGACACGACTATTATGCACTAGACTGGCAAGTTTTTCCGCTAAGCGCACATCACGCTGACTCATTCCAGCGGTATCTATCAATATTAGTTTACGTTGTTGTAACTGATTGATTAACAAAGCCAGTTCATCACTGTCTTTTGCTTGTTTAACCGGACAACCGATTATTCTGCCAAAAGTTGCCAATTGTTCAAAAGCACCAATACGGTAACTGTCTGTCGTAATAAGCGCGACCTGATCTGCACCGTGGCGTTTGGCAAACTCCGCCGCTAACTTTGCCACAGTAGTAGTTTTTCCTACTCCGGTTGGGCCAACAAGCGCCACAACACCGCCACGACGTAAAATATCATCATTGGTTGTACTTAACTGCCCAGCTAATAATTCTAATGCCGTATCCCAGGCATCAGCGCTATTTGAGTCTTCTGGCATAAAACAGGCAAGCTGATCGGCAACCTGCTCCGACAAACCTAACTGCTGCAAGTTTTCAATAATCAGTGCTCTTACCGGTTCACGGCGAGCTAAGTCCTGCCACATCAAACCTGATACCTGATGCTGCAACAATTGGCGCATTGATAACATTTCGTTGCGCATTGCATCCATTTGTTGCTGAACAAGTTTAGCTTGATGTTCTTGCTGCTTCGTCAACTCGGTCAGGTTTACCTGGCTAATACCGCCACCTACGCCAGAATTTTGACGTTCAAATTGCGGCGCTTTTGCTGTATTAACCGTATTGGTTTTAGCTACTGGTTTTGCCGATGGTGTTTGCTGCGCACTGACCTGTTGCTTAATCATCTGCCGGGCTAACAAGGCTTTTAAAGAGTCTGCCGGAGCATCTGTTTCTGCCTCGTCATCATCAGCGACCGTGGTAGTAAAACGCGGTTCTGCACGCTTAACCTGCATCGTCGCTGGGGTCGCAGCGGCTGTGCCTGCTGGCTCATGGTCTATTGCAGCGACAATTTCGACGCCTTCGGCAACTTTTTTGTTCGACAGAATAATAGCGTCTGGACCAAGAAACTCTTTAACCTCAGTTAAAGCGGTACGCATATCTTTTGCCACAAAGCGTTTAATTTTCATGAGCTAACTCCTAACTTGCCTGGCCAATGACGCTGACAATTCGAATTTGTTTATCATCGGGTATCTCCTGATACGACAATACCCGTAGTCCTGGAATGGTGTACTTCACGAATCGTGCCATGACTGTGCGTAAAATTCCTGACGTTAATAAAACAGCGCTATCACCGTTTAATTCCTGACTCTGATGCGCGTCTTGTAACGATTGCTGGATACGGTCGGCTAGCCCCGGCTCAATACCTGCGCCGTCATTGCCGGCGGCCTGCATAGATTGATGCAGCATTTGCTCTAGTTCAGGTGCAAAGGTAATAACCGGAATCTCTTTACGGCTACCGCCAACCTCTTGCACGATAAGACGACGTAAAGCTATACGACAGGCGGCAGTCAGCACGTCAACATCCTGACTTTTGGCGCCATATTCAACCAACGTCTGCACAATGGTACGCATATCGCGAATCGGCACCCCCTCGTTAAGTAAATTCTGTAGCACTTTAACCACCGTTGTCAGTGCCAATGTATCGGGCACTAAACCTTCAACTAACTTAGGAGAATGTTTTGCCAACATATCAAGCAGGTTTTGTACTTCTTCATGCCCTAATAAGCTGGCAGCGTGGTTTGTTAAGATCTGGCTTAAATGTGTTGCCACTACTGTGGCGGCATCAACTACGGTATAGCCCAACGTTTGGGCATGTTCACGCTGATCTTTGCTTATCCAGACCGCATCCAGACCAAAGGCTGGATCTTTGGTGGCAATCCCTTTAACGGTTCCAAATACCTGACCAGGGTTTATCGCCAGCTCATTGTCGTGGCGTAGCTCGCCTTCACCGCTGGTAACGCCCATCAACGTCATACGATAAGTGTTGGGTTCTAAATCGAGGTTATCCCGAATGTGTACAGCAGGTACCAGAAACCCAAGCTCCTGTGATAGCTTTTTACGTACACCTTTGATCCGGCTTAACAGCTCTCCACCTTGTGTTTTATCTACCAGGGGGATCAAGCGATACCCTACCTCTAATCCTATCGTGTCGACACCTTGTACGTCGTCCCAACCAATTTCTTTAACCACGTTATTCTCAACCGGCGCCACGTCAGACTTATTACGATTTACCACTTCAGCTTTAGTTTCTTTGCTGCGTTTATACATTAAATACGCCGTTCCCCCGACAATGGCGGCAAGCGACAAAAAAGCAAAATGGGGCATACCTGGCACCACACCCATCAGGGTTAATACACCTGAGGCAACAGCCAACACCTGAACATTGCCAAGCTGTGCAGTCATTTGCTGGCCCATGTTCTCTGACTTATTCTGTCGTGTAACGATAATTGCGGTGCCAATAGATAACAACAACGAAGGAATTTGTGCCACCAAGCCGTCACCAATGGTTAATAGCGTATATATTTCCATCGCATCACCAAAGGAAAGGTCGTGCTGCATCATGCCAATGAATAAGCCGCCTACCAGGTTGATGACCAAGATAACAATACCGGCAATAGCATCACCCTTAACAAATTTACTGGCACCGTCCATCGAACCGTAAAAGTCGGCTTCGCTGGTAACTTCTTCACGGCGAACCCGTGCTTCTTCTTGAGTAATAAGCCCGGAGTTTAGATCTGCGTCAATGGCCATTTGTTTACCTGGCATAGCATCAAGAGTAAAACGTGCCGACACTTCAGCAATACGGCCCGCACCTTTTGTAACCACCACAAAGTTAATGATAATCAGAATTAAAAACACCACGATACCGACAGCGTAATTACCGCCAATAACCACAGAGCCGAAGGCTTCAATCACTTTACCAGCGGCATCACCACCTTCATGGCCTTCCAGCAACACCACGCGGGTACTGGCAACGTTTAGCGCAAGGCGCATTATGGTCGCGACCAGCAAAATGGCAGGGAAAGCGCCGAAATCCAGCGGGCGCATAGTGTAAATAGTGACTAGCAACACCACTAACGCTAACGCTATATTGAACGAAAACAGCACATCCAACAGCAGTGGCGGCAATGGCAATATTACCATCGCCAATGCGGCAAGAATAAATAGAGGTGTACCAAGGCCTTTGGCAAAGGCGAATTTCGAGCGGTCGAAATTGGTAAAGAAGCTGGCTAACTGCATGACAACCCTGACAGTAAATTGGCACTATTCTCGATTAAAGCAAGAAATGTTCCAATACTATTTAGCGCAGCCTTAGTGGCGGTATCCTTCTGGAATTGGCAGTTCTTTTGCTAAGGTTTTTGGCCGGCTGCCCTTGCCTTTTTTGTACATTTTTAATTGATAAACATAAGCCAATACCTGCGCCACTGCTGAAAACAATTGTTCCGGAATAGGATGGTCGAGTTTAGTGGTGTAATAAATAGACCGGGCCAGTGCCGGAGATTCAATAACAGGCACTTTGTGTTCATTGGCGATTTTACGAATATGCATCGCCACTTCATCTACACCTTTGGCTACCACCACCGGTGCGCGAAACTTACCCTGGTCGTATTTTAATGCGATGGCATAGTGTGTCGGGTTGGTTACAATAACATCGGCTTTCGGCACTTCCTGCATCATCCGCTTCATCGACATTTGCATTTGCGTGCGACGAATACGGGCTTTAATTTGCGGATCACCCTCACTGTTTTTGTATTCGTCTTTAATTTCCTGCAGCGACATTTTAAGCTGCTTAACATGATTCCACTTTTGGTAAGGTGCATCGACCACGGCAATCACCGATACACTGGCACACAAGCCCAGAAACAACCAAGCCAGAAAATACAATGCTGACTCAATGTTGTTCGGCTCACTCATCAATGACAATGCCATAATGTCGAAGAAGAACATTTTCAGCAATAAATAGGCAATCCCCACGACAACCAACACTTTAAGAATGCTTTTAAGCAGCTCGACCAATGCCTGCAGGCCAAACATGCGCTTAAAACCGTTAAGAGGGTTCATTTTGCTGGCTTTAGGCCCGGCTGCCTCCCAGCTAAAATTAAACCCGCCCAATAAAGTGTTACCAACAAAAGCAGCAACAAGAATAATCAAAAACATGCCTGCCAAGGGCGGTACAACATGCATGCCGACATCGCCCCATGCGGTAAACATTGAATTAGTTTCAAAAATATCTTTAGGGTTTAGTCGCAACATACGCTGACCAATATCTAAAATAGCCATCGCCAGCATTTTACCAAACACCAATATCGCCACGGCACTGCCAATCAACACAAAAGCCGTTCCCATATCTTTAGAGCGGGCTATTTGGCCTTTTTTCGCGGCGTCTTCCAGCTTTTTGGCTGTGGGCTGTTCGGTCTTTTCTGCGCTATCATCTGCCATTAGCGTGCCTTTTAGTTAACAGCCAATCAGCCGGCAGCTGTAGTCAATGCTATGCTGCCACTGTTTGTCGTAGTGAAATAGAAACGTGTCCAACGTTAGCCATAAAATAATTAAGCCTGCAAGCATCGTTATAGGAAAACCAATGGAAAAAATATTTAACTGTGGCGCGGCTCGCGTCATAATACCAAAAGATAAGTTCACCACTAACATAGACACTATCGGTGCCAACGCTATCGCAAGTGACGTTGCAAACATCCAGCCGCCAAATTCAACGACGGTCCAGTAACTTGTCACTTCCCACCATTGGCCATTAATTGGCAGAGTATCAAAGCTAAATACCAGCATCTGGATCATGATCAGATGACCATCAAATAACCAAAACAATAACGTCGCCAAAATAAGATAAAACTGGCCGATGGCTGGCACGCTGACACCGCTGGCGGGGTCGACCATGGAGGCAAAACCAAGACCGGTTTGAGTCGCTAGTAATTGTCCAGCTAACACAAAGGTGTTGATAAACAACAAAGAGATAAACCCCAACGCAAAACCAATCAACAGCTGCAATAACACCTCTAAAAACATCTGTCCAGACATTAGATTCGGGTTAGCCACAGGGGGTAAAGTTGGCATAATAATCAAGGTAATCATAACAACTAAGCCGGTTTTTATCCGCATAGGGATATTACGCACACCTAAGCCCGCCATGATCAAAAACATGCCTGTTACCCGGCATAGTGGTAACAAGTAATCCGCGATAGTTTGCATTAAAATGCTAAGCGGAAAGTCCATCGAAACTTACCCGACTATCGTAGGAATACTAAGAAACAACTCGTGGGTGTATTCCATAATCACCTGAGTAAACCAATGGCCACCGAACATCAACGCGAGCAATGTAACGATAAGCCGGGGTAAGAAACTTAATGTTTGCTCGTTAATTGACGTCGCCGCCTGAAACACCGCAACAATAAGGCCTACGAATAAGGATGGCAGAATAATGGCACTGACCAGCAAAATAACCAAAAACAGTGCATCACGTAGTACATCGACAAAAATTTCCGGGCTCATGTACCTACTCCATAGCTGGTTGCCAAGGTACCCATCACCAATATCCAGCCGTCAACTAAAACAAACATCATTAATTTAAATGGCAACGAGATAATCATGGGGGACAACATCATCATACCCATCGCCATCAGCACGCTGGCGACAACTAAGTCGATAATCAAAAACGGAATAAATAACATAAAGCCTATTTGAAACGCAGTTTTCAGCTCACTGGTAATAAACGCCGGAATAACGACGGTAATGGGATAATCCTGCGGCTGCTCTGCTACGTCTAACCCCGCAATTTGGGCAAAGGTATCCAAATCTTTGGTGCGGGTTTGATGCAACATAAACGCTTTCATCGGCACAATGGCAGCATCCAATGCTTGTACCGGCGAAATTTCTTCGCTGAGATACGGTTGAATTGCGGTGTCGTTAATGGTTTTAAACACCGGCGCCATTATAAAAAAGGTTAAAAACAGTGTTATACCGATCAATACCTGATTAGACGGTGATTGCTGAAGACCAATAGCTTGCCGCAAGATGGCTAACACCACAATAATGCGGGTAAAGCTGGTCATCATAATAACAATGGAGGGAATAAAGCTGAGTGCTGTCATTAATGCCAGCACTTGCAATGTTACGCTATATTGCTGAGAACCATCAGCACCGGTCGTTACCGTTACCGCAGATAAGGTGCCATTATCAGCCAGAACATCGGGGCTTAACAGCAGGGCAAGCACCACAAACAACAGTCGCAACATAATTCACACTATTTTTTCAGCAAAGATTGTAACTGTGTATGAAAGTCTGATGCCAACTTTTCTTCAGGTAATGAATTTTCTAGTTCAAATAGCAAATTTATGCTGTGTGCCGTGACACCCAAAACACGCTGTTTTCCTTGCATTTCAATGACTAACAAGCGTTCTTTTGGGCCTAGTGGCATAGTAGAAATAATTTTAATATGCCGACTACCTGGCATACGTAGTGTCAATTTTTTGAACGTCCACCCCAGTGCCAGTACTACAGCGACGACAATAGCCAACGATAACGCCATTTTTCCAAGACCAAGACCCGCCTTTGGCCGAGATGTTTTGCTCTCGCTGTTAACCGGCGATTTTATCATGGGGTTTTCAGCAGGGATAACAGCTCCTGCCGGCGGTATTTCAGCCGGCACAGGTTCAGCTTTCTGCGCTGTATCGGCCATTTTTTCGCTATTGTCAGTGTCGGTAACGGCCTGTTGCGCAAGCAGCGAGCCTGGTAACAACAGCGAGCACAGTAAAACAAACATAAATATGCGCATTAGCGTAATTTCTTTATCCGTTCAATCTGGCTAATAACGTCCGTCAGGCGAATACCAAATTTATCATTCACCACAACCACTTCACCATGAGCGATTAGTGTGCCGTTAACCAACACGTCTAAAGGTTCACCCGCAACGCGCTCCAGCTCAACCACGGAGCCCTGGTTTAATTGCAGTAGATTACGAATACTAATTTTTGCCCGGCCCACTTCCATTGAAATGGTAACAGGTATATCTAAAATGGTGTCGAGCTTACGTTTTTCATCTACAGTAATGTCGGCTTTTTCATCCCGCAACTCTTCCAACTCTACCGGTTCAGCACCGTCACCACCGCCTTCAGCTTCTGCCATCGCAGCTGCCCATTCGTCCATGGTGTCTTTATCATCAGCCATTCTCGTTACCTTCTATCACGATCTGATAAATTCAGATCGGCCTCTAATTCAGAAATATCGGCATCGCTGTCGAGCCGACGTCCGCCCTTGGTGAACACATGCATTTCAGATTTAACCGACTCTGGCCGCTTGATCTTTTCGGTGATCTTAAGTGCCACATTATCACGTGAACGGCCAAGTTTCGCCCTGTAGGTGGGTAAATCTTCAATTAACACGGTTATATGTTCAGGTATTTCAATAGGTATAATGTCGCCCGCTTTAAGCTCCATGATTTCACGCAGCGTTAAATCGACATCCATCATTTTGGTTGTCAAATCTACCTTTACATCCATTATTTCATCACGCAGCGCCTTACTCCAGCGCAGGTCCGTATCTTCTTTATCGCTTTGTACACCAGCATCTAATAGCTCACGAATTGGCTCAAGCATGGAATAAGGTAACGCGACATGGAAGTCACCCCCTCCGCCATCAAGTTCAATATGAAAAGAGCTAATGACCACAACTTCTGTCGGACTAACAATGTTTGCCATCGCCGGGTTAACTTCTGAGTCGAGGTATTCAAACGACACATCCATTACCGGTGCCCAAGCTTCTTTGTAATCTTCAAAAATCAATTTGAGCAACATCTGGATGATGCGCCGCTCAGTTGGCGTAAATTCCCGGCCTTCAATTTTTGCGTGATAGCGGCCATCACCGCCAAAAAAGTTATCCACCAAAATAAAGACTAACCGCGCTTCCATCGTAATAAGGCCAGTGCCTTTAAGCGGCCTGAACCGCACCATATTCAAACTGGTGGGTACAAATAAGGTGTGAACATATTCGCCAAACTTAATCATCTGTACGCCGTTAATAGATACTTCAGCGGTACGTCGCATCATGTTAAACAAACTAATTCGCATATGACGGGCAAAACGTTCGTTCACCATTTCCAGCGTAGGCATACGGCCACGCACAATACGATCCTGCGATGAGAAATCGTATTCCATGGTAGAACGGCTCCGGCCTTCGCCGGATTCGTCTATTTCTTCTTCTTCAACGTCATCGACACCATGTAGTAGCGCATCAATTTCATCTTGTGACAGTAAATCGGTCACGGCTGCTCACTCTTATTGCATGACAAAACCGGTGAAAAGGACTTCATCGACCACCACCGAACCTACCACTTCAATCATTGCTTGTTGCAAATCGCTTAACGCTTTGTTTTTCAAAGCATCGCGGCCTGCTACCGTTACCATTTCATCTGCATTTCCTGCACTGAAGGTTTCCAGTAAACTGCCTTCAATCAGCGGAATATGACGCAGCGCGATGATCTCATTATTACTACCACGCACTAAAAGCTGCACTTTAATTTGCACCATCCTATCGCGTGAAGCGCCAGGTACGTTAAAAACGAAAGGCCTGGGTAACGGCACATACAAGGCCGAACCTTTAGCTTCAGTACCGTTGGCTACTGCACCAGCTCCAGCGTTACTGCCTGCATCTGTATTCCCTGTGGAATCATCACCACCGGACATCATCAAAAAGCCAACTACACCTAGTACAAGTAGCAACACCACGCCACCGATGATAAATAGCAATTTCTTTTTACTGCCACCTTCTGCGATGACTAAATCTTTCTCTGCGGCCATAATTGGTTTATCCGTTAATTATTCTGGCTTTATTATGCTCATCTGTAAGGCGTAATGTAAATCATCGCCGGTTAAATTCACTGTGCAACCTATCTTATGCGTAATAATCCACCAAACGCTCGTTGATACTGGTGGTAATCTGCACAGTCTCTGATGGCCCATTAATATCTGACGCGTCTGAACCGGCTTGCTGTGACCTGCTATTGCCATCTTGGCTATCACGCTGTGCCATTTGTCTATCTTGTTGCTGAGATTGCTGCTGCACATTACCTTCGGTTAAGGCAATGCCTTGCTGTTGCAGCATTTCGCGTAAACGTGGTAGCTGTTGCTCTAACAATTCTTTTGCTTGTGGTTGTTGCACAACAAACTGAACTGAGGCCTGATCTTGTTGCATATCTATCTTAATTTGCATCTGGCCAAGCCCGGCCGGATCAAGACGTATTTCTGCTACCTGAATATTTTGCCGCACCATCAGACTAACCCGCTCACGCAACTGACCGGCTGCATCAGTTTGTTGCAAGTTCAAACTTTGCTTTAATTGCTCAGCAGGCGATTTTGCTGCTGATTTTTGTATGGCAGATTGCTGTCGCAACTCCGCCGCCTGCAAACTGCTACCAAAGAGCACATCCTGGCGGGGTGTTACCGGCTCTGATGTCAGTTTAGCGGCGCTATGTTGATGCTGCTCGGCTGCGGTTTGCAATTGTTCAAATATTTGTGCCGTGTTGCCATGCTGCCCTTGTTGCTGCTGCGAATTTTGTTGCTGCGCCGATTGTTCAGACGCTTTATTGCCAACCGATAAATTAACATTGGCTTCAGCGCTAAGCGCAGCACCTGCTTTGTTGCCTGGTTTAGCTTCTGTACCAGCCTGACCCGCTACATCGGCTTTAGCTATTTGCGCTGCTATCGTCGGTGCATTTGTTTCAACCGACTGGCTAGCAACTAATTCTGCGCTATTTAGCATTTGAGCGCGTGCGCCGGGCGTATCCTGCTCGATAAGCGACGGTTTTTTGACATCATCTATCGCTGCCTCTGCTAACGGCAAATCGTTCTCGCTGCCAATTTGCTCGGTGGTCAGTTGCAGTGCAGACAATGCCGCGTCTTGCTCACCCGATGCAGCAGTTAGCCGCTGCTCTACTTTTATTGGCGAGACCGACTCAGAATTGCCGTTTTTACTAATAAGCGGCTGAGCGTATCGCGAACTAACGGTTGACGCTGTTGTTTGATGCTGTGCTTCGCCGCTCTGTTGCGCAGCCTTGCTTTGCTGCACAGCATCGCTTTCTGAAGTGGCTGTTGTGCCTGACTCAGATAGAATAGTCTGTTGCGATGTTGCTGTTAAATCTGCAGCAGAAACTGGTTTCTTATGCTCTGCACCCGTCTCAGCGTTAAGTGTCTCTACTTTGCCTTTTAGCGATGCCAACGTCTGTTTTAGTTCATTGCGGTCAACCAATGATTTATCGGTGTCGTGATTCTTTGTGTTGTTATCTGCAGTATCACTGGGCAATTCCGTTAAATTATCCTTTACCGCGCCGGCATTTGCTTGCGTTTTAGCAGCTGATAATGCCTGTTGACGTTCTACTTCATTATCGGCGGCGTCATTAACTGCATTACTTTGGTTTGCCTTAGCATTGGCAGCACTATCTATTGCTGCCATATTGACACTTTCATCACTGGTTAACTTAGCCGTTTTATCGCCAGCAATCTGTTGCTGTGCGCTATTGCTCAGTATTTTATCAGTTTGAGTCGCAGTAGTAGCTTGGGTTTTGTTCTGCGCATCTTGCGCTGCGGTGGAGGCTTGCTTTAACACGGCTTCATCGGCTAGCTCATTCGAATTATCGCTAGCCTCTGCAAGATGTTCCACAACATCAGCTTCGCTGTTGTTCAACAAGGTATCATCTTCAGCGCTTACATCAGGCTTTGCTGCTGCATTAGCAGCTGCTAGTGTTCTGTCTTTTAGCGCAATTTGCCCAAGTATGCTTGCAGTGAGTGCGCCAGCGCCTTCGCTATTAATATCATCGGTAAGAGGTACATCGCCCAGTATCGCCTGACTTATCTCAGATAACACACTGATACCGGCAGGGAGCTGCCGTAGCGCCGAATTAGCCGGGCTGTTTTTTGCCGGTTGCGCCGCATCGCTCAAGATGTCACCGAACATGATGTCAGGCTTGTCACTGTCAGCGCCAGACCAAGCATTATCAGACTTCAGGGCCAGATCAGTCCCCGTCATCAATATTGATATTTGTAAGCCTTGCGTCATACCACTCTCCCGTTAACCAGCGTTACTGTTATTTCCAAGCTGGTGTCACTGCGCGCGTTACGTTATTAGTAATATTCCATTCAATTTTCAGGCCACTTTTAATCTTGTTCGGCCGTAAATAGGCGCCGCATAAACTGTTGGCTGGCAAATTCGTCAGCATTGCGTTGCTCTTGTTGTAATTGCTTCTGTAGTTCAGCCATATTACTGCGTTCAACCAACAGCTCGAGCGCTTTGCGCTTTTTCTGCATGGCAAGCCAACTTTGCTTGCGCTGCTCTGCGGCGGCTTTTGCTTGCGCTACCGCACGTCCTTGTTGTAACAACGCCTGATCCAACTTACCAATAAAACTAACAAACTGGGTATATTGCCGGCTTTGCAAACCTGCACTACCCTGTTGCTGACTTTGATGAATATATTCAGTACGATAATTAGCCAGGCCTTGATACTTTTGTTCAGACTGCTGAAAAAACTGTTGAGCGGCAACAAATTGTGCCTGCAGTTTTTCTTCCCGTTCCTGCTGAATTTTAATTAACATACTAAAACGTGGGTTAATCATAAGCCGTTACTCCGAGCTGCCGGTAACAACTGGCTAAGCGACAATAAGCTGTCATCGTACGCCACCACATCGTGCATACCCTGCTGTAAAAAACGGTTGATGTTTGGCATCATGCTAATGGCTTTATCCAGTTGTGGGTCACTGCCACGCACGTAAGCCCCAATCGCAATAAGATCTTTGCTTTGCTGAAAGCTGGAATATAACTGTTTAATACTTCGCGCCATTTGCTGATGCTCGGCACTGGTCACGGCAGGCATAACACGGCTGATAGATTTTTCAATGTCGACAGCAGGAAAGTGTCCGGCGTCTGCAAGCGCTCGTGACAACACGATATGGCCATCTAGTATGGCGCGTGATGCATCTGCAATAGGATCCTGCAAGTCATCACCTTCAGACAAAACTGTATAAAATGCAGTAATTGACCCCTGACTACCACTACCATTACCCGCGCGTTCCACCAATGCTGGCAATTTGGCAAAAACTGATGGCGGATAACCCTTGGTTGCTGGCGGCTCCCCCACGGCCAGAGCAATCTCACGCTGCGCTTGAGCATAACGCGTGATAGAATCTATAAGGAGCAGCACATCCATACCTTGATCACGAAAATACTCTGCCACCTGAACCGCGGTTTCACAACCTTTTAACCGCATTAGTGGCGAAACATCGGCTGGTGCTGCAATAACAACCGACCGGGCTTTACCCTCTTCGCCCAGAATTTCATCAATAAATTCTTTTACTTCACGACCACGCTCTCCCACTAAGCCGACAACAATAACGTCAGCTGAGGTACCACGCGTCATCATGCCTAACAACACACTTTTACCCACGCCTGAGCCAGCAAACAGCCCCATACGTTGACCTTTACCAACGGTAAGAATACTGTTGATGGCCTGCACGCCAACATCCAAGGGTTGCTTAATAGGCCTGCGATGCAACGGATTTATCGGTTTACCCTTACTACCAGCATAGTGCTGCGCTGCTATAGGCCCTTTACCATCAAGCGGCGCACCAACACCATCAATTACACGTCCAAGTAAATTCATACTTAATGGCACACCTTTATAATTGAGTAAAGGCGTAACCTTGGCCCCAGGGACCACACCAGACACATCGTCCTTGGGCATCAAATATATGCGATCGTTAGCAAAACCAACTACCTCAGCCATAATGTCACCACGCGCGGTTTCTACACTGCAAGGCTGTCCAATAGCCGCGCTGCACCCCACCGCCTCTAACGTCAAACCGACAACCCTGACTAAATGGCCCGACACCGCAGGTTTAGCGCGGTGAATATAGCTATGCTGTTGCTGTAGAAATTGGCTAAGTGCATCGCTGCTATACATGCTTATTCCTTAGCATCCGATGGCTGGGGTTGCTCGTGTTGTTGCAGCTGTAAAAAATGTTCCAAACTGCCTTGCAACCGCTGTGATAACGTTCTATCAACACTGGAACGACTGCTTTGGACAACGCAGCCGCCTTGTTCAATAGCCGGGTCTTCGCGTAACTGCCAGCCGCGCTCGTTTAAAGTATCCTTACTGTAAAACTGCTCAACAATATTGATATCTGCAGGGTTTAATTTGATTAGCATTTGCGTTGCATCCAGCGGCAAGGCGCTTGTAGCCTCACTTATCGCCTTTAACACAACATCGGTGTTAGTTTTTACCTCTACGCCAATAACCGCTTGCGCCATCGCCAGACTTAACTGCACCAACTGCTGCTGCACTTGCTCATTCACCTGCGCCAATGGTTTTTGCAACTGATCTAACAGGCTGGTGAGTTGTGCTAAGCGTGCGTTGAGTTCGTCCTGCCCCTCGACTAAACCTTGTTTTTTCCCTTCTGCCTGGCCTTGGTTGAATCCATCTTGCTGGCCTTGCTCGCGTCCCTCTGCGTAACCTTTGCTAAAACCGTCTTCTTTACCTTCGGTAACACCTTCGTCGTATGCCGCCTGCCGAATTTGCTCAATATCGTCTGCAGTTAACGGCTTTATAACCAACTCGTCCTCTTCCAGCGCCCGAACTGTCTTTGCTATTGGCTGGGTTTTGTTTAACGCGTTAGTCCGGCTGGTCTTTAATGTTCGCTCGTCAGTCAACTCAGGCGTTTGCCAGTGCCGCAGCTGATCTTGAGTATCATCATCCGGCGAAAATGGCCGTTTATACTTAAAAGAATCAGTTGTCATTAGCCGTCTCATTCAGCTTATAGGAAGTCATCGCCACCACCGGCACCCAGCATAATTTCACCCGCATCTGACAGCCTGCGTGCAACTGACAGTATTTCTTTTTGCGCAGCTTCTACATCGCTCACGCGCACTGGCCCCATGGCTTCCAGGTCATCCTGCAGTAACTCTGCCGCCCGTTTAGACATGTTTTTCAAGATTTTTTCTTTTAAGTTTTCATCTGTGCCTTTCAGCGCTTTCATTAGAGCATCTTGCTGCACTTCACGTAATATGGTTTGAATACCACGATCATCCACATCAATTAGGTTTTCAAACACAAACATCAGATCTTGGATTTGCTGCGCCATCTCTTCGTCATGCTCACGGATAGAGTCCATCAGCTGGCCTTCAATATTGGTATCCATATAGTTCAGAATGTCCGCTGCAGCTTTTAAGCCGCCCATTTTAGCGGTCTGTGTTCCGGCTTGACCGGCAAATTGTTTCTCCATTATCTCGTTCAACTCCTGCAATGCTGCTGGTTGTACTTCTTCCAGATTGGCGATACGCATGGTGAGATCAAGTCGCACTTTTTCTGGGAATTGCGATAAAATCTCGGCAGATTGCTCCGGTTCAAGGTAAGACAACACGATGGTCTGGATCTGCGGGTGTTCGTTGCGAATAATATTGGCTACTTGTTTTGAATCCATCCATTTTAACGAATCCAAGCCTTTCGCACCGCCG
Source organism: Rheinheimera baltica DSM 14885 (assembly GCF_000425345.1). Classification (GTDB taxonomy): domain Bacteria; phylum Pseudomonadota; class Gammaproteobacteria; order Enterobacterales; family Alteromonadaceae; genus Alishewanella; species Alishewanella baltica. The sequence continues at coordinate 22,426 of NZ_KE384352.1, read as the reverse complement.
CCCAATACAATTTGATCAATAAGGTTTGCTGCTTTTTCTTCACCCAATGCCGCGGTTAACGCACGTTTAATAAACTCTTCACTTTGGAAGCCAATGGTGCTGAAGTTTTGGATCTGCTCTATAAACAACCGATGAACTGCTGAAATTTTTGCTTGGTTCAGATCGGTCATCTGCGCCATCGCCAGACCTACTTTTTGTACCTGCTTTGGCTCTAAGTGTTTTAAAATCTGCGCAGCATCTTCTTCTGATAAACTCAGCAATAAGATGGCGGCTTTCTCAACACCGTCCAGTTTGCCTACATCAAAAGCAGGCTTTGTTGCTTCTATGCTACTCATCTTCAGCCAACCAGTTTTTCACTACCAGAGAGGATAGTTCAGGCTCATTTGCGACCAATGCCCGAACCGCACGTAATAAATCTTCGTCGCCGTGTAAATCAGGTAGCATTAGCGTACCATCGGGTGCAAAACCCACAGCGTTTTCATCAAAAGTAGAGCTTAGCATGTCAATGGTGTCGTCACCCAAATCCAGGCCAGCACTCAGCGCATTTTCATCATAAGCTTCTTTAGTATCTTCAGGGTAAATCAGTTTCTTCAGCATTGGCCTTACTATCGCCAGTATCAGCACAATAATAATCAAGCCACCAATAGCCAAACGAACAACCCGCAAGAACCATTCTTCTTCATAAAACTCAGGCACTACGGCTACAACGGCTTCATCTTTAATAAAGGGAACAGAAATAACTTCAATCATATCGCCACGTTGCGCATCGAAACCAATACCGCCTTGTAATAACCGGCGAATGTTAGCTTGTTCAGCCTGATCCATAGGTTGGGGCTCGCCATTTTCGCCAGCAACATAATCAATCGCAACCGAAACGCTTAAACGACGAATAACCCCGCTTTGCTGAGAAATATGGCTGATAGTAGTATCTAACTCATAGTTACGGGTTTCTTCTTTGTGATTACGTCCCGGTACTACAGGCTTGGCATCGCCACCATTAGCTTGCTCAGGAATAGTTGAATTTAGCGGTGGTTGGTTTGACAAGGCGCCAGGGATACCGCCGCTTAAGCCTCCTACACTATTTTCTTCAATTGTCATTTCGCTGCGTATTGCAGGTAAATCAGGATTAAACCGTTTTTGCGTTTGCTCAGTTGCGGTAAAATCCATGTGTAAGTCAACCTGAGCCGTGTAATTACCGTATCCCAACACTGGCATTAAAATAGAGTCAACTTTCTGACGATACTCTTCTTCCCGCGTGCGCTGTAGTTCATATTCTTTGCGGGTACGGGCCGAACTGGCATCTTGTGAGCCACTATTAAGTAACCGGCCGTTTTGATCCGTTACTGTTACTTTAGATGGCGATAAACCTTGCACTGCAGAAGCAACAATATCGACAATAGCATCAACTTCGCTATCCCGGATCACCGTACCACCACGGGCCGTTACAAGTACCGTTGCTGAGGGCTGTTTTTCTACTCTGGCAAACACATTTTCTTTAGGAATGGCCAATAATACCCGGGCACGGGCTACACTTTGTAATTCTTCAATAGTGCGAGACAGCTGTTGCTCACGACTATGCTTTAAACGCTCCATCTCCAATCGCTGACTTACACCAAAACCACTGTCTTGTAATAAAAACTCGGTGCCTGTTGAGGGATCTTTTGACAACCCGGCGCGTGATAAAGACAGCTTGATACGTTGGAACTCATCTTCAGGTACATAAATCACATTACCTTCAAGCTTGTAGTCCACTTTCTCGGCGTCCAGATGATCCAGCGTCTGAATTAATTCTTGTGTCGCATAGGTGCCTAACGGGCGAAATTCAGGTTGACGCGCCCACATAATAATTAAAATGGCAATTGCCAGACAAATTGTAAGGGCGACAATGAGTGTGATCTGACGTACCAGATCCATGCCACCCAGTGAGCCAACAAAGCCCGGTTTCTGTTCCTGTTCTTCACCACTGCTATAATCGTTTGCAGTCAGTGCCAATTCGGTGGATTGATTCTCAGCCACAACTTATTCCTCCGTTACACCGGCATCGACATGATTTCTTTATAAGCCTCAACCAGCTTATTGCGCACTTGCACTGTGGCTTCAAACGCCAGTGAAGATTTTTGACTGGCAATCATTACCTGCGCCAGAGACACGCCAGGATCACCCATTTCGACAGCAGAACGCATTCTTCCGGTTTCTTGAGCCAGGTTATTAACCTGACTTAACGCGCTGGTTAACATAGAACTAAAATCGCTTTGACTGGGATTCACCTGCTCAGTATTTTGCACCTTCAGCTCGGTGCCAGCGCCTCGCGCCTGACCAACCAGTGACTGCATTTCAGCATAAAGAGCCTGACCTTTGATATTCATAGCGTTACCTGTCAAAAAAATGCTGCGACCTAGATTAACGTGAATAAAGCAGGAGTTATGCCAAGTTTTAAGTTGTTGATTTTTATAAAAATAAACCCTCGAAAGAGGGTTTATTTTTGCTTAGGCAGGAAGTTCTATACCGACATCGCGCATGCGTGCTAATTTATAACGCAAAGTACGGTCGCTGATACCCAGCTTTTGAGCAACGTCTTTACGTCTATTATCACACGCTTTCATGGTTGCAAGAATAATACGGTGCTCTTGCTCATGCACACTGTGCTTAAACTGCGTGGTACCGTCATGCTCGGTTAAATCGTTGGCCTCCTCGATAGGTTCTGCGCGGCTTGATAGCGGTTGACACGCAGCAGTGTTCACCGGCTCAGCTATCGGCATGTCAGCAAGCTCAAGCATAATGTCATCCACATCAATGTTGTCGGTTTGTGCAATAATAAGCGCCCGTTGCATTACATTGTCTAGCTCTCGAACATTGCCCGGCCAGTCATACTGCTGTAAACGTTGTTTTGCCGCGGCAGTTAAGTTAACCATGCTACGACCACCCTGCTTGCAATGCCGTTGTAATAAATGCTGCGCTAAAGGAACAATGTCTTCCCGACGCTGGCTTAGTGCAGGCCATACCAATGGGAATACATTAAGCCGATAAAACAGATCTTCACGAAACTCTCCTTGTGCCACTGCTTGTTTTAGGTTGCGGTTGCTGGTTGCCAGCACGCGAACATCCAACTTAATGGTTTTACGCCCACCCAAACGTTCAACCTCACGCTCTTGTAATACACGCAACAATTTGGCCTGCAGGTTTAAATCCATTTCGGTTATTTCATCCAGTAAAATAGTACCTTGTTGTGCCTGTTCAAACTTTCCGGGGCAGGCATTGATAGCGCCGGTAAAAGCACCTTTTTCATAGCCAAACAAGGTCGACTCCAACATGTTTTCAGGTATGGCCGCACAATTAATGGCAATGAAAGGGCCGCCGCTGCGTTCGGACAACTGATGAATATAACGTGCCAACACTTCCTTACCCGACCCACTTGGACCACTGATCATGACACTGGCATCAGTGCGGGCGACTTTGGCGCACAACGCTAACAGTTGTTTACTGCCAGGCGCTTCGACAACCGGCTCAACTGTACTGACCGGATCGGAGCTAACGTAACGTCCAACGGTGCTAAGCAACACCTCTGATGAAAAGGGTTTAGCCAAATAATCAATAGCGCCTAACTGAATAGCCTCAACAGCGGCTTGCACAGTAGCATAGGCTGTCATCATCAGCACAGGCAATTGCGGATACTGCTCTCGCACGGTTTTAAGTAACACTAACCCTGATACACCTTGCATTTGCACATCACTTATTACCAACTGCACTTTGTGCTGTTTTAGTAACAGCAAGGCTTTTTCTGCACTTTCAGCTAAAAGTACCTGATAATGCGCCAACATTAAGGTGTCCTGCAGCGCTTCGCGCAGTCCCGCGTCATCTTCCACTAACAATATGCGTTGTGTCATATGCATTACTCCTGCTTATCTTCGTGCTGTAATGGCAACAACAGTTCAAAACAAGCTCCGTGCTCTGATGGGATATACCTTACCGATCCCTGGTGCGAATGTGCTACCGCCTGCACCACCGCTAACCCAAGACCAGTGCCTTGAGCACGCCCGGTAATAAAAGGATCAAATAAGTTTTTTTGCAAAGCCGCCGGAACCCCAGGGCCATTGTCTTTCAGCAGAATTGATAACATACCAGGGTGTTTCTGACTGGGTGCTAGCGTTAGCGTTATATTGGCTTCGCCGTTCACTGCTTGAATGCTGTTTTGAACCAAATTTTGTAACGCACCACTTAATGCAGTGACATTGCCGAGTAAACACAATGAGGCATCTTCGCACTCTAGCGTTAGTTTAGCCTGATGCTGCAATAGCAAGGCTTCAATATCAGTATTTAATTGTTCGTTAAGCTTTTGCAGCGTAAAGACGCTGACCTGCTGCGCACTGCCGCTTCGGGCGAATAACAACATATCGTTGACTTGCTGTTCTAAATCCTGCAAGCGTGACTGCAGTTTCCGCTGAAATTGCAGCTGCACTTGCATGGTAGCGCGCGGATTAGCCAGGTTTTGAGCATATAGCATCGCCGCTGAGAGTGGCGTCCGAATTTGATGTGCCAGCGTGGCCATCATTTTACCCAACGTGGATAAACGCTGCATATGGCCTAATCGACTTTGCAATTCTCGTGTTTCAGTTAAATCGGTCAGCATGATCAACTGACCAGGTTGGGTATATTGGGTATGTGTTAGTAAGGCACTAATTTGCAGTTTAACCCGGCGACCATCTTTTAGTGACACTTCAAGGCCATCATCACTGCGAGGACTAAAACAACGGCTTATAATGGTAAACCAGGCTTGTGCCACAAGAGGCTCACCTAGCATCGCAATTGCAGCCGGGTTAGCCTGATACACCACACCACGCTGATCTAACAAGATCACTGCTGCGGGCAATACCTGCAACACCGGGTCCAGCGCAGAAGTTGTTAATAATTGCAGTGATGGACGTACAGCAGAAACAGCATCGGGTACGCCGTTGCCTTTTAAGCGTTGTGGCGAGAAGTGCATAGCATTAACTGATGTCATAAGTCCCCCTGAAACAACATATTCAGTAGGGTTAATGCAGGCATTGTGCCAGTATAATCGTGTTATTTTTTATATAGTTATGTTTGTCAATTCTCTGACAAGCACATTTACTCGTCTTTACCGAGGTTATATTTACGCATTTTTTCAACTAAGGTGGTACGACGTAATCCCAATACTTCAGCGGCGCGTGCCACCACAAACTCATGTCGTTCCAGGGCTTGGGAAATAAACCTGATTTCCAGCTCAGCCAGATACTCTTTCAGATCCAAGCCTTGCTCGGGCAAATGTTGCGGTGCATCCATGTCGAATACTCGTGCAACATCGGTATCGGTATCGGTATCGGTATCGCTATCATCGTCGGTCGACTGAAACAGTTCGTTAATTAAATCGCGTTCCTGTAAACCTTCAGGATACTGAGGCATGTAACTTTCTACATCTAAATGGCGGTATTTCAGCGGCAGCTCAGCCACATCAACAACTTGATCCGGGTACATTATTACCATGCGTTCAAGTAAGTTAGCCAGCTCGCGCACGTTGCCAGGCCAGGCATGCAGCTGCATACTTTGCATCGCATGTTCAGTAAATTTAACTTTTGCCTGGCTGACTTTTTCTTGCCTTTTAAGCAATTCACTAATCAATAACGGAATGTCGTCTGCGCGTTGACTTAGTGCCGGTGTTTCAATTGGAAAAACATTTAAACGGTAATATAAATCTTCACGAAAACTACCGTCAGAAATCATCTGTTCTAAATCGCGATGGGTGGCTGCAACGACTCTGACATCTGCTTTTATAGCCTGAGTCCCACCGACACGCTCATAGGTGCGTTCTTGCAATACCCGCAGCAATTTTACCTGCATTGGTAGAGGCATATCACCTATTTCATCCAGAAATAGGGTGCCACCTTGCGCTAATTCAAACCGCCCCTTTCGGGTCGAAATCGCGCCAGTAAAAGCGCCTTTCTCATGACCAAACAACTCACTTTCCAACAACTCTGCCGGTATAGCACCGCAGTTAATAGGCACAAAAGGGCCTGCCTGACGATGCGACAACAAATGAATATTTCGCGCGACAACTTCTTTTCCTGTGCCCGATGGCCCAAGTACCAACACATTAGCTTCTGTTTTTGCCACCTGTTGAATGAGAAAACGGACTTGTTGCATCGAGTCTGAACTGCCTACCATGCCATCAAACTTAACCGTATTCTCTTGCTGACGTTGCAATGGCAACAATCGGTGATACTGCTGGCTGTCGCGCAATAATTGGGTAAGTGAGGCGTACGAGAAAGGTTCACTTAGCAACCCCACCGCATTACCATACTCTAATAACGATTGCAGGGTTTCACCTAACAACAAAAATGCCGTCGCCGGGTAGCGAAGTAATAATTCGGCGTGCTGTTGATTATCAAGCGCACCAAGCAACACAACCGCCGGCTGATCGCTATTAAGTCGTATCAGCAATTCCTGGTAAGTCAGCATTTGGTGAGGTTCATGAATAAAACTCAGCACCGTGCTTAACCGGCTACTGCGGGCGCTTTGCTCGTCAACAATGTACAGTGAAGGAGTAATAGACATACCGCTGCTTTTATTATACTTTTTACTGCATTGTACTTCGCATCAAGCAGCTTGCAAGGTAATACGCTATTTTTTTGACACTGTGTCAAAAAAATAGCGTTAACTGACGTGACTAAGACAATAAATTAAGCGCTTGCTGTTGTGAAATTCTAGCTTGTAACGCCACACTGACTGAGGCCTTTGCTAAAATATCGGTTGCTGTTTTATCGCTGCTGGTTTTAGCGTAGTCGGCATCCTGAATACCACTGCGCGCTTGCGATACGTTAACTTGTTGATTGTTTAAATTACGCGCCTGGCTGGCAAAGCCGTTAATAGCCGCACCCGCTTCTGAACGCAACTGGTCAAGGTACGCCAGTGCATTTTTACTACTGTCGGCCGCAGCAGCGGCTCCTGCTTGCGTGGAAAGATCGGCGCTAAACACATTTTGTGTCGTTAATTCAGCAGCAACATCACCGGTTTTTAATGCGGTAAAAGACCCTCCCGTATTAAACTGCACCGAATTCCCATCAAAAAGAGGCTGACCAGCAAAGCTGGCGTTATCTATCGTCGCCTGAATCTCTTGTGCTTTACTCTCATACTGCTGCTGCAACGCTTGTTTATCAGCATCTGAGTAAGCGCCATTCCCGGCAGCAACGCTTAACTGCTGCATTTCCATTACCGACGTCGATATATTGCTGAGATTTTGCTCGTATACCTGCGCCAAGCCAATACCATCATACAAATTGCGCTGGCCTTGCGTTGTTGCGTTGATATCACTGCTCAAGCGATTAGCAATCAACAATCCTGCAGCATCATCCGCCGCACGATTAATACGTTTACCGCTGGCAAGCTGCTCTGATTGCTTTTGCTGGGCTTGTTGCAGAGTATTTAACGACGCATTTGCCACTTGATTGTTAATTTTCATAACGCTACCCGTGATATAAAAATACGTGTTTATAGTTTAGACAAATCCACCCTAGAATGCCATTAATCGTCATTTAAGCGCAACGAAGTACACTTTTATAGATTATCGTTTACACTTAATACCTTAGCGGTGTCGGCACAGATTATGCTAAGGTAATTTATAATCGTTTTTACGAGTTACGTGATTCCAGAGGTCAGCTTATGTTTAACGGCAAAACAATCATTATTACCGGCGGCACCGGCTCGTTTGGTCACAAATATACCGAAACATTGCTGACACGATACAAGCCCAAAAAGATAATCATTTATTCTCGGGATGAGTTAAAACAGTACGAAATGCAGCAAAAATTTGACGCTAGCTGTATGCGTTATTTTATTGGTGATGTACGGGATGAAAAACGATTAATCCGCGCTATGCATGGCGTGGATTTTGTTATTCATGCCGCCGCATTAAAGCAAGTACCGGCGGCAGAGTACAATCCAACAGAGTGTATTCGCACCAATATTAATGGTGCCGAGAATGTTATTAACGCCGCCATTGAAACGAATGTCGAAAAAGTCATCGCGTTATCTACAGATAAAGCTGCAAATCCGGTGAATTTATACGGCGCCACCAAGCTTGCTTCAGATAAGTTATTCATTGCTGCAAACAATATGACAGGTGGCAGCCGACCACGCTTTTCGGTGGTACGCTACGGTAACGTAGTAGGTTCACGAGGCTCAGTGGTACCTTTTTTCCAACAGCTTATTAACAACGGTTGTGATCACATCCCTATAACGCATCAAGATATGACAAGATTTTGGATAAGCCTGCAACAAGGTGTTGATTTTGTTTTGAAGAATTTTGAACGGATGCTTGGAGGAGAAATATTTGTTCCCAAGATTCCTTCGATCCGTATCACTGATTTAGCCACAGCAATGGCACCTGACTTACCGCAAAAAATTGTTGGTATTCGTCCGGGTGAAAAACTGCATGAGATGATGTGTCCGGGCGATATGTCCTATCATACACATGAATTCGATGATCACTTTGTTATTGCTCCGGCAATTAAGTTTTTTAACCGCAGCAATGATTTTTCCACAAATGCCTTGCTGGAAAACGGACGCCTGGTTCCCCACGGATATGAGTATGTATCAAATACTAATCCAGATTTTTTATCCATAGAGCAGATGCGCCAGTTTAATCAGGATGCGATGTTATGATCCCCTACGGCCGCCAACATATTAACCAAGCAGATATTGATGCGGTCACTGAGGTTTTACAAAGTGATTTTTTAACCCAGGGCCCCGCAGTTCCTGCTTTCGAAAAACGATTAGCCGAGTTTACTGGTGCTCAACACGCCATAGCGGTAAATAGTGCAACTTCAGCACTGCATATTGCTTGTCTGGCGTTGGGCGTTGGTATTGGCAGCAAAGTCTGGACCTCGCCAATCAGTTTTGTTGCGTCGGCAAATTGTGCCCGATATTGTGGCGCAGACATTCATTTTGTCGACATTGATGAAAACACCGGTAACATGGCAATTGATAAGCTGCGTAAAAAACTTGAACACGCGCGTCACCACGATACGCTACCAAATGTCGTAATACCGGTGCATTTGTCAGGCGCCAGCTGCGATATGGCACAAATACGCTTTTTAGCAAGTGAGTTCGGTTTTAGCATCATTGAGGATGCATCTCATGCTATCGGTGCTCGGTATCAGGATGAAACGGTTGGCAACTGCCGTTACAGCGACATTACCGTATTTAGTTTTCATCCCGTCAAAATTATAACCACCGCAGAAGGCGGTATGGCGATGACCAATAATGCCGCACTGGCAGATAAAATGCGTTTATTGCGCAGTCATGGTATTAGCCGCGACAACAAACTAATGACTGAACCCAGCCATGGCGATTGGTATTATCAGCAATTGCAGCTGGGTTTTAACTATCGAATGACCGATATTCAGGCTGCTTTAGGTTTAAGCCAGAGTATGCGCTTGGTACAAATGGTACAAAAGCGCCAGCTACTTGCCGCGAACTATCATCAGTTGCTAGCCCACTTACCGCTTAGGTTACCGGCACTGGATGATGAGAACCTCAGCTCTTGGCATCTATTTATTATTCGCCTTAACGACAAAAGCAAGCGCAAGTTGGTATTTGATGCACTTCGTGCAGCGGGCATCGGCGTAAACGTGCATTATATTCCCATCCATACTCAGCCGTATTATCAGCAACTTGGTTTTGACTGGGGAGACTTTCCTGCTGCTGAAGACTTTTACGAACGGATTATCAGTTTACCGATGTTTCCGGAGCTTAGTTCAGAGCAACAACAATATGTTGCTGACATCTTACAACAGGCCTTGCTAACTTAGTGTTCAATTAGCTGCCAGCTTGTCGGTGTATTGGCACTGACATCTGTAATTAACTTACGGCCTATCAGGGAATCATAATATTTTGGCGCCAAACCAAACCCCGGTCTTACGCTTCTGATGTCATTGGCATTTATTACCTCGCCTGCTTTCTTGTTATTTACAAAATACAGCGATCGGCGATATTTTACGGTTGCTTTTTCGCTGGCCTGTTGCGAATAATCGATACGGCCCAGTGCTTCCCAGGCTATTTTTGCTTGCTCACACAAACTGTGTAAATCGGCTTCTTCTAACGAGAAACTGTCATCTGGTCCACCTGCATTGCGATCCAGCGTAACGTGTTTTTCAATAATTGCCGCGCCCAATGCCACAGAAGTTAACGCGGTTGTATTATTGACGGTGTGATCAGACAAACCGCATACCACACCAAATTTCTCTGCCATATCGACAATAGTTCTAAGATTGTATTCAGATGATGGCGCAGGGTAACTACTGACACAGTGCAGCAGAGCTAGTTGTTCGCAGCCACCACTTCGGGCCGCATCGACTGCCTCAGCAATCTCCTCAGCGTTGGCCATACCTGTTGATATAATCATCGGTTTTTTAGTCGCAGCAATGTATTTAATTAAAGGTATGTCAATGGCTTCAAACGACGCAACCTTGTATGCAGGCGCATTTAAATCCTCTAACAAATCGACTGCGGTGGTATCAAAGGGAGAGCTAAAAATGGTTAGTTCAAGTTGCCTGGCATAATCAAACAAAGGCTTGTGCCACTCCCATGGCATTTGTGCCCATTGGTATAACTCGTATAAACTTTTACCGTCCCATAAGCCTCCCCGAATCATAAAATCTTCGTTTCTTGAGTTCAGCGTAATGGTATGTGCAGCGTACGTTTGCAGCTTAACCGCCGAGGCACCACAACGTTTCGCCATCGCGATAATATCTTTTGCCCGCGCCAAACTGCCGTTATGGTTGGCTGACAGCTCTGCAACGATATAGGGAGCATAATCGATACCTATAGCACGGCCAGAGATAGTGATAACAGGGTTTGTCATAATTAACCTTTTACGATCCTTTATAAATCTGTTTATGCTGTGGCAACTGATAAGGTGCTGGTTGCGCTGGCTGCGCAGAAATACGGCGCAATCGGGTAAACTCATCTTTAGGTGGTATTAAGTGAAAGCCTAACAATCGTTTTTGCGCGTCAGTTAACTGCTGATAAATTTCATCCGGTGTGTTTTGTAGAAAATCAAATGACGGCTTAATAAACCATCTGGCATAACCGAGTAATAATGCCCAGCGACTATTATCAGTTACATTAGCGCCGCCGCCGTGCCATAAATTTGCATTAAAGATTAACGCACTTCCTTGCGAGCCGGTAATTAACACTTCATCCGGATGCCGTTGGCCATCGGGAGGAAAAGACGTCCAGTTATGGCTACCAGGTACAATTCGTGTTGCACCATTTAACGCAGTAAAATCATCTAATAACCATACCACGTTAGCTTTAAGGCAATAATTAACCCCCGGCAAACCGCTGTCTATGTGCAGCTGTTGGCCGGGGTAGCCTAATAATGGGCAGCGGGCAGAAATATTGTTTAGGTAATAAGGTTCGTTTTGTTGATAAGAACCTTGCTGCAAAACGGCTGATACAATAGCTAAGATGCGCGGATGCTCAAACAGCTCAAACCAATCGACTGATTTGTTATGAAGATTAAATACAACCTTCTCATTCGATTTGTCCGACAAGGTGCCCTTATCTGACGACGCCGTTGCGTAATGTTCGGCGTAATCCGTATAGTTGCTTTCCAGTAGTCGCCGAAAATACGCACATTTCTCGGCGCTCAGTAAATTTGGCACAACGACGTAGCCGTGTTTAAAAAAGTGTTCTACTGAGTCCATAGTTAAATCGCCTTGGCATAGCAGGTAATTTGCCGGCCCAAATTGGCATCAGCCAATGCTTTATAAAACTGCTGTATCGCATCGTCCTCGCCAAGCTGACGTAAATTCAGTTCAAACTGGACTCTTTTTGCATGACATATTTTGCCAATATCTCTGTCATTAACGTAGTTCTCTCCCATTAACAAAAATAGCTCTAACGGAAATGACGCTACCGCCAACTCACTGTGAAAACCACAGCCGCTTAGAAGGGCTTGCAAGGACGTTCGGCTAAAATAGTTCAGATGCGCAGGTGGCGTTACCCACCAGGGTTCCAAATTATGCAAGCGCTGAGCAGCAACCTGAAACTTATTAAATTCATTTGGTACGGTAACAATTAACAAGCCGCCATCTTTTAGCACATGCTGGCGGATCTGTTGTATCACCCTTACCGGTTCAGCTAAATGCTCTAACACATTGTTTAGCATCACAACATCGAATTTTTTTCCGGCAAAAACATCCATCGATTCGACGCCGCAGTGTTTAATATTTAATCCTTGGCTAACGCCATATTCAACCGCCTCGGCCGCAGGGTCAAAACCATAACAACTCGCCCCTAGCCCTTTAAAATGCAATAGAGCCTGCCCCCAACCACAACCAACATCTAATATTTCAAGTTCGCAAAAAGGTTTTGCCAATTGAGACTGAATAACTTTTGCCTGATCATTCCAGGTTCCCTCCCAAAATTGCTGATCGGCAAGCTGAACCTGCAACGAGGAATTATTAAAATTTTTGTAGTCGCCAGAGTAAAACTCGTTGGCATAAAAGTGGTTAATCTCCTCGGCGGTCGGCGTGGGCTTTACTTGTAAAAAACCATACTTTTCATGTGGTTTAAGTGAATAATTACCTTTATCGTTCATGTTAATACCACCCAGAGGAATCATTTAATATACGTTTTAGCACCGTGCCACCCCATATTCATTACAACATCCAGAATAGACAGCTTTGGTATAAAATCCGTGCTCTTTTTCTGTGGATAATACTGCGGTTCAAACGTTTGATAAGCCAGCGAAACCTCACTTTGCTGACTAAAACCGTCAGCCGTTAAATAAGATTCAGCACCTTGCGGCGATAAATAATGTGTGGCTGAAATAGCGTTTAACATTGCCAGCAAGCGTTCAGTGCGCACGCCTTTTATTTTTAGTTCACTTGAGCGTAGCATCTGACAGTTTATATCAATTCTATTACTAACCATCTGAATTAATGCAATATTCAACTCTGCCAGCGATATGTAGCTCGTATCATTAATCACATCCGTAAAGGCCATCAGTTCAGAGCTAAATGGGTGTCGGGCATACACTTGCTGTAGCTGTCGCACCATCTTTTCCCGCCATAATGACTGCATATTAATTTCGGTTTGCAAAATACTTTGTGACAATGTGTTGTGCTTCACAGGCACCGTTAACCAATGCGGTTTGCCATTTAACGGAATGCGGTTTCTATTGTGCCAAGATCCTTTCTGAAACTGCGCATCATCAAGAAATACAAACACATCGACACTTGCCATCAAATTAAAGTAACCGCTCCAGGGTAAGAATGTAGGCTGCATAATGGCGCATTTCATAATTTTTTTCTCATTTGCAGCACATCTTTACCTTTGAATGCATCGGGTAGCGCAGTATTGCTAAGCCTATAGTGGTGCTTGTAGTAAAACGATTGCGCGTGAGTGTTATCTTTCGCAACATGTAATACTATACTTTGCATCAACAAAGTTTGTTTAACAAACGCCTCTAACAATAACAGCGCTTTAGAGCCTACTCCACGGTTGCGTTCATCCGAATGACCAAGGTAAATCCAAATTTCGGCCTCTTTTGCCTGTTCATCAATATTTTTCACGCCAAGGCTACCAACATGGCAGCGGTTAGACAAAATACTGAACACATATTGCTCAGGTGCTGCCAGTAAATGTCGCCAATACTTAATGTGATTACTGCGCTCAGGCTTGGCTGACAAAACAAATTGCTGCCTTAATGATTGTTGTTGCAGCCAATGGTAATTTCTTCGCACATCCCAAGGCTTTACGTCGGCTAGTGTCACTGTTTCTGCCAACAGCAAAGCGCTAACAAAAGGCGCACCAAACAACACTGAAGCAGATACTTTAGGTAATGGCAGCGTGTGATATTTCATCAACTTCTGCCAAAGCTCATCAAATGTATAAAAAAGTTCAAACAAGCCATCTTGGCTCATTCGCTGCAGTGGTGTTATTTGGTTATCGGCGATAGGCATTAAAAGTGAAGGCAATTTTAAAAAAAGTCGCTCGTATGTACTGCCGCCACCGGAGCCTATAGCCAAATCTGCCGCAGTTATCAGCTCAGCCATATTACTGATATCGGTGTGCAAATGTGTTTCCACCGCCATGGTGCTTGCATAAGCTCTAACCGATGCTAACCAGGGCGCTTTTGAACTTATAACAACATCTATACGTGTCAATGCGGGCAGATTTACAGCATTGAGAACCTTAAGAACCTGTTCTGAATTATTATCTGAATCAGTTGCGCCAAAAGTCACCAGAATACGCGACAATGTATTGTCTTTACGCCGGGCAATACTTTGCGAGCGCCAATTAGCAAACTCTTGCCTTAGCAGCACATATTTACCGCCGAACAACCGCAAGCAGTGCTTTCCAACCCGGCTTGAATAATCTTGCTGGCTTACGCTTAAATTATAATCGAGCAAAAAATCGCATTCATGTCGCCTGTCAGCCAGGTCGTCAATCACCGCAAGCCGCTGGCAAAAAAACTTCGCTCGTGTTTCCCAATCTGCCCCAAGCGCGTAATGATCAACAACAATCAATACCGGCTTTAGCTTTCGAAAATAAGGTGTGCATTGGTTAATATCGTTTAACCATGTCGTACCAAGCCACGCATGATGTCTGATATCACTCTGATCAAACTCAGTTGTGGCAACGTGATGAATCGGTAAACGCAGCAGTTCAAACCCAGCGCGAATAACAAGGCTGCTGTTATTCCCGGGCAGGTCCCGGCAAATAAAAAAACAATTTGCTCCGCGCTGTTTAAATTCAGCAGCCAGCGTCAGACTGCGCATTAAGTGGCCAAAACCAATAACAGAACTTGAATCTAACCTAAATACGATGTTTAAATCCGACGAAGAATTGCTCACCCTATTCAGCACGATGCCCTCTTGTACCTAACGTGAGTTTTGAGATCGACTGGCGCGAAACATCAACTCAGCACGCTGCCAGTCATTTTCGTTATCGATATCCTGTACGCGACAGCGCTCGATAGAAACTGCCGCTGTCATGCCGTTATAAATTGGTTTCGCGTGTAACCAGGCTTCTGCTGTTCCCCAGCAAAACTGGCCAGCGTCATGAAAAGTAGGCACTAAATCCTGCGAACGTGTTCCTGAAAACTCCGGGTTGAGCATCACCAGATGGTTATTCTCGTCCAGTCGCACTGCTCGCTGTATGGGAAACTCAAACTCCGTGACCGCCAATGCATAATCGCATGAGCCATTGTTAAGCTGTTTTAATCCCATACCGATATCTTCTGGACAAATTAGCGGGGCCGTAGCGTAAATACAGCATGCCGCAGTCACCCCTGATGACGCAGACATAATAGAATTGGCTGCAGCATTTACACTTTGTATTGCATGGCGCATAACGTCAGCGGTACCTGAAAAGTCATCTGCCAGTTCAGAAGGGCGAATAAATGGCGTATCAGCACCGTATTGCCGACTTATTGCGGCAATTTCTTCGTCATCGGTTGATACCAAAACTTTGTCGAAACAACCACTAGTTATTGCAGCCTGTATCGACCAGGCTATTATCGGCTGCCCTTCGAAAAAACGAATATTTTTACGCGGGATTCGTTTACTACCGCCTCTGGCTGGAATAACAGCGATACGCATGGTCAGGACTGAGCCTTTAGTTCACTAATAGCTTGTTCCAAACTATAGCCGCAGGTTGTCAAATAATTAACTCTAAAATCTTTTTTCACGGCTAAAACATATTCATTCCACAGTGCCATAAATTTGGCAAAATAGCCTAAGGTCAACGCATCGTCCTGATAAGAGTACAGCATTGTTAACATAGGGCAATGTACATATAGCAAAGAGCCACGCAGCAGATAGTACAAATGGGCATACTTGGTTTTTTTATAAGAGAACAAATAGCGCGCTTGCTTTTTAAGTAAGCCTGCGGCACTTTCTCTACTATCAAAAGACCTACTACCAATTTCAATTAAATCGTCACAAATCACATCAAATTGTTCAAACTCTAAAGTCGCCACATCAAACTGCACAAGATCTTTAACAAAAAAATCCGCTTTTATTTGTTCTATAATCTGAGATTTATTTTCTATAGGTTTACCAATCAGCACCGACTGCTCAGTAATTGGATACGCACCTTCTAATTTTGCACCGTGCCCAACGTTGTAAAAAAACTTTTTCGGATTAGCAGCAATAATCGCTTCAAGATGATTTTTAGAGATCATCAGTAAATCAGTGGCCAACACATCTTCACCCAGATTGCCGGGCAATACATGCTTAGCACCAGTAACCAACGGGCTTTGATACTGAACCCCTTCTTTATAATAAAAACTGTGCTTTGAGTGTGTAACATTCTGCCTGCTGCCGTTATCTACTCCGACAAGATAAATCTCTTCAAATCCCATCATTGCTGCGTACGACAATGCGGTGTTTGACACAACCGGACCACAAGATGGTAGTGACGGTAATGCCTGATGATATTTTTTCAATGTTTGTAGCTGTATAAAAACCGTTGCAGATTCAGGGCCTTTCAACCCCATTCCCGCCCATTTGTACAATTTTGGAATTTCAGGGTACATGACATCAACGGTTAGCAGGTTGACATTTCTATATGCTTCTAATGGCAAGGTATCTAAAAGCACGTCATAGGTACTTTTGGTACGCTCTACAATTACGTGAAAGTCTGGCGTAACACCAACCTTTAATAAAGATGCCAAGGCACTGCCGACGGCGAGAATAATCGCACTATCTTGCACCTCTTTTAGCAACTCAACGGAAGAGTCCAGTGAAGGGCCGTTTCCAACAATAAATAAAGGAAGCTTTTGATACGGTTTTCTTAATTCGCTGTCAGCAACAAAGAATGACACGCCGTTTTCTATATTATGTATCGCATGAGCCAAGCCATCTATGTTGTCATTGTAAAAACCAAAACCGGATTGCAATTCAAAATAACGTTCAAAAAAAGATTTAATCAGTTGGTTTACATCTTTAGATGGATAATGTTGATAACAAAAACTCCGAACTAAACTAAATGCACCAATATCACCCGCTATACCGTGCAATGAATCAAAAAAATCTTTATAGGATAATCCGACCTGTATAAATAACGCACCATCATTGTTTTCAACGGTATGAATGATATCCGCCCAATCAGTGCAAAATAAGCTAGCGTAAAATAGCTCAATATCAGGCTCACAAATGAACAGATAATCAAAATGGTGCTGCTTTAGTAAAATGGGTATGTGGTAACCCAGGCCAACACCAAAAATTATTGAGCTGGGAAAATGTGCAGGCAGTTGCTCTATAAACTGAGGTTTTTCAGCATTTAAACTAGCAATAAGGTTGTCAAGCTTTGTCATAAACTGCATATGAATGCGTTTATCTGTGGTGTGCCCGCCAAAACCATAGCTGGTGTAGCTGTAATAGCCTTTCTTTGTGTTTTTGCTTACCTGTTCGCTAACCTGAGCAATGGGATCATCAGCATAAAGCGGCACACTATGCCCCTGCGGAATGAAATTCCCCATGCCTGTGCGGGTAACCAGCAACTCAAAACCAGCTTTAGGCTTATAAGCTTTCATTGATGAGGCTAACTCTGGATAGTACTGCTCAAATGCCCGAATATTAGCGTTGAAGGTCTGTTTAGAGCTTAGATTGAAATCAAGCTCGCGCTGTTTTTGCTCAACTAATTGACTATACGCAGACTCAGCTTCAGCCAGACTTTTTTCTACATCCATCATTTGTCTTTTTCTATCTTGTACGTTCTTGTGATCTTGTTGTCAGACTTTACGCCACGCAGTTGCGAGATACTATCTTTAATTTGGTAACGTTGTGCCGACAACGTATCTATTAGCTTCGCAAAATCAGTTGATAGAGCCTGCAGCCGAGGATAGTTAATAGGGGCAAGGTCAGTTGGTGCTATAAATAGCTGAGTTATTTGTTCATTTAGGCAGTTTAGTTGCTGTGCCGATGCGGTGAAGTCTTCAGCAGCAATACTCTGCTTCAGAGCAGCGAGGAGCTGCTCTGCCTGATCTAATTTATCCAACGTTAGCATGTGCCATACTACGCTCTGCTTCTGCCTGTTGCTGTGCACTTAGCGGGATTTCATCCCAGGCTGATTTTATTTCACGAAACAAACTTGCCACTTCATCAATCGCAGTCGTAGTTTCTTTTTCAACACTCGCATCAATTAAGCGTTCAATCATATAACTGTACAAAGCATAAAGATTCTGGCCCAACTCAGGTGACACAGACTCATCTAAACAAGAACGCAATGACTCAAAAATTGCCGAAGCTTTAGAAAGGCTTGCTGCTTTTAGTTCATAATCTTTGCGCTGAATAGCACCTTTAGCTAACGCTAGATTGTCCATTACGCCAGCCATAAGCATTTGAATAATTTGGTAAGGAGACGCATCAGCCATCCGCGTTTTTGTCGCTTCTTTCTGATAAAACTTTAATTTTGCGCTACTCATTGGTTTACTCCTTCAGATTATTTTTTGCTGGTAAAGCCCGGCAGTGATGCCAATTGCTGTGTAATATAGCTACCTGTACTTTGCATTTGAGCAATTAATACATCTAAACTCGCATATTTCGCACGCAGCCCGGACTCTAGCTGAGTCATTCTGTAATCATGTGATTCACGATCATTTTCTAATTGTTTCAGGGATCTATTTAAATTGTCTTCCCGAAATGTAAAACTGCCTTTTGATTCAAGGTGTGTCTCTAAGAATGACTCAAATGTTTTTGCCACACCATTTTCACTGGCAAACAACTTACCTACGCCAGTGTAATTGGATGTCAGCGCATCACTAACACTGCGCACTAAAGAACTTTTCTCTAGCGTACCGTCTTTAGTTAAACCAATTCCAACATCAAAAAGCGTTTCAAACCCACCTGCATTTGATACAACGGTAGACAATGAGCTTGTCATTTGACTTCTGAGACTGCGAATAGACGAGTCGCCATATAGAGCTGCACCGACTTGCGTATGATAATCGATAGTACCAATAGCATTGTTATATGCGTCAATAAACTCGCCGAGTAATTTCTCTACACCGCTTTTATCGTAATCAACGGTTAACTTTGCGCTTTCTGTACCTTCACTGACTTTCGTTGCCGTGATGGTCAAATCTTGGATAGCATCTTTAAAAACATTAGAGCTACTGTTTATGGCAATGCCATCAACTTCGATAATTGCGTCTTTCGCAATATCTGCTGCTGCAATTGTCAGGCCGGGTGTACCACCGGCAAATGCGGTCGTAGACAAATTATCTAATTCTGCAGTATCACTGGTGATGGTTAAGTCATTTCCTGCACCGGTAACACTTGATGTAATCACCAACTTAGACTCTGGCGATGCGCCACCGGTGTTAATGATATTGACTGATACGCCAAAATTGTCTGCTGAATTATTAATTGCAGACCGGACTTCCTCAAGGGTAGCGCCAGCAGCAATATCAATATCAAAAGTTTTCGCACCTGCAGCAATAGTTAACTTTCCGCCGTTCGCACTAACAACATCTGAAGGAGAAGTAAAAGCGGCATTAGTCGTAGCACGGCTGCCTTGAGCTAATTGGTTAACCTTAATGTTAAAGTTACCCGGAGTGGCGGTATCATTAGATGCGACAGAAATCACACTACCTGATGCAGGTTGCGTTATGGTATTGCTACGCTTGGTAAAGTTTTCAAGTTCAGCCAGCTTTTTTACAATATCCTGAAAAGCAGACAAAGAGGACTTAACAGCACCAAGACCAGACAACTCAACAGACAGGCGGGTTTTCGTTGTTTCAAAACGCTGAACCCGAGGCAGATCCTCGGCATTAACGGTAGCCTGGATAATGCTTTCCAGGTCTAGCCCTGAACCTACACCCGCTGAAGTTATTGCCGCCATAACAGCATGCTCCTGTATTCGTTATCAGGCTTGAAAGTTAATTAACGCGCCTGCCTTAGTTAAGTTATCGGCCATTTCACTGAAAGCTTGAGCCACTTTAACTAAATCTTGTGACGGGATCTCACGAATAAGCTCGTTACTGGTTTTGTCAATAACTTTGATAATTGGTGGATCGCCCAGCTCGTCAAACTCAAAGATTAATTTTGTGTTTGCTATCGGGATCACTTTATTAATCTGCTCCAACGTGTCACGAATTTGATTGTTATCAAATTTTACCACGGGAGCCTCGACCTCTTCCTGCGCTACTGCTTTTTCGTTGTCAGCTTGTTCATTCTTTACGGTTTTCACCGCCAATATCTGTTGCAAAGTTTCACGCCCTACAGACTCATCAACCGCCACTTTGTTCAGCGCATTTCTTTCTTGCAAAATGTCTGCCAGACGAGGGTCTTTGCTAACTAAAGTTTCAACAGTCATAAAAACCTCCAGAATAAAACTGTTGGCCAGTATAACACTGGCCAACTTACTATATAACTATAGCTTATCCTAACAGTGACAACGCTACCTGCGGACGCTGGTTAGCCTGTGACAGGATAGTCGTACTGGCCTGTTGTAATATCTGGTTACGCGTTAATGCAGCCGTTTCAGCGGCAAAGTCAGCATCTTGGATACGACTACGAGCACCAGATAAGTTTTCCGCGATATTCGATTGGTTACGAATAGTCGATTGAAAACGGTTTTGCACCGCACCCAACTCTGCCCGCTTTTTATCAACAACGCCAATTAACGCATCCATACCGGCTAATACGTTTTGCGCATTGGCTTGACTAGATACACTAATACCGGTTGCTCTGAACGATGCAGTAAAGGTTGTGGTAGAAGGAGTCCCGATAGCAGAGACGCCTGACGCCAGTTTTGCTAACGTATTGCCACCTACCGTAGATGCCACGTTTGCAATACCTGACAGTGTAAAACCACCGTTTGAACTTACGCTACGACCAGCGGCAGTACCACCAACGTTTTTCATACTGAAACCGATAGTCTGGACAGCATCTGCACCCACCTGGAAGGTGGCTTTATATGAACCATCAAGAATATTCTGACCGCCAAATGTGGTGTCTTTTGCGATACGGTTCACTTCAGACATCAGGTTACGAATTTCGTCCTGAATAGCTAAACGGTCGGTATCAGTATTAGAACCGTTAGCCGCTTGCTGCGCCAGAGTACGTACACGCTGGAACGATGATGTAATTTCTTCCATCGCGCCTTCTGCCGTTTGCGCCAATGAAATACCGTCGTTAGCATTTCGGATACCTTGGTTCAAACCATTGATTTGACCAGTTAACCGGTTGCTGATTTGTAAACCTGCAGAATCGTCTGCGGCACTGTTAATGCGCAGACCTGATGATAAACGTTTAAACGACGTATCTAATGCAGTACCACTGTTCATCAGTTGGCGCTGGCCGTTTAACGAGCTCACGTTAGTATTGACATATAAAGCCATATGTAGCCTCCAATATTAAACATTACTGCTTTGTACTTCAGCGGTTACCCCACCACTGAGTTAAACAGCATAAGTCTTATGAATTAATCCGGCTGGTTACCCCGCCATCCGGTTAATACAAGGTCACTAATACAGTTTCCCTATAACTTGTATCGGCGAGACAAGATAAACCTTTAGGATTTTTTTTAATTTTTTTTGATTTTATTTTAAAGGCGGAAAGTAGGAAGGAATATAGCTACAAAACAAATACTTAACTAACATAAAACTTTCTAAAAACTTGAAGGCACCACTTTAAAAAAATATTTCTACCGGGAGTCGGCACCAAATCACCAAATGAAGGTTTTCACTCTATGTGGTTAGATCAGATGTTTCAAAACAAAACACACTTAGCCTTGCCACTATTTCAACGGTGCAATCTGCATTGATACCTTCAACATTACCCCATGCTGAAGGCATCTTCGTTAGCTGACCACTCCGCGCTTAGCGTATTAATTTATTAGCCCTGTAACAGACTCAATGCGGCTTGCGGACGCTGATTTGCCTGTGACAATATCGTTGTTGTGGCCTGTTGTAAAATCTGGTTACGCGTTAGCATTGCAGTTTCTGCTGCAAAATCCGCATCTTTAATACGTGACTTAGCGCCAGATAAGTTCTCAGAAATATTTGACTGGTTACGGATAGTTGATTGAAAACGGTTTTGTACCGCACCCAACTCGGCCCGCTTTTTGTCCACCACCGCAACTAAAGCATCCATACCTGCCAGCACGTTTTGTGCGTTCGCCTGACTTGATACACTTATACTTGTTGCACGGAACGACGTTGCAAACGTTGTTGCCGTTGGTGTACCAATCGCTGAAATGCCCGAGGCCAGTTTTGCCAGTGTTTGTCCACCCACCGCCGATGCAATGCTGGCAATACCTGACAATGTAAATCCACCGTTTGAACTTAAACTTCTGTTCGCAGCAGTACCACCCACGCTTCTCATACTAAAACCAATAGTTTGAACCGCGTCTGCACCTACCTGGAATGATGCCTTGTAAGTACCATCAAGCA
>NZ_AUDG01000004.1 GCF_000425345.1 Rheinheimera baltica DSM 14885 | reverse complement strand
TACTTGAACAACTGCCTGATGCCGAGCATGTTATCGCAGACCGGGGCTATGACAGTGAGAAAGTACGGGAGCAGATCCGAGCGAAAAATGGCGTCCCAACGATACCGCGTAAACGTAATTCAAAAATTGGAAATGGCGATATTGATTGGTGTCTGTACAAATATCGCCATTTAGTAGAGAACGTGTTTGCCAGGCTAAAACATTACCGTTCAGTAGCAACCCGGTATGATAAATTGGCCCGGAATTATGCAAGTACACTTGCCTTGGCTTGCTGTCTATTATGGCTGCCAATGTGGGTTGGCTGAATTATAAACAGCAAAGATCAACAGGCCCTAGTTTTTGTCATATATCACTCCACTTGAAATAAATAAATTACAAGCAACGCAATTACAGCATAGACTGAAAATTATAAAGTGGCGAGATTTTGCACAATGTACCCAATATGTCTGCAAGACATTGTTATAATTAGCCTTTTAAAGCTGCATTTTTGTTTGATTAACTTAAATACAACGTGAGGCATTGGTGTGCAAACACAGGGAGTGGTTTGCTTGATACCACGTTAGCAGATTATGTTATGGCGTATTATAACGCCAATTTGTGATTAGTTTAGGTTTTGCCGCGTCGGTTTGTACTGCACCAGTACCCAAGGTGATATAACCACGGCCCATAATTCTGCTTGCTGAGAGTACCACTCAGAGGCTTGATGCTCCGTGGTGCGCTCAACTGCGCCGCTGGCTAACCAGTCGGCAACGGTAAGGTTGTCGTCCTGGCTAAACGCAAATGCCACGTCAACCAAATCCAGCACTGGCGCTACGGTGATCACTGAACCAGCAGCATAGAACTTTTGCAGCTCTAACCAGCTAATACGGGCTGTTTCACTGATAATTTTAGCTTTAATCAGTTCAGGGTTATGCTCGTCATCTATCAGATGAGCATCGGGTGGTGTAGTGGTCATAATGGGTTACTCGTGTTCATCGCTATGATCAGTTACCTGGGCGGCACTAAGCTCATGCTTTTTTAATAATTTATATAAGTCGGTACGATTGCGCCCAGCCAGCTCCGCTGCACGGGTGACATTGCCTTCTGTCATTTGCAATACACGTATAAGATACTGGCGTTCAAATTGATCTCTCGCTTCGGTTAGTGTCGGCCAATAGCTGCTGTTTTGTGATAAAGCCTGCTCAACTTGGGCTGCACCAATCACCGGACTATGTGTTAACGCAACACATTGTTCTACCACGTTTACCAGTTGGCGCACATTTCCTGGCCACTTTGCTGTGGCGAGTAATTGCATTGCATCGTCAGAAAAGCGGGTAACATCGACCTGATGCCGCTGCACACTTTGCTGCAGTACATGCCGTGCCAGTAGCGGTATATCTTCTGGCCGCTGTGCCAGCCCGGGTAATTGCAGGTTAACTACGTTAAGCCGGTAGTATAGATCTTCTCGGAAGCTGCCATCTAACATGGCCTGTTGCAGGTCACGATGAGTTGCCGACAGTACACGGACATTTATCGCCAGTGTTTTACTGCTGCCAACCGGTCTGATTTGACGTTCTTGTAGTGCTCGTAACAATTTCACCTGCAACGAGACCGGCATATCGCCTATCTCGTCCAAAAATAAGGTCCCGCCATCGGCTTCGCGAAACAAACCGCCGTGTTCTGTTACCGCGCCGGTAAATGCGCCTTTAGTATGGCCAAATAATTCTGATTCTAACAAATGCTCTGGTAAGGCACCGCAGTTGATGGCGACAAAGGCCTTTGTCCCTCGCGGGCTGGCCTTATGAATGGCTTTGGCCAGTAGCTCTTTACCGGTACCGCTGGCACCGGTGATTAATACGCTGACATCACGCTGCGCTACGCGATAGCTTTGTTCTAATACCTCTTCCATTACACGGGAGCGGGTTATTATTTCTGCCCGCCATTCAGCTTGTTCCGGCACGGACTGATGCACCGCATTTTGCAAAATATCGCGCAGCTCACTGGTGTTCAGAGGTTTAGTTAAAAAGCCAAAAACACCACGTTGGGTTGCGGCTACGGCTTCAGGAATAGAGCCATGGGCCGTCATCAGTACCACCGGTAAGCCAGGGTAACGTTTAGCAATTTCATCAAACAGGCTCATGCCATCTAAACCTGGCATACGTAAATCACTTAGCACAACATCGACGCTATTTTTACCCAACAGCGGCAGTGCGGCTTCGGCGCTGTCTGCTGATATCACCTGATAGCCTTCCCCCTCAAGCCGCAGCGTCAGCAACCGTAACAGGCTTGGGTCGTCATCAACAAGGAGTATGCGAGGCTTAGAACTTGCCATTGTTATCCTCTTGCACTGTGGCAGGTTGGTTTAACTGGGCTTCAATTTGGGTTAAAGCATCAATCTTCTTTTGCAACTCTTTATTAGTGCGTTGCAGGCGTTCAATGTTGTCATGTTGCTGTGAGTTGAGCCGGGTTAACGCACTCACTGCGGATTCGGCTTCCAACAGTTTTTGGTTAAACGCCAGATCCCAGCTAAAAAGTGCAGCAAGTGAAGTGGGCAATGTTGCCAGTTGGTCAGATAACTGCATTTGCACTCGGAGCCTTGTTAAGTAAGGGGTGTCAGGGTGCAACTGTAATATGGTGCGTTTTAGTTGCCAAATAGCATCTTGCTCGGGCTGTTGGTTTAGTCGTTCACGTTCGTCGTCAACTTGCTGCAGCATGTCCGCCCTATAGTTTACCCAGACTTGCAGTGTTGTGGCATCGTCATTAATACTCATCGCCGGGCTGGGTTGCTCGGGTTCGGGGGCAATGGTTTGCTCTGGCAGCATTTCGGCTATTAGCTGTGTTGGTGTTGCAGATTCTGGAGCTGGGGTCAGTTGACATCCAGCTAGGGCAAAGCTTAGTAATATGATTAATCCAGTTTTCATGCTGGTTTTTCCTCTAACAACGGTAACCTTACACGGATACAGACGTCGGCATAAATAACATCAACAATATCAGCATGACCACCGAGTAAACGGGCGCAGTCTGCCACGATAGATAGCCCTAATCCAGAGCCTTGCACAGCATCAAATCTTGGGGTGGTGCCGCGCTGAAAGGGTTCAAACAGCTTTTCGCGCAGTGCTGTAGGTATAGGATTACCATTGTTACCAACATCTAAAATCAGCTGATGCTCTTGTTGGTACAATTTTACCCACACCGGGCTATTTTGACTGCCGTATGCCTGCGCATTGTTAATTAGGTTGTCCAGTATACGCCGGAAGAGGGTGGCATCGGTATAAATTGTGTCTAGCGGACAGTGCAGTTCGATAATTTGACCGCGCTGCTGCAAGGATAAGGCATGATCATTAAAGCACTTACTCAGTAATTGTTGCGGCGAGTGCCAGTCTGGTTCCGGTTTGGCTTGTTGCAACAAGCGGTTGTAATCCAGTAATTGTTCGGTAAGTACACTTAAGCGGTCAGCACTGCCATTTAACAAACCAACCACTTCAAGTTGCTGCGTATTCAACGGCCCAACAAGCTGTTCGCTCAATAAAGAGCAGCCTTCGCGGATGCTGGATAAAGGAGTTTTAAGTTCATGGGAGGCGTGCCGTAGCAGGATGAGCCTTAAGGCTTCTAATTGTTGCAGGCGCGAACTAAGCCAACGTAATTGCTCGCCCAGCTCTGTCAGCTCGCGTGGCCCGGTAAGCTTTTCATCCGGAAACTGATGCTGTTGACCAATGGCCCGGATCATCTTATCCAACTTTCGCACCGGTGCAGTAATTCGGCCTGACGCCCACATAACGAGCAGCAAGGTTAAAAAAACCAGGGCAACTGTTTGCCAAGCCAGTTGCTGCTGGCTATCTACGACAAACCGTTGTTGCGCCTGCAGGTTTTTCTCTAACATTAGCCATATTTGCTGCGTAAGTTGCTGTTGTTGAAGGCGAAATTGTTGCAGTATCGGTTCTAGTTGGGCGCTGGAAAGGCTGCGAAAATCACTCATAATGGTGGCCAGCTGAAGTTGCTGCTGCTGGCACAGTTGCGGTTGGCCGATATTGTTGCATACCAAAGGCAGTAGGGACTGATAATTATTGAGGTGTGAGCTGGCAACACGCGCCAGCGCATCTGTTTTAATCACGGCGTACTGACGGACGGCACGCTCAATATCCACCACGAGGTTTTGCATGTTCTCTGCACGGCGGACGCTGCTAATCGACAATTCGGCTTCTGTAACGGCATGCTTACTAACACCACTGAGTGCTTTATGGCTTTGCCACATTAATACGGCGACAGGAATTAATGCCAGAAAAAAGCTTAGTAAAACTAATTGTCGTAATGAAGCTGTCTGCAGTGAGAAGCGCATAATGTCTGATTTTAAGCCCAAGGTGGTTAAGCATACCTTATTTTAATCGCAAAAAAAAAAGGCCAGTGGGGTGCTGGCCTGATAAAAAATCCAGCGTGTCCGCTGAATTGATGGGAATGTCACTAATGTGGGTTATGCTGCCTTTGCCAAATAATCAGGTGTATAGGCAATAATGGGTGTGGCGGTATTTACGGCGGCAACTTGAGCCTGTTCCCAAGCCATTACACTGTCATTATTCAAATTAACACGGCGCAGCATACTAAAAACCACTGCCACATTGGCCAGTAAGAACAGCATGATACTCAGTAAAAATAAGTCCATAACAACCTCCTTTAGGTGCAGCTTTTACATCTGTGCGCTGCGTTAAGACTGTTTAAAGGAGAATGTGGCAAAGGCACCTGAGCTGTAGTTACTCTGAGACTTGCACTTGCGACATTCTCCTGAACGTCACTTAGCGTAACTAATACAAGCCTTGTGCCAACATGTAAAAATATATTTTTATTGTTTATAAACAATCAGATATGTGTTTTTGATGTGAGAGATAATCTGAGGGGGCTGTTTAGCTGTTGCCATTTGGCGACAGCTAAACGGGTTAAAATAAAATAGCCATTAAATTCAGCGGCTTAACGTGTATCTCTTTGGCGACACTCTATTTATCTGCTTGATTTTACTAAATAAAACCATAACGTTTGGCTACGTGGTCAAAGTACTCAAGACATTGTTTGGCGTATTCACGTTTCTCAACATAGCTACCGGGGAAGAAGCTCTTTTTAAAGCCATAGGCCACCATGTCTTTTAAGCGCTTTAATGGTATGTCAAAGTTATCCAGTGCTAGCTGGTATTCTTTACTCACCGTCGTGTTCGAGACCAAGCGGTTGTCAGTACAGATGACGGTAGCCATGCGGTTTTCTAACATGTCTTTAAACTTATGCTGCTTAATGTCGGTCAGTGCCGGGTTGGTTTGTAAGTTGCTGGTTAAGCACACTTCAATCGCAATACGTTTATCGGCAATGTAAGATGCTAAATTGCGAATATACGCGGCTCTGTCGGTAATATCAGCATGCTGAATCATATCGGGAATAAACATCGAGTAACCATGGCCAATGCGATCGGCGTAGCACTCAGTAATGGCTTCAAATACGCTTTCGGCGCCATATGCTTCACCAGCGTGTAAGGTTTTCAGCAAAAAATGCTGGTGGGCGTATTCGTATACTTCTTTAAACTTGCTAGCGGGGTAGCCGCTTTCTTGCCCGGCTAAATCCAGCCCGACAATTGGAATACCTTCTTCATCCCGCAGCCTTACGCTTGCACGCACTAGCTCCATGGCGGCCAGCTTGATGACATCTATTGGGGCGAAATCGCGCATTAGCTGAAATAGGTTGGTGTAGTAGGGGGAAAAGCCTTTGTCGCCAAACATGCGCATGGCACAGTTAATAATACCGTAGGCAAACGGTGGTTTTTGGTGGCTTAGCACCGCTTCGCTGCGGTTATATTCGGCCATAGCTCGTTTTAAACCATTATTAACTGCGTGCATAACGCGATCGAAATCGATGCCATTGGGTAAGTCTATGAGTAACTGCGGTGCAAAACGCACTTCAATATAATTTACGCCTTCCAGCTGATTATCGATGGCAAGCTCATAGGCAGCGCGCTCTAAATTTTCCATATCACGCAGCACTGCGCAGGTGTATTGAAAACAGTGCAGGTATTCACCCAGATTTTGATATTTATCTTTAAAAACCAACTGCTTTAAACCTTCAACAGTATCCGATGGCAAAGTCGTGCCTGTGCGCTTTGCCATGTCAATTAAGCTGTCGAGTCGCAAGCTACCGTCTAAATGCAGGTGTAAATCAGACTTGGGCATTTCTTTGATAAATTCAGCGGAATAACGCGGCATAACAGCTCCTTTTACTTAGCACTGTGCATAGTGTATCGCAATTTTTGCGCATTTCGTCGGCAAAACGAGTTATTCGTCCTGCATTGGGGTTGTGTACTGTGTATAACTGGCTTAAAACAAACAGATTAAGAGTTAACTAAGGTCACGTTATGAAACGTTTTTTATTAGCCGCTTCGTTGGGGCTTTTGTTTACCACTCAATGCACTTTAGCCGATACGCCAAGCTTCACTCAGGGGCGAGAGTTTACATCAGCTAACGATTATCAGGTGCTTTCGCTGAGGCAGCGGGTTGCACCGGAAAACACGATTTTAAATGAGCGCTTAGCTTCATTGTTACCGACGTTGATGGCCGAGTCTGGTCTGGACATGTGGCTGGTTATTAATCGCGAATATGCCGAGGACCCGGTGTACTTTACCTTGGTACCGCAGCCTACCTTTGCGGCAAGACGCACCACTATGCTGGTATTTCACCGCAAAGCAGATGGCAGTGTAGAAAAACTGTCTATTAACCGTTACCCACTAAGTGCGCCATATGAATCTGTTTGGTCTGGCGGTGATCTTGACCAGCAATGGCAAGCCCTGGCGCAGGAAATTGTTAAACGGCAGCCTAATAAAATTGGTATTAATGTATCCAAACATTGGCCGGTAGCCGATGGCTTAAGTTCTGGTTTGCACCAGCGTTTATTGGATGTATTGCCAAAAGAGTACCATGCGCGTTTAACCCCTGCTGAGCCGCTGGTTATTCGCTGGTTAGAACAGCGCACTGCAGCGGAACTTGCTGTATACCCGCAGATTGTCAGTCTGGCACGGTCTGTTATTGCAGAGGCTTTTAGTAACAAAGTTATCACGCCAGGCGTTACCACTACTGATGATGTCGCCTGGTATCTCCGAGAGCGTTTTGAGCAGCTAGATTTGCCGGTCTGGTTTATGCCTTACGTGAACTTACAGCGGGCAGGTGTGGCGTGCGATGCCGATACCCCCTATTGCGGCATTAGCGGTATTATTCAGCGTGGCGATGTGCTGCATACCGATGTGGGTATTTGCTATTTGAAACTGTGCACTGATACCCAGGAAATGGCTTATGTCATGCAAAATGATGAAGCGACCGTACCTGATGGGTTAAAAGCGGCTCTGGCTAAAGGAAACCGTTGGCAGGACATCTTAACCGCAGAGTTTAAAGTACAACGCAGTGGCAACGAAGTGTTAGCTGCGGCATTGGCTGTTACAAAAAGAGCGGGTATTAACGCCAGTATTTATTCTCATCCACTGGGGTTTGTTGGTCATGCACCTGGGCCGACAATTGGTATGTGGGACAACCAAGGGCCTACAGCAGTGCAAGGTGATTGGCCTTTGTATGCCAATACAGCCTATGCCATAGAAGGCAATATTAAACATCAGCTGCCTGAATGGCGTGACCAACATGTACAAATTAAGTTGGAGCAAAGTGCGTATTTTGATGGAAAGCAGGTTATTTATTTAGCCGGCAGGCAGTTAAAGTGGCATTTAATTCGCTAGAATTCGTGCGGGCTAAATCGCTGCTGCATATTTATTTAAATTGGCAAAGGCCATTAAAATATCCCGCGCATAACTGATGCGAGGGTGTTTTAATGCGCCTTTACGCCATACCAGATATATAAAGTTCTCTGGGCCAGGTTCACCTAATTGCATAAGCTCACCATTTTTTATTGCATCCCGACATAAATAGTCTGGTAACACACTGTAACCGATACCCGCTTTCACAATCCCTGCAATAGCACGAATATCCGGGCAAATAGCTGCGATGGGCGACTGGCAGTTTTCATTAAAAACCGTATTAAAGTAATGCCGAATAAGCGGCAGGGTTTGATCATAACTTACTACCGGATATAGCCTCAGCCTATCGGCACTTAGAGCTTGTTTAGACAAATAACTGCCGGTTAAACGATTAGCGACCAGCATCAGGCGCTCGCTGTCGATGATTTGGTAGTCGTATACGCTAGCATTAGGGGTTGATGCAGTAATAGCCAACTCAGCAGTACCGTCTTCCAGTAGCTGGTAGATGCGGTCTTTATTGCCAATGTGTACAACCAGATTCACTTCCCCCGCCTGGAGCAAGTTGGCAAACTGTGCACCGGCAATTTGGCTAATATATTCAGCCGGGCCTGCAATGTTCAATGTGCCATATACGGCATTGTTGCGGTTCCGCACTGAGGCAAGTTTGTGCTCAACAGCATCTAAATGCGTTGAAACCTGTAACGCTAAATCATGCGCAGCAGCAGTGGGCTCGACGCCTCTTGCTTTGCGCTCAAACAGGGCGAAGCCGACTAATGATTCAATACTTTGAATATGCGCCGTAGCTGCGGGCTGCGACAGCCCCAAGTTAGCAGCAGCTTTAGTGATAGTGCCACAGCGATATACTTCAACAAAGGTGCGTAATTGCACAAAGTAAGGCATAAAAACTCTAGCCATCAGAAATATGATGGCTGATGATAAAATAGCTGAGTTCTAAGCTCAAGTAAAACCCCTTAAGCTACATCTACTGAACACTTATCGTCATCATGGTGATGGCGACAATGTACCGAATAGGAGCTTTTATGATTAAGCGAACGGCAATTTCTTTAGCCTTACTCACATTATTTAGCCAGCACGTTTTGGCGTCACAAAGCAAAGGGCAAATCCTGGTGTTGTTATCCAGTGAAAGCCAAATGCAGTTGCAAGAAGGTAAAACCGAGCCCACTGGCTATTACCTGAATGAATTTGGCGTACCAGCCGATGCTTTTATCAAGGCGGGCTATGAGTTGGTACTGGCTACGCCCAAAGGCAATGCGCCTGTGGTTGATCAAAAGTCGGTAACGGTTGATTTTTTCGGTGGTAGCGCTGAGGAAATGCAGCGAATTAGCACTGTTATTGCCAATATTGACGGTATTAATGACACCTTGTCATTGCAAGAGGTGCTGCAAGGTGGTTTAGCGCAGTATGAAGCGGTATTTATTCCGGGTGGGCATGCACCACTAATTGACTTAGCCAACAACCCTGAAGTGGGTATGATCTTGTCGCATTTTAATGCTGAAGCTAAACCGACAGCGGCTATTTGCCATGGGCCTATTACGTTATTGTCTGCGCAGCAGCACCCTGCGCAGTTTGAGCAAGCGTTAGTAAGTCAAAGCCCGGCAGAAGCAAGTAACTGGATTTATGACGGCTACCGGATGACAATTTTTTCGAACGAAGAAGAAGCGGTATTTGAAGCCTCATTAAACGGTGCAAAGCTGCAGTATTATCCAGGTAAAGCTATGCAGCAAGCCGGTGGTGATATGCAGTATAGCGAGGCGTGGACGCCAAATGTAGTGGTAGACCGCGAGCTTATTACCGGACAAAACCCGTTTTCAGACAAAGCGCTTGCTGCGGCAATGTTGCAGCAGTTAGCCGCCAAGCCTTAGGTATTTTTATTAACCGGGCTATCGCAACACAATTAAACCAACACTGCTAAGCAAACACAGCTTAGCCAGTGTTGTTTAAACCACATATTGGAGTTGTAATGTTAAATTTTAATTTTAAAAATCAAACTGAAATCCTGTTTGGTAAAGGCCAAATAAAAGAGGCGAAAAGTCGTTTACCCGCTAATGCTAAGGTGCTTTTTTTATACGGTGGCGGTTCAATTAAGCGTAATGGTGTGTATGACGATGTGGTCACATTACTTAGTGAAGTTAGCTACCATGAGTTTGGCGGTGTCGAACCTAACCCGACACTCGAAACTTTAATGCAAGCTGTCGAATTAGTACGTGCAAAAGGTATTAATTTTATTATGGCTGTTGGTGG
Source organism: Rheinheimera baltica DSM 14885 (assembly GCF_000425345.1). GTDB lineage: Bacteria > Pseudomonadota > Gammaproteobacteria > Enterobacterales > Alteromonadaceae > Alishewanella > Alishewanella baltica. Next base: position 193,161 of record NZ_AUDG01000004.1, on the reverse strand, counting down.
TGGCAGTGTAATTGATGGAGCCAAGTTTGTTGCTGCTGCAGCGCACTTTGAAGGCGAACCCTGGGATATTTTGGCCAAAGGAGCGCCGTTTAAAAGTGCCCTGCCGATTGGTGCTGTATTAACCCTGCCTGCGACAGGCTCTGAAAGTAACGGTAATTCGGTGGTAACGAATAAAGCGACTGCGCAAAAACGTGCTTTTGGTTCTGATCTAGTGCAGCCGGTATTTGCCGTGCTTGATCCGGCATACACTTTTTCATTGCCGGTGAAGCAAGTGGGTAACGGCGTTGTTGATGCCTTTGTTCACGTTATCGAGCAGTATCTTACTTACCCGGTCAATGCACCGCTACAAGATCGTTTCGCCGAAGGCATATTACAAACACTGATCACAGAAGGCCCCAAAGCACTTGCCACACCACAAGATTACGACGTGCGTGCCAATGTCATGTGGTCTGCAACTATGGCGTTAAATGGGTTAATTGGTAAAGGGGTGCCACAAGATTGGGCAACGCATATGATTGGGCACGAACTAACCGCGTTATTTGGGCTGGATCACGCACAAACCCTGGCTATAGTATTGCCCACCTTAATGTATGTGCAGCGCGAGAAAAAACGCCAAAAACTACTGCAATTTGGCCAACGGGTATTTAACATTAGCAGCGCATCTGAAGATGAAGTAATAGATAAAACCATTAAAGCCACCCAAGACTTTTTCGAGCATATGGGCGTGAAAACCCGCTTGTCTGATTATGGTTTAAGCGAAGCTGACATAGGCAAGTTAGTGGCTAACCTTGAGCGTAATGGCATGACTGCACTTGGCGAGCATAATGATATCGACTTGGCCAAAGCGCGGCAAATTTTAACGCTGGCATTGTAGCCACAACCCCTCCCTCTCCCAACCTAAACAGCGACCTTATCAGTCGCTGTTTTTTTATCGTATTTGCTATATATTCGGCCTTGAATAATTCGAAATAGACGCTAAAGTTAAACTTAATTTTAACTAATGTAAATTATTTGGTTTTAAGCTTGAGTTGCATTAATTTTGCTTTCGTTGATAAACGCTCAATGTCGATTAGGACAAAACATTAAAAGGAAATTTTATGAGTATGGCAACAATACATTACCCGTTAACACAGGTTGATGCTGTTTTCGAAGGTGGCGGTTGTTTAGGTGGGGCTTACGTTGGTGCGCTGCGCTGTTTAAGGGATAAAGGTTATTGGTTTCAGCGCGTCGCAGGCTCTTCCGCGGGGGCGATCATCGCGTCTTTAATTGCGGTTGGTTACACACCGGAAGAATTTGAATGGTTAATGCGGGACGACGTTACTTCGCGTCCAGCTGCGTTGCCACCTGAAGAGCACATCAGTAAAATTTACTTTGATAGTTTTCTTGATGCCCCCCTTGATGCAAAAGACATCCCGCTGAATTTACGGCGTAATAACGTACTTTGGTTGACGATTTCTGGAGAGGTTATCAGCCAATTAACGGCAGAATTCAAGCAGCAAGTTAACGCGTTAAAATCTGAGCTAACAAACTTGATTGGCGCGGTATTAGAGGGGTATGACAACCTTTTAAAACCAGATGTGTTAAATAAAAAACTCGATGACCTGGTCAGGAAGGCGTTACTCACTCAGTTAAGGTTTAACAAGCTGGTTGATCCTGTCATGAGACAAATGAGAAGCAGTATATCGGCAACGGCAAACTTTGTGATTGGACAAATCAAATCTGGCGTTAAATCTACGTCTGCTCTTACCCGAAAAATTATCAGCCAGTTGACGCAAGCGTTTATGGCGGTGCTAAACACGGTTTTTGCCAGCATAGACAAACAAAGAATGGCGCTCGCCGATGCCATTATCCTCGAGATAATTAATGCCTATCCTTTGCTAAGAATTTACATTAACTTTGTAGGATTGAAACGCTTATTTAAAGGCGATGCATTTCTGGCAAAGATGCGACAACTTATGCAAGCAAAAGCTTTGCAACGCAAATTGATTACAGATATTAGACAACCTGTTACGTTTGGGGTGTTGAATAAAGCCAATGCCGATAAAATAGAGCTTTATATTACCGCCACAGACTCATCTAAACCAGCAAAAGACGGGCTGTCGCATATTGTGTATAGCTCACGTGATGCAGGCTCTGTAAACAAGGAGGTGGCTGTAGCGGTTCGTGAATCCATGTCCATTCCTATTGTATTCGAACCCTGTCAAAACAAAGAGGGTAAAAGAACTATCGTAGATGGAGGCCTTACTAGCAATTTGCCTCTGCACTTATTTTTAGATCCAGCTAACAATTCAAAGCAAGACAATAGCAGACAAATACTTATCTTCACGCTTACTGAAGGTGGTGAAAATGACAATACGGCATTGGCATTGCGAGCTGCGCCCACGGGTAAACCATTCATTGATATATTTCTGCGTAAATTACTTGGTCGGTCGCTTAATCGTATTGAGCAAGCTGCACTTAACAAACTTAACTCAGAAGGCAGTTTGCTGGATATGCCATTAGCTGCTTTAAACCAGTTGCCTGAACGATTGAATCCGGTTGTGGCTATCACTAGCAGTATTGAATTTAGAACCATCATTTACATACTTGATATCGTGCAGCGTGCTTTATCTCGCGGTGTCTACGGCATGGATGCAACTGTTATGCAGCACTTGCTGGACTCGCATAGTCGTATTACCCCTATCAACATAAAGACTGGTGCTTTTGATTGGTTAAACTTTGAATTAAACCGAAACAGTGACGCCTCGAAAATAATTGCGTCGTACGGTTGGGCCTGGACACACCAGGCAATAAGCAAAAATGGACCCGTTAAAGCAGCTTTATTAGATCGGATCCCCAGCACAACAGAAATTGAATTTGATAAAAAATATAATGCCTTGATAAACGCTATTTCTAAGTTGAAAAAATCAGCGCCCAATAATTCAATCCCGCAGGAAAAATTAGATGAGCTAGCTGAGTTAAAGCAACGTTATCATCGTGATCTTGATGCCAACCCGTTTCAAGCTAAGCCAATTAAGCCTAAAAAGAAAAAAATTATTAATAAAAAAATATTTATTATTGATGAGCAATTTGCACTTGATCCTGGCAATTTAAAGCGAATTTAGCACAACAAACCTTCAGTTGGGTTGGAGAGTTGTAATGTAAAGGCATTCTCTAACCCCAACATTGCGGCAAAAAAGTGTTGCCTCAAGTGATTTTACCTAGTGTTTGAAAGCACTATTTGCGCTAAATCATCAGCTAGTGATGCGGTTGGGCGCTCTACTATTCTGCCTATCTCTTCACCATTATCCAGCACAATAATGGTAGAGGTGTATTGTAAGTTGTATGTTTGATGCAGATTCTGCGGGTGTATTTTGTTTTGATCTACTGCCTCAAGCTGCAAAGTGTTTAGTTGCACCGCGGATTGATCCAGCAGTTTAAGTAAGCGTGGCACTTCGCGCTCGCTGTCATGACACCAGCTGCCAAATAATACGACAAGGCTTAACCCTTGTAAGCTTTGCATTTGGTAGACGTCTTTAGATGACACCTTGTAAGCAGCATATTCCTTCGCAAACACAGGAAACTGTTGTAATAACGCTTGAGCGCTAATACTGCCATTCGTATCGTCTGCTTGTAGCGTTTGCGTTACTTCTGGCTGTGCTGATATCGCCTGACAGGCAGTAAGCGACAATAATGAGGCAAAAACGATAAATTTCATGCGGTAGGCTCTGCATCAGCAAGGAGATTAGCAGGCTATCTTAGGCAATGTTGCAACAATATACAAACAGCCGATAACACCTTAAACCTTAACTATATGGCATTAGGTAACATTACCGGCTGTTTAGATGGCGTGTTGACGCTCGTTACTGGCTGTTAATTTGCGGTGAGTTTTATATTGGCAAACTCAATCATCTCTTCTGGTGAACCCAGCTCTGCAACAATGGCACCGCTTTGCACTTCTTCAAATTTTAACGGCTGCTTGAAACCAAAGTCTAAACGCAGTTTTTCTGGCTGTTGCACAAAGGTGGTCAGGCTGTCTTTCATTTGTTGTGGCAACGGCTCCAGCATCGAGATGTTCATTAACGCCATGCCTTGCACTGTTTTAAAGTCAGGTGTTTGGCCCTGTTGTGATGTCATGGCTAAAACGCGTTCAATAAAGCCTTTATTTTCGATTACAACAGCGCCATTACTTAGCGCGGCACTCACTAATTTAGCCAGCATTTGTTCGATATATTCAGGGCTATTAACAAGAGCTTGTTGTTCTTCCGCAGATTTAGCACTGATTTCTTTAGCGTACTGCCAAAATTGTTGCATCTGTGCCAGTGTGAAATTGTAATTAAGACTAAACTCGTCATTAATTCGCATATCCTGACGAAATAGCAGTTCGCCGTTGTCTTTGTATTCATAGCTGTAATCGCTATGAAGCGCCAAACTTTCTACAAATTCTGCAGTCTGTGGGGGTAGCATTTGCAGTATTGCCGGCGTGGCTTTTGCCCCAACCATTTGCATACTGCCTTTGTCAGCAAGGCTTTGTGGTTTAATACCCTTAGCAGTAATACGCTCTACGGTAGCAATTTTACCTAGTTCAGCGATTGATACTTCTAAACCACTAATACTGTAACTGGACGTTAGTACATTGGCTGATACGTCGCTATAGCTCAGTGAAATTGATGGCATTTCGCCTGTGCCGGCCAAATCGCGGTAGCTTTGATTTGCCTGCTCAACTTGTTGCTTGATGGCATTTTCTGCCTGCATATTGGCATAATACAGACCCCCACCTGCCGCTGCGGCAATCACAATTAAAGCTATCACTGACTTATTCATACTAATCCTTTATTAAAAATGTTAACAAAACATGCAAATGTTAACATGGCGCTGTCCGCTGACATAGTTAGTCATTGATGTTTTTATGCTTGATTGCACTATTTACGCTTTAGCTAAAGCCTGCTAATTTGGCCGGTATTGCCGTGCTGGAGCTTGAGATGGAACATTATTTTCATTGGTTTGATTTACTGGGCATTGCGGTGTTTGCTATTTCAGGAACGTTGGCAGCGTGGCGTAATCAGATGGACGGCTTTGGCGTTATTGTGTTGGCCAGTGTTACTGCGATTGGCGGCGGTACGCTGCGTGATTTAATCCTGGATGTGCCGGTAATCTGGATTAATGACAACAGCTATTTTTATGCCATTTTTATTGCTGCCATAGGCACCATTTTACTGGTGCGAAATCGGCTTACTGTGCCGCATAATACCTTACAAATACTTGATGCCATTGGCTTAGCGTTTTTTGTTGTTATGGGTACGCAAAAGGGCCTGGATAACGGCACCTCGGTAATGGTAGCCATTATGTTGGGCACCATGAGCGGTGTGTGTGGTGGTATGATACGTGATGTATTGTGCCGTGAAGTCCCCATGGTATTTCGTGGCGAGCTTTATGCAGTAACCTGCATTGTTGGTGGCGCAGTGTACACGGCGTTATTAGCGTTGGGCACCGCACAGCTTTTTGCAATGCTATGCGGTATGGCAGCCCTGCTGGTACTGCGATTAGCGGCCATAAAATGGCAAATTACCATTCCGGTATTTTCAAAACACCATAGTGATCTTAACGAACCGTAATAATTAGTTAGGTATTTTTAGCGAGGGGCTACGCCATTCCTCATCTAACCAGTCATACATTAGCAAGCTATAGCTTGCTGTCAGCAGTAACGCCTGTTGGTTGGTGGGTAAGACCTTGCGCAACCAGATTTTCGGTTTGTCGCCGTCAAACGATAACGCTGACAATTGTAAACCTTGTTGGTGTATGGTGAGGCCAGATTGCTGCTTAAACCACTCTGGCATGGAAATATATTGCTGATTAACCAACATAAGCTTTTCATTTACCGGCTTAAATTGCAGCTGTAAATCGCCAGATGTCATAGCAAAGTAATTTGCTTCGCCTTTACGACTATCTGCAATAAGCTGCCATACCTGATTACCCTGTGAAACCAGACAACCCATATAGCTATGCTTACGGGTGGTACTATCATGTTGGCTGCTGCTATTGTCCAGAGAGCGGATCTCCGTTCCTTCATCTAGCGCCATTATTCGGCACTGTGAATGCACAGCGTGCTGGCCACCTTGTAGCAAATTAAAAGCAAAATCTTGATGCTTAACTATTTTATAGTTTTCTACACTGCGTCCACGACGATTTAAAATATCTGCAGCAATAAACTTCAGCCAACTGTCGGCTACTTCATCTTTGTCCAGTAAACCCGTTTGAGCAAACCACAAGTTAGCTTTAATAGACGTTTTCCAGCTTACATCTGCACCTTGTATGGTAAAGGCACCAAATTGTTGTTGGTAAGCAGAAGAGCTTAGCCGCCAACTGGGTTTATTGGCTTGATATAATTCACTCGCCGCACTGAAATCTGCAGAAAGCGGGATGGTATGGTCCTGCACTGACTGGCAAGAAGATAAGGTTGCAATCAAACCCAGTAATAACGTGCTGCGCCAAAGTGGCCTTGAAATGCTTAGGTTTGTTGCCACAATTCTCTCCGATTTAATAAATAAAACATGAAGTTAATATATTTTTGCTTAATCAAAAGTGAATGGTGATAAATATATCTGAGTAATTTACAGATTGATTTTGCGAAGCGATAACGATAATACAATGGGGCGCTAGCAGCTATTATCGCGGTGCAATACTGCGATAATAGCTAAATTGATGATAGCGATTTACTTGATCCGTCTACGGGCTAGCATCAATAAACCCAATGCAAACATACCTAAGGTTGCAGGCGCAGATACCGCATTTGGCGAACCGTTTGCTGGCTGATAACCATAACCATTTTCAGATACCAAAGTCCCATTTAGCGCGGTTAAACCAATAGAGAATGTATTGCTACCGTCAGCCGTTAAGTTACATAGTGCCGCTAATGAGCATATTTGGCTCATATCAATACTGTAAAATAAATCCAGTGTTGAATTGCTGGGTAAATTCAGGATTTGGCTAATAACGAAGCCGCTTGAACGTGCATTTGGCAAGTCGAAACTTTCAGTTTGAGTATCGTTAAAACGCTCGGTCACCAAATGTTCTGAAGGGTAATTATTCGCGATAAAAGGCCCCGCCTGAAAGTTAAACTCATAATCAGCATTAAAGCGGTATCTGCCGTAAATTTCTTCGTAGTTATCGGGTTCTGCATTGTAGTCATAACCACTAATGCCAAATTCGCCTTGTATTCTGCTTAACGCTCCCGGGCTAAAATTTCTTGCGTTAGGGGCGGTTAAAACCTCAGTACCAGCCGGAAAAGTGTAATTAGCACTCATGTCAAAGTGAAAGTAAAGCTCAAGCGCAACCTGCACATAGTCCAACTCTGACAGCAGTGTAATGGTGTCGTATATTGCCGCGTTTGCTAAAGTAGTATTGTATACTGAACCTGGCGTCGTCGTTGCATTGGTGTATAATTTCACAGTAGCAGTGTCGCTATCTATGCTGGCCCAGGCAGAAGACTCACCACAGCTGCTACTTACCGTACCATTGGCTTCTAAACTGTCCCAGCTGCTCGATCCAGTACCGGCTAGGGGTAAACAACCTGTGGATGCATTCACAATAACCCCCGCACTCGCGTCAAAGGCTAAGGCGAAAGTTGCTAACAAGGCTGCTTTTGTGTATTTTTTAATCAATTTTATCACTCCTATTTAACATTTCTTCGTGTTAGCAATTTTTGGGCCATGTTTTAATTTTGTTAAAAATCAATTAAAACAAAAGTTTATAATTTGCCCGTCTCCCTTGCTAATTACTTTTGTAAATAAATCTGACGCTTTTTCAAGGCTTTATGTTTGTGTTTATGTAACCTTATGTCTACAAACGAAAGCCTTAACCTGCTTGTTAGCGTGTGAAAGTCTGTTATGTCCGCGGGGCTAGCGTTTATGGCATTTACGTGGATAATATCCAGCATTATTTGATATTCGCCGCGCTCCATTTTATTGCTGAACTCAGCGCGGCCGACAGGATGCGCTATGTCTCAATTACTCCGTATTGTGTTGCTGCACACTCATCTACCTGGCGTGGTGGAGTTACAGCTGGATCAGCACACTAATATTTGTGGTACCAATGCCTCGGGTAAAACCACACTGCAACGTTTAGTGCCTGTGTTTTATGGCGAACAGCCAAACCGGGTGGTGCCCAAAACCCGCAAAAAGTTTGATGAATTTTACCTGCCGTTTTCGAACAGCTACCTGATTTATGAATATCAACGCGAAGATGGCGCGGTGTGTCAGGTGGTGCTAACCCGGAAAAGCGACGGCGGGGTGGATTACCGCTTTGTTGGTGCAGCCTATCAGAGTGACTTTTATCTGATACACAGTGGCGATGATGTAAAAGCCATGAGCTACAGCGATTGGGCAGCAGCGATGCGCAGCCGGCCCGAGGTGCAGGTGTCAGCTAAAATCAGCGCCACCAGCGAGTATCGCAGTATTATTCAAAACGACGCTGCGGCTTTGCGCGGTAACAATGCCGACAGCGTAAAACTGCGACGTTTGGCCGGCAGTTTTAGTCTGGTAGGCAGCGGCCATAAGTTACGGCATATTGAAAAGCTGGTTAGTGCGGTGCATGCCAAAGAAGGCAAAATGGACACGCTAAAAGCCATGTTGGCGGCTATTTTTGAAGAAGACGGCGTAACGCTGCCTACCACCAAGGTAAAAAATACCAAGGCGCGAGAGTGGATCCAGCAAATGCGCCAGTCGATGCGGTTAGACAAATTGCAGCAGGATTTTGAGCGGTTAAACCAGCTGGCGCAGCAATTAGCGGCCAGCGAAGCCCAGTTAGTCGCTTTATTGCCGTTGTTACAACAAGATGACAGCGCGCAAAAGCTGCGCAAAGCCGATGCTGAGCAGCAGGTCAATGCGCTGCGCGGCCAGCTGCAAAGTTTAAAAGAGCAGTTTAGCCAGCAGCAACTGGAGCTAAACAGCGCGCTGGCAAAAGCCGAAGCCGATTTACATGAAACCAGTGCCCGCTTAGATCAACTACAACAGCGTTATGACGACTATGACAGCAAAGATATGCCTAAGCTGCAGCGTGACAGTGATGCTTTGCCATTATGGCGTGAACAGCTGGAAGAAACTGTAGAGCAATATCAGCTGATGGTAGAGCAGCACGGCGACTTAGAGCGTCAGCTAGAGCAGCGTAAAATAAAGCTGGCCGAAGCTTTTAACCGCTTAAGCGAGCAACACCGCGGCAAAGCCCGCCAACTGCAACAGCAAAAAGACAGCACCCGCGAACAGCAAGATAATAAGCTAGCCGTGTTAGAACAGACATTTCAAAGCCGTTTGCAACAGGCGCAGCAGCAGTTTGCCGAGCAGCTTAGTAGTATCAGCAGCAGTATTGCCGTACTACAAAGTCAATTAGCGACGTCTAGCCTGACAGAGGCCGAGTTGGAAGAGCAGCGAAGTGCAGAGCTGCGGTTAGAGCAGGCTCAGCAACAGGCACAGCAACAAGGACGGAAACTGCAGCAATTGCAACAGCAGCATCAGCAGGCGCGCACGGCGCGTGATAATGCCGATCAGCAACTGGAACTTAGCCGAAAAGCGCTGCACAGTGCCGAGCAACAATTGCAGCAATTGCACCGTCAGCTAACACCAGAGCAGGGCAGTTTGCGTCATTTTCTTCGCCTGCACTACAACGGTTGGGAGCAAAAGCTGGGCAAGGTGCTGGATGAACGTTTGCTGGAAAGGCAGGATTTACAACCGCATTTCACTGAACTTAGCGACAGCCTGTATGGTTTACAGCTGGAGTTAGCCGCAATTGACACTCCCGACTATGCCCAGGACGAAGCTGCCATTCGTCACCGTATCGCCAGCGCTGAGCAGCAATTGGTGCAGGCCACGGCAGATAAAACCCAGACCGAAAAAAACCTGCAACAACAGCACGAGCAAGCCGAAATTAGCCGTGCCCAGCTGGAGCAGGCACAGTGGCAGCTTACCCAGTTTGAGCAAAATATCGATTATGCCCGCGATGCGCGCAACCGGCTGCAGGCGCAGCAGCGTGAGCTTGTTGCTAAACGGCAAGCTGATGTTAAAGCCGATCTGGCCGCTCAGCAGCAACAGCTGGAAAAACTGAAGCAGCAGCAAGACGCCGACTTACAAGCACTCAAAGCTGACCACAACAGCCAGAAACTAGAGCACAAAGCTGACTGGCAGGCCGAACTGCAAGTGTTTGACGAGCAAATAGACGAGCTGGAACGTCAGCTGGAACATAAGCGCGACGACAATAAAAACCAGATTAAAGAGCTGCAGCAAGCGTTTAACGAAGAGCTGTCAGCCAAGGGTATTGACCCGCGTCGTTTAACTGAGCTTAAGTACAAGCAAGATCAACTTAAAACCGACATTAAAGCAGTTGAGGCGCGTCAGGATGAATTAACTGCCTGGCAAAAATTTATCGCGCTGGACTGGCAACAACTTCGTCCAGAGTTGTTAGCAAAAGAAACCGACTTAAAACAGCAGCTGCGTGCGGTTAAGCAAGCACTTGAGCAGCAAAAAGCCGATTACAGCGCTAACCAGAAAAAACTTGACGAGCAAAAACGCCAGCAACAGGAGTTGATGAGCCAGGCTGAGCAACTGCTGGCGCAGTTACGGCCGGTATTTGCCCGCTTTAACGAGTTATATCTGGCCGATGTTAGCCCGGCAACGCTTGTTGCTTCTGCTGATATTGTCGAGCGGCTGGCGCGGGCTAACGAAGCGCTGGAGCAACGCAGCAAACTGGACGGCGCATTAAAAACGGCGCTGGAACAGTTTGAAACGATCTTAAGCAAAGATGCCGGACCCGAGTTTTTAGACCGGCTGCAGCACGAACAACGCCAGTTACCCGAGCATGCCGGTAAACGCCAGCAATTGCCTATTTTGCACAGCCTGCTGCAAATTTTAAAAGATGCGCAGCAACAACTGCTGGAAATGGGCGAAAATATTGGCGGCGATCTTAAAAAGTTCTTTACCGTGTTTAGCGACATAAACCGCCGTATTGCACTGCAAAGCCGGCGTTTAAGTGAAGCCGTCGCCGACGACTTGGTGCTTGAGGGTATTAGTAAATCTGAAGTGCGCATTTTATCCACCATAGACGAGCTGGGCTTTTGGCAGCCGTTAAAGCACTTCGCCAAACTGTATGATGACTGGGGCGCTTCAGGCAAAGCACTGCCCTCTGATCAATACCTAAACGCGCTGGCCGATGTAGTCGATCTGCTACGTGCAGATGAGCAATACAGCATTGAATCGCTGCTGCGCCTTGAATTGCATTTAAGCGAAGGTGGCTCTGAGCTGGTAATTAAAAATGATCGCCAGCTGCTGGAATCGTCCAGCCACGGTATGGCTTACTTAATTTTATGTAAGTATTTACTGGCTTTTACCCGCTTGCTGCGTGGCGATGCCAAGGTGGCTATTCACTGGCCAATCGATGAAATTGGCACGCTAGCGTATCACAATGTGGAAAAACTGTTTGCTGCCTGTAGCAGCAATAACATTGTAATTGTTGGTGCCTTCCCCAACCCGGAGTCGGACGTACTGATGCTGTTTTCGCACCGCTATTTAATTGAACCTGATCAGCATGAACCGGCTAAACGCCGATTAAAACGCATTCAGCCAAAAGTTAGCCGCTTAGCCGAGCGACTGGCCAGCAAACAGCAGGAGGCAAGCTAATGTTGCAACACGGACCTTTACTTGAGCGCCTGCTGGCTGGCGAGTTTATTTGCTGCATCACCGATGAAGATGCGTTTCGTCATTTAAGCGTGGAGCAAACCCAGCACGACATTAACCATTACCTGCGCCCGCTTAACCGGCGTTTGGTGGCAAATGAAGACAACAGTGTATTTTTTCTGGGTTATCACGAGCTAACAAAAGACGCCCGTGAGCAGCTAAGCGGCCTATTTGCCTTAACAGTGCAGTCACTGCTGCCGTTGCTGGAATGGCTGCAATTGGTGCAGGAAACGTTGGGCCGCGATAGCGCATTAACGGCAGGCGACACCATTAAGTTGCAGGAGTTTATCCTACGTACTGAAGATAACCAAAGCCTGCGGCAGCGCCTTAATCAGCTGGCCAGCGACCGCTTTTTTAACAGCCAAAGTGAACAGCTGGATAACCAGGTAAAACTGATTTTCCGCCGCTTAAAAGAGCATGGTTACCTGCTGCAACCGCACCAGGAGCGGCAGTACTACATTGTCACCGGTAAAATTGATTATTTAATTGATGTTATTCGCTTTATTCGTGACGAAGAGCACCTGCCGGTAGACGACACCCCGACACAGGAGGCCTTAATCTGATGGCCCCGGTGGATAGCGCGATTGCCTCTAACCTGTTAACCATCGGCGCCGAGCGGTTAGCGCTTTTAGGCAAGCACCACAAAGCGCTGATGCAGGGTTATCTGGATGGGTTTGTTGATGAAACGGCGTTTAGTGAAGGCGCGCTGAAAAAACTGATTGCCGCGCGCATTTTATGGCGACCCGACGAGCAGCAACCGCTGGCACTGCGGCCGTTAGTTAGCGAATTAATTGCCAGTATGGTGGCCGACGAAAACCGGCGGCAAATTAACGCCGATGTGGCCGAAAAGCTGGAGCAAATCCGTAACCGGGTGCAGGCGTATCGTGATGCGCAATACAAAGGCGATTACAGCGTGGCCGAGCTGCAACTGCAGCGGCTAACCGAACAGGTGCATGATCTAAGCGGCCAGTTTGAAGAAGCGATAGACAGCTTATGGCACCGGCTAAACAGCGACTTTGGCTTTGTTGCCAGCCTGGATGATAAAATTCGTGAGAATGAGCGGGCGCAAAAACAACTGCGACGTTTGCTTGATGGCTTGGATTTACTCGATTTTAACGAGCTGATTGAGCTGTCTGAAGGCAATAATCATTTGCGAAAGTTACTGGTAAGCCAACTACAAAACCAGCTGAGCTCGCATCACAGTAGTTTGTTAGAAGTGCAGAAACGCTTGGTGGAACTGCTGGCTAAATTTCGCCAGCAACAAGCGCGTTCGATGTTGATTAACAACATGGCAGCGTTTTTGCGCCAGCACCCGAAGTATCAGCCAGCCGATTACCCTAATCGCACTGACGTGCCAGCCCTGTTTAACCAAGCAGCCATCATAAAGCCACATGCAGCCATTGCACTGGACAAAGCCAGTGAGCGGCAAATATTGGCAGACTTAGTCCGTGCCTTGCCGCGCACTAAGGCGACACAGCTAAGTGAAACACCAGCGGCTAGTTTTGCCCAGCAATGGCAGGATGACGCCATTGCCGCACGGCAACAAGCACTGAAAACTGACGTGGAGAACTTTTACTTACGCGTTATTGACCACGGCGGAAAGCTGAGTGCGCTGGATTATTTAGCCCAGCAGCAATTGGAATGGGACAGCGAAATTTGGTTGTATCAAATTATCGCCGAGTACCAAGCACTGCCGCTGGACGAAAAGCAGATGTTTGCTATTGTCCGTGACGAAGCGCCAGCCAGCAGCATGAACCAGTTACTGCTTATTCGTGATATCAGCCTGGGCTTAAAGGCTGCCTGATGAGTTACCCGGCGCTAACTGCTCAAAGCCTGCGGTGGTTGCAGCAACTGCAGCAACGGCTAAATGCCAGTGGCAGCGAACGGGTAAGTACCCGCAGTAAAACAGTGCAGCAGGTGCTGCTCTGGTGTATCGAGCACGAACTGGTGCCAGGCAACAGTCTTAACCTGCCGCAGTTTAGCTTTAGCCTGGCTTTGCTAAGCGACATCGCCCGCGTGCAGCGCCAGTTAAAACACGCCTGCTATTTGGATGCACCAGAACAACACAGCAGATTAGACAATGCCACGCGCAGCCAGCAAGAGCTTAAAAGTGTTGGCCTAAAACCCCGCCAGCACAGGGTGTTATTAAAGCTGAACAAGCCAGCTGATATTAGCTTCGGCATAGCTGCGGATATTATCGACATCGACTGGCAGCAACTGCCACTTATGCAGTTTGACGCATTATTGGTAGTAGAAAACCTAGACTGCTTTTACCAGCTTGATGCATTTACACTGCAATTACCCTATCAGCAACCGCTGATTATTTATCGCGGTGACAGCCAATATAGTAGCGGCTGTAAAGCACTTAAAGCACAGTGGCTTAAACAGAATAAACCTACCTTGTACTTTGGTGATTTTGACGCCAAAGGGGTAAGTATTGCCTTAAACGAAGGCTACAGCGCCATGCTTTTACCCGAGCTTGCCACACTGCAACAACACGCCAGCCAATCGATGCTGCCGGTTAAGCAGCTTGGCTTTATCGCGGGTATCAAAGCAAAAACCGTAGCAGTTGAATTTACGCCTTACCAGCAGGTACTTTGTGAGCAGCTTAAAGGGCTCAGGCAGCAGAATATGCAAGGGATGTTATTGCTGTATGTTGCAACTTAAATGTGAAATCTTTCATTTATAAACAACTTGATTTCACTTTAGGTTGCAGAATAAAATCATGCAAAATTTGTAACAGACATAATGCATGATAAATAAATAATGTAAAACTAAAGCATTGTTTACTAAGTCTAATTCCCCTTAAGGGCGTTGAAAAAATACTAAATAGTTTGGATGTTAAAATAAAAAAAAGGAAATGGATACAATGTTTAAAAAATTGGGTTTAGCCTCATTGGTTGTTTTAAGCCTTTCTGCTTGTTCAACTTACTCTGTAAATCGATATGCTGTATCAGTTGATAATATTTCATCATTAAAAAGTGTGGTGGGTAGCAATATAAATGTTGGTGAATTTAACTCCGCCACTGAAAGCAAAACCAGTATTATGTGTCGCGGTGTTGGACCCATAAAAACTCCTGACGGTCAAACTTTTGAAGGGTTTATTCGCAAAGCATTTGTTGATGAGTTGAAAATGGCAGAGCTCTATGATGGCAATGCTCCAGTAACCCTAACAGGCACCTTGAATTCAATTGATTTTTCATCTGCATCAGGCAGTTGGGATATTGCTATGACAATTAATTCATCGAATGGGCAGTCAATATCTGTATCTGAAAGCTATTCTTTTACAAGCAGCTTTTATGGTGAGACAGCATGTAATCAAACTGCTCAAGCGTTAATGCCAGCAGTTCAGAATTTGATTGGTAAAATAGTTCAAAATGAAGGGTTTTCTAACCTGATCAAAGGTTCATAACCGAAAAAGGGGTCGGAGACATTTAAAGACGAGTTAAGTTTACGCTATGTATTTCAATGCCTTGCAAAGACGTAGCGATTATTAGTTCTGACCCTTATTCTGAAAAAACGCCGAGAAACGGCGTTTTGTATGCTGCAAAAAGCCAGAGTAATGCCGGTGTAACCGCTCCAAAACAGGTTTTAGTTACTTTTGTGACGTTGAGTAAAATTGGCGGGATGCAGTTGGGTTGAGGGCGGGATTCATCGTCACCAGAATATCAGTCGTAGAAAACTGCCAAACATTAAAATAAACATCAGAATGATCAAAAGCGTATAGGTAGAACCCCAGCGGCCTTGAGCAACAGTGTGAAGCAATCGCACATCACCAAAATTGTTCTTATTTTCATAGGCTGTATCGCACGGCAATGACTTTAAGGCTTTTATGAGCTTATTTTTATCGGTTATTACACTTTCAAACATTAGCTTTTTACTATCCAGGTAAATACGTTGATGATAAAACTGCAGACAAATCGTATCTATAGCATCAAACTCACCACGTTTTGACCTTAGTGTATAGCTGTTAATGACTATCCTCAGTAGGTCTTTAACATCAATGATAGTGTCTTGCGCTAGTTGACTATCCTCACTGTGTATCAGCCATTTAGGAATAAATAGCTGTGATGCTGTTATTTTAAATGGTTTTACCGAACCGGGCATCAGATAACGAGACGCCAAATAATCAAAAGCGACAACAACGCAGTACGCAAGTCCGGGGCTAAATACGAGCAGCATAAATTTAAGCTGAGGCACCCTACCATAATCAAAAAACAGCGGTAACAAGCTAATCAACATAAAAATAGCAATGATCAGAGCTTGGGTTTGCCTGCCACAATGTTGGTTGTAAGGTGGGTAAAAACGGTATTCCATTGCCAGCCTAATTTACATCAATACTGCCATGCTTGTTTTGTGTATACAGCGTGTAAGGCAATATCACCGTATCAGCAACTAGTGAAAATGTGCCATCAATTATAAAAAATGGCACATTGTTAAAACTGTCCCCCAGGTTTACCTGCCGGCTGGGTTCGCCATGTAATTTACATAAGTTATAAGAAAAACCACTGTAAATGCGCGGTATGCTCTGGCAATAGCTGCGCTTGCCGTGATGCTCAATATTGACATGGCTTGTGGTGGTGGGAAGTGTTTTAACTGTAGCGCAGGCCGACAGACTTACTATCATGGCAATTAAAAGCAATTTCATTGTTTAGCGTACCAGCAGTTAAATTTTGCCGGATTCTAGATTATTGTTTCAACAAAGTAAATTTTTGCATACAGATATGCTAATTGAGTCGTGGCTACCAAATTTTTTAACCATTATGGGGTGCGCAAAAGCACCACACCGAGCCAAATAAACCAAATCAGTTGAGTAATACCAAAAGCATCTTTCAGATAGGGCACAGTATGCAACAAGGTGAAGATGCCTAAGCTACCGACAATTAATCCCAAAATATGTAGCACTTTAGCAAAGCGTTGCTGTTGTAACCCTGCAATGCTTAGCAGGAGTACCCAGAGCCCGCCGACCAGCTCAATGCCACCGCCAAGGGCATTGGTTAGCAGGTTGCTGGTGTTGTATAGCGCTAAGGCTTGGTCAGTGCTGCTGTCGAGTAGGCGTAATGTCATATTCATACCAACTAACGCCACCATGCCAGATGCCATCATCAGCATTACCCAGATATTGCCAAAGCGCTCAGCTAACGCCGCGACAGCCGACTGGTTTTGTGGCATTGCCTGGCGCAATGCTTGCAGCAAAATTGCCAGCAGCACACCAAACAGCAGGTAACCAATGCCCCAGCCTATGGAGACCAACAGGTATTCCTGCTGCAAGTAAAACTGCATCCGGCCAAGGCTATCCAACCCCTCTGGTACGGCTAACAGGCCAAAGAAAATAACCGCCACACTGATATAGCACAGCGCCATGCCTATGGCGGCAATGCCGCCGGCACGCATAAGTGCTGTGTTAGTTAATAATTGGGTTGTCATGCTGTTTACCTGCCAGGTTGAAAAAATAGCCTACAGCATAGCCTGTTGTTTTATTTTAAGTCGTGTCGATTTGTTTCAAGGTGTGTTGTCTGGCAGTGGCTGGGTAGCCGTTGTCAGTATTGGCAACTTGACCTTTAAACCAAATAACCAGCGGCTAAGCCAGAAGCGTTTTACTAGCTCGTAACCGGCCCAGCAACCAGCGCATGTCAACACAATAAGTAATACCGCTTCAATACCCACCGGTAATGCTAGTGCTTTTAGCCAGACGGCAAACACAATAATCAGCGACTGGTGCAGCATATACCAGGGCAAAATAGCGGTATTACTGTAATGCAGTAGTTTACCGTCTTTGTCGATTATGTTGGTGCGCCGGTTTAGATAGCGCCCGGCGTAGCCAATTAAGGCTAAGATCCAGCCCCAATGATTTAACGCCAATACCACGCCAACAATTAACCGGCCGCTAACGGATTCACCAAAGCTCGCCGGTATGCTGTCAAACCAGCCATTGCTGTCAGCAATAATCAAGCTGTAGCAAATAACGGCTGCAGTTAAAAACCAGCGCCGGGCTGAAATGACGTTTTGCCACCAG
Source organism: Rheinheimera baltica DSM 14885 (assembly GCF_000425345.1). Lineage (GTDB taxonomy): Bacteria > Pseudomonadota > Gammaproteobacteria > Enterobacterales > Alteromonadaceae > Alishewanella > Alishewanella baltica. The sequence continues at coordinate 175,446 of NZ_AUDG01000004.1, read as the reverse complement.
TTAGCTTGTAGTGCAAACAGATAGCCGGCAATAAATACGCTGAAGTATTTGGCGTGGTTATACCAATCATCTAACAACGCGTGGCTGGACGGATAAGCCTGACGTAGGAAATACCAGGCACCGATTAGCGTTACCATTGCCGCCAGCAACGCAATGCTGCCTGGTACTCGCTGTAACCTGTTGGCCAGCGTATTAAGTAGCGGTGCTACCAGCAACACAATAGCGCTGTAACACCATAAGTAGGGAATAAACCACAGATGGTTCCAGGTTAGCAGGCCAATGGGACTGTGATGCTCAGGTAGCAGTGCTGTATTGGGGTTAATATACTGCCACCAGAAACTCAGATAACCCGGTTCAATTAACTGCTGCGACAACGCTTCAAAATACACCTGCGGCACCACCACAATAAACATACCGCATAGTAGCGGCACCAGTAAGCGGTTAGTGCGCAGCCCCAGCAAGGTTAACTTGGCTGAATGTTGTTGTGCCAATGCCAGTGCCATGGCCGAAATAAAAAAAATTAACGACATACGCCAGGGGTTGGTCAAAATCATCAGGTCCTGCAGTGCTGTGCTGGTCACATCGCTTTTGATATGCCAGCCCCAGTCGGCGACATAATACATTCCAATGTGATACAAAATCAGCAGGCCAAAGGCCAGGGTGCGTAGCCAGTCTAAATCGTAGCGGCGGGTGTCAATGGTTGTTGTCATGGTAATGCTCCGTCGTTGCAGTTGCGTTATAGTGCGCCGCTGCTCTAGCATGAGACACAGTAGAATGGCCGGATGGCGGCAAACGGGGATAACAGGTGGTTGGCTGTGACGAATGATAAAGCAATAAGCGTATTTGAACGGTTTGATCAGCGGCCGGGGCTATACAGCTACCTGCTGCTGGCGCTGTATTTTTTTATTAATGCTGCCATTAACGCCAGCTCGGTGTGGATGGAACACCGCCGTGATAGCAGCAGCGCAAACAGCTTGCAGATGTGGGAGCCTATCGTTTGGGAATACAGCAGCGCCATCAGCACCTTGTTACTTTTTCCGCTGCTGTTTTGGTGGTTTAACCGCTATCCGTTGCAGCTAAGTGGCGTTCGTCGTCAGCTGCTGGCGCATTTGCTTGGCAGCCTGCTATTTTCAGTGCTTCATGTCAGCCTGATGGTAGCGATGCGCGAACTGGTTTATCACTGGCAAGGCGGCAACTATAACTTTGGCCCCTTGGTGCGCGAGTTTTTTTACGAATACCGCAAAGATGTCTGGGGTTATTTGTCGTTTATTATCGGTTATCAATTGGTGCTGTTTGTGTATAGCCGGATAAAGGGTGAAGCGCACCAGCTCGACAGCACTGAGGATAACGTCACTATGCCAGCGACCAAGGCACCGGAGCATTTTTTGGTGAAAAAGCTGGATAAAGAGTTCCTGATCCGTACCGACGATATTGACTGGTTGGAAGCCAGTGGTAATTACGTGAATTTACACAGTAAAGACCGTATCTACCCGCTGCGTGCGACCTTAAGTAGCACCTTGGTACAACTTAGCTGCAAAGGCTTTAGCCGTATTCACCGCAGCCTGGCGGTAAATCATAATGCCATCGACAGTATCAGCTATGACAGCAGTGGTGATGGCGATATTTTGCTAAAAAGTGGCCAGCAACTGGCGTTGTCGCGCCGCTATAAAGAGGCCTTACGTGCGGCCTTGTCGCCGGTGTAATGCTGCTGGCAGACTAGCTTGCAGTAATGCGGTGCGAACGGTAAATTAAACAACAATAATTAACTAACACTAGCCAGATAGACTTAAGGGATATAACAATGCCAACAAGCTTTAAAGAATACAAAGTTATGCATATTGCCGAGGGTGGCTGTGGCACTATTTTTCTGGGGGCGTCTGGTTTGCCGCTGAAAAAAGTGGAAGCCGAGCTAAATGCGCAGGCGGCACAAGGCTGGCAGGTGGTGTTTCAGGTAATTGAACAAAAACGTTTTTGGCTCTTTTGGACCCGTGAAGCCATGATTGTTACCTTAGGTCGTTAAGTGCAGCGCCTGCTACTGTGGGCAATACGGCGTTACCGCACTACCGGTGGCGGGCAGCGCTGGTTTGGCATTGACTGCAACTTTGAACCCACTTGTTCTGCATATACTTATACCGCAATTAGCCGTTTTGGCGCGCGTAAGGGCGTAAGCATGGGCTGGCAGCGTATTCGGCGTTGTAGCCAGCGCGACAGTTTTTGTAAATGTATTGAACCGGTACCGGAGGCTGAGCATGTTAAATCAACAACAGGTTGATGCCGAAGAAGAGAGATTACGCGGGCAGGCTGCAGCGTTACCGGATACTGAACGGTTGGCGCTTTATCAGCAGCTAAAGCATGAACTGCGCGACCCTGACACCTACGCCACGCTTAATTGGTGTTTTCTCGCTGGCCTGCACCATTTTTATCTTGGGCAATGGGCGCGCGGTGTGGCCAATTTAACGGTGTTTGTCGTTGGGATATTATTGCTGTTGATGGGTTTTTACTGGTTAGGTTGGGGGCTGATTGTGGCGATCAGTGTGGTAGAGCTATGGGCGTTGTTTCGCGCACAAATTATTATTCAGCATTGGAATAATCAAATAATGCGCCGCTTGCTTGATAGCAAAACGCATGGAGAGGTTTAGCTGCGTGTTATTTGTGTTGTTCAACTTCAGATGCAAGTTTTAGCGTTTGCAGCCAGGTTTGCAATGCCTGATCATGGTTTTTTTCAGCGATGCTCTGCAACACCAGCTGCTGATAAGCAACTTGCTGGCTTTTTAGTTTTATTGCTTCATTGAGTAAATTAACAACGCGTTGACCACGTTCACCTTTTGAGCAAGCAAAGTAAACCAGATTAAACGGTTCAGCTTCTTGTATCGCATAATATCGCAACGACATAACGCTGCGTTCTGCAACTTTGCGATACTCCAGTGTGGCATCAATAAAACCACGTTCTAACATCGGCAGCATACTACCGGTTTCATTGCTGGAGCTGGTTCGGGTATATATTGACCAGCTGGCGTAACGCTGGCTAACCAGTGAGTCAATATTGTTGCCGTAGGTCCGGTTTAACTCTATGCCTAACAAAGGTGCTTGTTTTAATTGGAGTAAATGTGTCAAAGAGAGGGTGTTATTGTTGCCGCTTAGTCTGTCTAATAATGGTAATGCATCGGAGTCGGCGGCAACCACTAGTTGCAACGCCGCTTCAATCATATAGGGCAAACTAAACAGAAAGTCTTGCTGGCGCGCAGCAGTTTTCTTTAGCCAGGGCATGCAGGCATTATCGGCTGTTTTTTCCCATTCGCGAGCCCGATTTCGGCTCACATCGACGATACTATAATCTGCAGGATAGGCTTGCAGAAGTTGCCGCAGTAGCAGGCTTTCGTTGGTAGGTTGCGCCTGAGGCTGTAATAATGACACGGCATCGACAATGACCAACGATTCCGCCCGTAATGTTGGAGCAACTGTAAACCAGCAAGCACTGAGTAGGATCAAATACCGCCAGTAAAGTCTAACGTTTTTTATCATGGTGTATAAATTAATACCACTGGAGTTGTCAAAGTATAGTTGATGCTGTGCAGCAAAGTAGGGGCGAAAAGCGGTTAAACCGTTGACCCTGCACCTTGCTCAGTGGCTTAATGTCGGCAAGCAACAAAATAAGGAATAACGATGTTGAAACAGGCTGCTTTACTTTGTATTACGTTAGCCATGCTTACTGCATGCGCCTCGATGGATAAATCTGAATGTCTAACTGCAGATTGGCGTACTATTGGTTTTGAAGACGGTGCAAAAGGTAAAAATGAAACAGCGATTAGCGAATATCGCCAAGATTGCGCTGACCATGGTGTAACTCCTGATTTAACGGCGTATCGCCGCGGTCATCGGGAAGGTGCAGAGCAGTATTGCACCCATCGTAATGGTTTTGCAGTTGGACGTAGCGGCGGCAGTTATCAAAGTAGCTGCCCTTCGGCACTGGAAGCGGATTTTTTAAGCGGCTTTCGTGATGGTCAACAGCTATATCAGTTGCAGCGAGCTGTTAATGCGGCACGCAGTGCCTTTGACAAGCAGCAGCGGTTATTAACCCAGCTTGAGCAAGATATTGTAGTTAAAACAGAGTTGTTAGTTGAAGACGGGCTAACGCGAGATGAGCGTATTGCGTTACTTAATGAAATTGAAGATGCAAAGCACCTGTTAATTGAAACCGCGGATTACATGCCTGAATTAGAACAGAATATAAACCGCGCTGAGCAAGCGCTGGCTCGTGGTGAAAAAAACTTCGCTAAATATCAATAACAGTAAGCGCCGCATGGGTATGACTGCGGCGCTTTAGTATTACACTAAGCTTGGCGCTTAACGGCCATCGTTAATTTGATATTCTACTTTATCCTGCATAGCAGGGTTGTCCAGTTGTAGAGTGACTTGTTGCTGCAGAATTATACGGCCTTCTACCACTGCGTCGGCACCGATATGTAGGGTGGGTTTACTGTCGTTGCCCCAGCCAAAAAACGTTTTACGTTTACCACGAGGCTTATACACCAAATCTCCCTTGATCACTGTGGTGCCATTTAGCGAAATATCTCCACTAACCGTGCTGACATCTTGCGCTACTTCGCTACTGTCCAGTGTAATATCGCCGTTTACTGTATCAACATTGCCACCAATAACGGCGTTGCTGCCAGGACGTATTTTGCCGTTAACGGTTTCTAAATTTGCCGCGGTTTTTAAGCCGCCATCGGCTTCAATACTACCATTTACCGTTGATGCACTGTGAACACTAACATTTTCGCCCATCTTAATGCTGCCATTGACGACAGAGATTTCATTGGCACTGCTATCGCTGGCCATTTTTACACTGCCGTTAACCACCGAAATATCGTTGTAGTGTTGTCCGGATTCAACCGAGGCGCTGCCTAGTACCTTATCAATATCACCATAGCTATTTTCTGCTGAGGCGTTGCTAAGCAAAAAACCTGATACCACAACTAAACTGACTGCTGCAAATTGAGAGAATTTCATGCTATTACCTTTTATTATTTACTTTAAACAAGTTACAGCAAAAGGCTTGCCATTTTTAGGTTGTTGATAATTATGGAAATAATTTTACTGAGAACTTTAGCTCTAAAAATTTTGACTAATAGTTAGCAGAATAGGCCACTTTTTAAACATCAGTATTAAGTGAGGATGTAAAATTTAGATTTACCTTTAAATACACATTTGGTTATCATTTCAGCCTATTTGTTAATTGAGGCGGCAGGATGAAAATATTAACGGTGTTGTTAGTGTTAACCGGCAGTGCGCTGGCAAACCCAGCTCAACAAGAACAGCAAATAAACATGATGCTGACCATGATGGAGCGCATGGGTGAGCTAGAGCGTATATCGCAGTGTGTTGGTGTGTCACAAGATAGGCTTAAACGCGTTTATCGGCAAACCTTCGCTGAGTGTGGCATGGGTGACATGATGTCAGATGAGCCTAGCCCCGCACATCAGGCATGTTTAGAAAGTAGCATTGTAGAGCATAGCGGTGTAGCGCAGGAGCGTTGGGAGGCTTGTGACCGCGATGGTGATACGGAACAACAGGATGATCCGTTAATGGCGGAGCTTGATGCTTTATCTGACCGCATTGGCGACCGCGACCCAACTGCTGCAGAGCAACAACAAATGGACCAGCTTATCGAGCGCATGCAGCAGCATGGTGTGGCTGAGATGCAACAGATGGTTGATGCTATGATAGCGGGTAGCCAAGGTTCGGAGTCATTAATAACGTTGCCATTGTACCCAGAGGCAGAGTTGTTAATTAATATCCCTGCTCAAAGCGAGATGGAGATTGCTGAACAACGCTATGAAACATTACCGGGTGCATCGTTTATTACTAAGGCAAGTCCGGCACAAGTACTGGCTTATTATCGTCAGCAGCTGCCAACGTTTCAGATGCACAGATCGGGAAGCGATACCGTAGCGCTGATGCAAAATATACCGCCAGGTTTTGACTACAATCGCAATATGGGACAGGCGTTTAGTATTCCACATATTTATATTCAACCGGCCAGTGACAAAGATCGGCTGCGATTGGCGGGCGCGCAGACGTTATTTTTTGTGTATTACCAACCGGCAGACTAAGGTCTAGTCATCGTCATCTGCCAGGCCGGCTTTGCGTGCTTCAGCTTCAGCAAAGGCGGCTTTAATTTGCTCTAACACAGCGTCAACATCGGCGCTGTGTGTGTCTTCGGCAAATTCTCCACTTAGCTCTACGTCAGGGGTAAGCTCACCGGCTTCATACAGTGACCATATCTCCGCGGCATACTGGGTTGTTAGTAACTCAGGCGCATACAGACCATAGTAATCGCGCATATTGTTTACATCACGCTCAAACATCCACTTGGCATTATTATTTGCCGCCGCATCGACAGCTTGCGGCAAGTCAATAATAACCGGACCATGATCATCTACCAGTACGTTAAATTCAGACAAATCGCCATGCACCAGGCCTTCGCACAACATCAACACTATGTAATGGATCATGGTGGCGTGATCATCTATCGCGAGATCTGCATCCATCGCAACATCACCTAAGCGGGGGGCAACCATGCCTTCGTCATCACATACCAGTTCCATTAATAAAACGCCGTCATAGCAGCCATAAGGTTCAGGTACGCGAACACCAGCTTTGGCCAACTTAAACAAGGCATCCACTTCGGCATTTTGCCAGCTTTCTTCTTGTTGTTTACGGCCGAATTTAGAACCTTTCTCCATCGCGCGGGCACGGCGACTACTGCGAACTTTTCGGCCTTCCTGGTACAACACTGCTTGTTTAAAGCTGCGCTGGTCTGCGTCTTTGTAAACTTTAGCGCAGCGAATGTCCTCGCCACAGCGGACGATATACACAGAAGCTTCTTTCCCGCTCATTAGCGGGCGAATAACTTCATCTACTAAGCCTTCGTCTACTAAGGGTTGAATGCGTTTTGGTATTTTCATTGCGCCGTTATACCTTAGTTAACTCCGCATATAAATAGCTTGAAGTTGTTGTGTCATGAAAATAGTTGGTTGCTAACACAGATCAATATAGATCGACGAATTTAGCCTTAAAAATGTGCAACAACTATACTGATAACGTATGTTGAACTAAAAATAATGAAAGCCAGCCAGAGTATTGCTTTTTATGCTTGATTTTCGCGTTACGTCTAAGCGTTTTGGTTTTATTGTCAGTATTTTACTGTTCATGATGCCAACTATTGCCAGTGAAATTGATTTAGCCATAGAAGAAACATTAGACCGTTACATTCAGGTCATTCAACAAGACCAAACTGAAGCCAGTGTACTGTTAAATGAGTTGGCGCAAACCGACATTATGCAAGTGGCGATACAAAGCCGGGTAAGGTTAATCAGTTATTTGGTTTTTGATGCATATTACAGCAAAGACACCGCAAAAACAGAACGTCTGATGCAACAATTAATGCAGCAAGCTCAGTTCACTGAACACCCTGATGCATTGAGTGAAATATTTGCCACAGAGCTAGAATTGCTAATGTATCAACAAAAGTTAGATGATGCTGTCATTAAAGCGGATAAACTTGTGTTGCAGCTTAAAGATGCGTCAAACACCCGGGTAAGCTATTTCGCCAATAACGTTTTAGGGCGGCTGTTCAAAGCAGATAGCCAGTACGAGCGCGCACTAGAGCACTTTATTCGTGCACTCGATAGTGTCTCGGAAACAGATGATGCCTTAACTCTACGCCGTCGCGGTTTTCTAAATTTTAATATTGCCCAGGTTCATACCGAATTAAAAAACTGGCCGCAGGCGAAGGCGCTGACAAAACAGCTTATTGCTGATGCCATCAAATACCAGCATATAACAGTGTTACCCGAATTGTATTTGCTACAAGGCTATATCGCCAGTTCAGAAAAACAGTTTGATATAGCGATCAGCGTGAATAAAAAAGGTTTAGTTGCAGCTTTAGAGAACAACGACGAATACACGGCATTGACGTTTGAAAATAATTTGGGTGCTACCTATATTGAATTGCAAGATTATGCCGCGGCGAAACGTATTTTACTGCTGGCGTTGGAACGCGCTGGCAGGCTGAAAGATGAATACAGTCAGCAGCTGATTACAATGAATTTAGGATATATTCGTGTTTTTGAGGGCGAACAAAGTGCTGGTATTGAGCAAATAAAAGCGAGTATGAGCTATTTTAGTCAGCACGCGACAAAAGCTGAGTTTGAACCGTACTATGAATGGCTGGCAAAGGCATATGCTGCCGCAGGCATGTATCAGCAGCAAGCGGACACCCTGCTAGAGCAAATGACGTTACGCGAGGATATTCGCTCAGCAGGGCGTGAGGCACGGCTAAATGAACTGCAAAATCGATACAACACTAAAGCACAAGCTCAGCAAATTACTATTTTGGAACAGGAAAATAATTTAAAGGCGCAGCTGTTGGAGAATAAACAGCTACAACAGAAGCTAACCTTATTGTTTGTGCTGCTTATGTTATTTGCGGCAATGGCTTTGCTGCAATTATATCGTAAAGTACGCCGATCAAATCGGAAATTATACGAAACCAACAAGCAACTGGCATTTCAGTCGCAACGTGATCACTTAACCGGGTTATACAACCGGCGGGCTTTGCAAGAGCATATGCAATTGCGCAGTAAACAACGCCGCGAGCAGGATGCCAGCGGTAATTTAACCGGGCTGCTGTTACTGGATATCGACTTTTTTAAACGTATTAATGACCATTATGGTCATAGTGCGGGTGATGCGGTATTAATAGATATTAGTCGCCGCTTGCAAAAAACCTGTCGTGAAAATGATATGGTTGTGCGCTGGGGCGGCGAGGAAATACTGCTTGTGCTGGAGAATATTAGCCCTTCTCTGCTCGATGGTTTTATTCAGCGTATTTTACATGTCATCGCCGAACCCACGGTTAAGTTCGAGCAATACGATATTCATGTTACTGCCAGCGGTGGTTTTATTCACTTACCCTTTTCCGGCATCAAAGAAGAGCATCTCGATTGGGAAAAAGTCATGCAAATTGTGGATATGGCACTTTATCTTAGTAAAGCCAATGGCCGTAACCAGGTATGCATGATTAAAGGGTTAACTGTCAGCTTTGAGCAAGCTGAAGCATTACTATACAGCGATTTAACCGGCGCAATTCAACAGGGTATGTTGGATGTCGGCACAGTTCACGGTCCAGGTGGTACTGTAAGCTAAATGGGGTTTGCGCTTCATGTAAAATGCTTTGGCATGAAAATGGCGTTAACGACGACTTAGCCTGTAAAGTGCGTTAAAGGTGGTAATTGCAGATGAATTTTGTTAAAAACTTAAAGTATTAATATTAGCAATTTACTGGTCAATCGACGTTAAGGTGTAATGGATGTTGTGGTTAAAATGGATAAAATTGATTTTTAAGGTGGTTGCGACGCTATTGTCTATAGTAGTTACAATATACGTTGTGTTGCTTGTAATAAATTGGCAAGACGAGGCACCATCCACCGCAGCTTCTACTATGCGTACTCTGCAGGAAGTTCTGGCAGAAATTACCCCTGATAATAATGGCTATGAATACTTTCGTCAGCATGCAGGTGCAACTGAACATATGGTGTCAGACACTTTTTCTCAGTTGATGCGTCAGTGCGATACAGAAGACTGCAATACGGTTTTAGCCGCCCAACCTAATGTAGCTCAACTTATTGACGAGCATAAGCCGCTGATAGATTTTTACCAACAGGTGCGCAGTTATCCTCATTGGTATGAACCAGCATTGGCTGACGCAGCACAAGCATTGCCGTCTTATCACGGCATTATGCATGCCCAACAGCTGCTTTTTTTACAAGCCTGGCTAGCGGCACAGCAACAGGATATCCCGACTGTCAGATTATTGTTGCAGCAAGACCTTCAATTCTGGCGCACCGTTTTATCTGGTAATAATTTGTTGCTTAGCAAAATGATCAGTATTGAGGCGGTAAAACGCCACTTTAGTTTTGCCACTGTGCTTAAACAACAAATTGAACCACAACAGCAAGCCGATATGATGCCAGATAGCTGGCTAGCGCCCTTTACACCTGAGGAGTTAAGTTTGTTACAAGCATTATCGGGCGAATGGGTGTTTGGTGATAATGCTATAGCCGCTGCGCTAAAAGAAGACTTGGCTAGGGATGATATAGCAATCACAGAACAACTCAGCATAGTTCTGTTAAAGCCCTTTTTCTTAATGCAAGCTACCAGTAACGATCGTGCGGCAATGTTATTGGCACAGGCTAATGCAGAAGTACAGCCAATACAGCCGTGGTACAGTTGGGTATATAACCCCGCGGGTAAGTTAATAAATAGTGTTACCCCTGATTACTCATCGTATCAGAAGCGTTTAGAGGGACTTGAGCCACTGCGCCAGCAAGCTATCGCGATTAATTAGCGGCTTTTATCCTGGGTGGGCCTGTTGGCCTACCCAGGGCTTAATAGGTTAGCTAGACATAGGCTGGCTTTGCATTTTATCAGGCGAGTAAGAGCCTGGAACTGTATAGCGCCAATATCGCCACTGCAGATAACATCAGTACCGATAATGTCAGTATTGTGCCAAACACGCGGAATTTTAGTGGCTCAGAAACCTGACGTACGCCCCAGGCATGGCTTAGCCTGCCCAGTAGTAGTGCAATTCCGAGTATGTGAAGATAAAGCGGCGCTAATCCGCTATATTCAGCGAAAAATATCAGTAACAGCGCAAAAGGTACATACTCAGCAAAGTTACCATGCACTCGTATGGCGCGCTCCAAAGCCATTTCACCATTGCTACCAATACCCACCTTAAACTGACGGCGTTTACCAACCACTTTAAAACTCAACACAATGTAAAAGAGTGCCAGCAATGCGGCATACAATGCAGTTATCATAACGACTCCTTGGTATAGATTAACTTATGTCGTTCTATCATAACGGAATATCGAGCTATTGTAAGTGTGCTGATTTATGCATCTTATAAGCTTGCTGTCTGCTTGATTTACTATTAGTCTGAAGTATCAAATATCTGCCCGGAAACTCAATGCGTTTTGTACTATGGTGCTTAGTATTTCTGTCCGGTTATGCCGCGGCAATTCAGCAACCGCCAACCCTTCATTTATATACCGAGCATCTGCCACCGTACAGCTATATTGTTGATGGCCGGCCAGATGGTATTAATGTCGAGCTTATGCATCAGTTGTGTCAGCGTCTTGAGCTTGACTGCAATATCACGGTATTACCCTGGCGGCGGGCTTACGAAAATGCTCAGCATCAGCAGATGAGTGGTGTGTTTTCAACTGCGCGAAGCGCCGCCCGCGAACCGTTGTTTCGCTGGGTTGGGCCAATCGCATCAGACTGGGGTTATTTGTTTCGTTTAAAAGGCAGAACCGAGGTTAACCCGACTAATCTTGAGGAAGCAAAAAATTTTAAGCTGGCCGTTGCTCGTGGCGATGTGTACGAAAGCTATTTCAAGCGTCATGGCTTTGAGTTTGGTCGCAATATGTTAGATTTCGCCACTAAGTCTGAGCCCGTACCATTGTTTATGGCAAAACGGGTAGACTTGCTGGTGGGCTCTAAGCGCTCTTTACGTACCTGGTTACGTAATAACAAGTTACCAGAAGACAGTGCTGAGGCATTATTTAAATTGGAAGATGTTGGCGATAACTATCTGGCGTTAAACCTTCTCTTCCCGGTAAAGCTTGCTGAGCGCATGCAGTTGGAATTAGAACAGATGCGCCAAGAAGGCACTATTAATGTCTTAATCCAACGCTATACAGATGCTAGTAACCCATGAGTAATATCTTTACTACTCTACTGCTTCTTTTGTGCTGTTGCTGGCATCTTAGCGCCAAAGGGGATAACTGGCCCCATGGTGCTAAAGCTGCAGTTAGCCTGGCGTATGACGATACGCTGGCATCGCAGCTGGATGTGGCCATTCCGGCGCTTAATGCGTACGGCCTGAAAGCCAGCTTTTATCTGCAATTATCCAGTCCGCTTATCACGTCACGTTTAAGTGAGTGGCGTGCTGCAGCAACACAGGGTCATGAACTGGGTAACCATACTTTATTCCACCAATGCTCGGCCAGCAAACCCGGACGTGACTGGGTTGGCGCTGACGATGATCTAGATAACATCAGTGCTACGCAGCTGGTACAACAAATTCGGCTAGCCAATAGCATGTTATTTACTATTGACGGCCAAACCGAGCGCACGTTTACTGCTCCTTGCGGTGATGCGCTGGCACGAGGGCAGCCATACTGGCCGTTAATTCATAAAGATTTTGTAGCGATAAAGGCAAAGCCGGGGGCAATAATCGCCGATATGGCAGAGTTTGATGTTTATGCGGTAGAAGTCATAGTCCCTGTTGGTAGCAGTGGTGCTGAGTTAATCGCCTTCGTTAAGCAAGCCGCGAAGCACGGCACAATGGTTAATCTCACCTTTCATGGCGTCGGTGGCGATCACCTAAGTGTTTCTGCTCAGGCACATGATCAATTGCTGGCGTACCTCGCTGCAAATCGAGCGACCTACTGGACAGATACCTTTATAAATATAATGCGATACGTGAAAGCACAGTAGCCAGTTTACTGGTTGCTGGTTACGCCATAACCTGTCGGTTTATAACCTAAATTCCATTCACGCACACCGCTGACAAAAGGGTTGTCGTGGCCCATTTCTTTGGCGGTTTGCCGGTTTAGATCCTGCTCTTTTGTCGTGACAGGGTCTTGCTTGTGCCAGGCCATAAACAGCTGTTGCTGTGCACGCGACAGGTTAAGGTTATATTTGTCTGCCATATAAAAATAAATACGCGCAATATCGCCACGCACTGGCGGAGCGGGTTCAAACACGCGTTGTTTAAAATCGACTTTTACCGGACAAGCGCCATGTTGCGCCGGGGTTGAAGGCAATACACCAAAGCGATAATTGCTGCGATCGCCGTTTACCTCGCCAATGGCGGGTTTTAGGTTATATAAATCAGCTTCCATGGCACGAAATACGCTGTCGGTTTTGACGCAGTTTTTCCGGCCACCCTCTTGCCAGCACTGGCGTTGGTGGCCAAAGTGGTGAGCAGGCATAATATGTTCCCATTCTATTCTGTTGGCGCGCTGGTTGTTTTTGCGCACCTGATAACCACAGGCCGCCAAATTGGGGCTGCCTTTTTTGCCTTGCCAGCTAATATCACAATCGCAATAAAAGCTTTTGGCATCTGCTGCGTGAATACCCTGGGCTAAACGTTTTGCCTGATCAAAGTTAGCGGGTGCGGCTAAGGTAAATACCGAATACAGCAGCACCAAGCTGCCGGTACAAAAAGATAAAAATTTCATTCACTACCACTTACTTCAGTGAGACCTAAATCCAGTTCTTGGGATTCTGGCAGCTAAAAAAGCTGCATCAGCTTTGGGCTGACTTAATGCGTTTTACCGGCAATTTGCTCGATATCCTGCTGTAACGGTTTTCGCAGACCCAGTTTAAAGCTTAATTCGGCAACGATAAACAGCGGTCCAACAAAGAGCCCAATAATATCATCGACAAAAGCCGGTTTTTTGCCTTCAAAGTAATGACCAACAAACTGCAATAACCAGCCTACAACAAATAATACGATTGAACTGCCCAGCCATAGCCAGAGCGATAAGCTTGCCAGTTGTGCCGCCAGCAACAGGCAAGTTCCACTAAACAGCAGCATTACTACTGCAAAGCGCAGATCAAGCCGCAGGTAAAAAGCCATAGCGGCTATAAACAATACCAACGAGGGTGTAATAGTTAAGCCAGCCAAGCTAAAAAGCGGCCAGTACAGCAAGCCAAATACTGCAATGATAATGAGCGGGATGCCGGCGTAATGGGTGAGGATATTACGTTCGTCGCGATGGTACTGCGCGTACTGGCTTAGGTGTTCGGTTAAGTTTTTCATCGGTTACCACGTGCAGCAAACAAGGTTGGCATTAGCCTAAATCTACCGCGTAGCAGGGTCAATGAGACACTTTGTTCCTAATGTAGCTAAGTTGTAAACTTGGCGTGTATAAGCAATAAATTTTCTGGCTAAAGGCGTAGCTTAAGAGTGTGTTAACGGAGCTAGTAGTCACTAACACTTAGTGATGCTGCAGTAACAGCATCGCTGCCCGCTCATGGATGACTAGCATAAACCAATAAAAAATAAAGGATAGACACATGCAAGTAATCAAGACGTTGTTCAAGCGTCAGCTTCTCCGGCTGATGTTGCTTATTACCCCGTTGCTGTTTAGCGGCTATGCCAGTGCTGAGGCAATTTTGCACGCTTTTGACTGGCACTATGATGAAGTAGCCGCTAAAGCGACAGAAATTAAAAACCTTGGCTATAAAGCGGTGTTGGTTGCACCACCGCTAAAATCCAATGCAGCTAATTGTGCCTGGTGGCAGCGTTACCAACCTCAGGATATCCGCGTAATTGACCACTGCAAAGGCAATAAGCAGTCGTTTGTTAATATGATTAATGCGTTAAACGACAGTAACCCTGCGCGAAAAGTGGATGTGTATGCCGATATCGTGCTTAACCACATGGCAAATGAGCGCGGCGGTGCTACCGATTTCCCAGGTCAGGCGGCGCTAAATAGCTATAGTAGCAACAGCAGCTACTGGAATAACCAGAAGTTGTTTGGCAATCTTAGCCAGGGGTTGTTTAGCCCGTGGGATTTTAATCCGGCAAATTGCATTAGTAACTATAACGATGTCTGGCAAGTACAGAACTGGCGACTGTGCGGTGGTGCTGGCGATAGCGGCTTGCCAGATTTAAACCCAAATAATTGGGTGGTGCAACAACAGCGTGCTTACTTAAGTGCACTAAAAAGCTTAGGCGTAAAAGGCTTTCGGGTTGATGCTGCCAAACATATGAGCAATTGGCATATTAATCAGATTTTCACCAGCACCATCAAAAATGGTATGTACGTGTTTGGTGAAATTATTACCAGTGGTGGTGCTGGCAATAACGAATACAACAGCTTTTTATCACCCTATTTGGCCAATACTGATCACAAAGCCTATGACTTTCCTTTGTTTAATACTATTCGCAGCGCCTTTGGCTTTGGCGGCAGTTTAAGCCAGTTGGTCAATCCGGCAGCTTACGGTCAGGCATTACAAAATAATCGGGCAGTGACCTTTACCGTTACGCATGATATTCCAACAAATGATGGCTTTCGTTATCTCATCATGGACCCAACGGACGAATACCTGGCTTATGCCTATGTAATGGGCCGTGATGGTGGCAAGCCGTTGATTTTCAGCGACAGCACCGGTACCGATAATAACCGCTGGGTAAATGCTTATAAAGCCAGCCATATCAGTAAAATGCTGAATTTTCATAATCGTATGCAAGGGCAGGGCATGGAAATGTTGGCCTGGAACGACTGCGCCATTTTATTTCGTCGTGGTCAGGAAGGCGTAGTGGGCATTAATAAGTGCGGTAGCAGCCAAAACTTTAATGTTAATACCAATGGTAGGTTTTACTGGTACCGCAATTATCGTGACGCGTTAAGCGGGGCTAATTTGGTGTATATCAGCGGTGGAAATTATACCTTCAGCATTCCGGCCCGTCAGGCCAGAATGTGGTACGCCGATTAACCTAGACAGCGATAAACTTAGTCTGTAGTAAATAGCGCCAGTAAATCTTCAGCCTTACCTTGCCACGGTTGGCCTTTGCCGCCGGAGAACAATTGGTCGGCTAGCTGGCGCTTATGTTCTTGTAGTAATTGCACTTTTTGTTCTACGGTATTGCTGGCAATTAATTTATAAACAAACACATTTTTTTGCTGACCTATACGGTGAGCGCGGTCTGTCGCCTGCGCTTCGGCTGCCGGGTTCCACCAGGGATCGTAGTGAATAACGGTATCGGCAGCGGTAAGGTTTAGGCCGGTGCCACCGGCTTTTAAACTGATTAAAAACACCCGTGTTTCGCCATTTTGAAAGGCATCTATTTGCGCTTGGCGATGTTTGGTTTGGCCGGTCAGCTTGCTGTAGCGAATACCCAGTGCATTCAGGTCGTCTTCAATTAGCGTTAGCATGCTGGCAAACTGGCTAAACAGTAAAATATTACGCCCTTCTTCCAGCATTTCTGGCAGCGTATCGCGCAGCCATTGTAATTTAGCATTGCTTTGCACCGAGCGGGCATGTTCTACCGGCACTAATCTGGCGTCGCAACAGGCCTGGCGTAATTTTAACAGTGCATCAAGAAACTGGATTTGGCTTGCAGCAACGCCTTTTTGTACAAACAGTTCACGTACCTTGGTTTCCATCACCAAACGGATACTTTCGTACAGGTTGCGCTGGTCGCTTTCTAATTCCAGCAACTGCACTATTTCAGTTTTTTCAGGCAGTTCACTGGCGACTTGTGCTTTAGTACGGCGCAGCATAAAGGGAGCAATGCGGGCTTTTAACGCATGCGCGCGTTCAGTATCGCCGTGTTTTTCTATCGGTTTACGATACACCTGATTAAAATGCGTATCGTTACCCAGCAGGCCAGGTAATACGAAGTCGAAAATAGATTTTAATTCGCCCAGATGATTTTCCAACGGCGTGCCAGATAGCGCTAGTTTGAAATCGGCTTTGAGTAAACGTACTGCTTTAGCGGCCTGGCTGCCCGAGTTTTTAATATGTTGTGCTTCATCCAATATAACGGCGCTTAAAAGTTGGCTTTGGTAATACTTATGATCCCGCACCACCAACGGGTAACTGGTGACAATAACATCGTAGTCAGCTAAAGCATTAAACAACGGTTGACGCTTGTTGCCATGTATCTGTAGCACGCGCAACTGCGGCGTAAAGCGTGCCGCTTCTGCCAACCAGTTTCCTAACAGGCTGGTAGGGCAAATGATTAAGGCTGGATGTGTCAGCTCGCCTCGTTGTTTTAATGCTAACAACAAACTCAAGGTTTGTAGCGTCTTACCCAGCCCCATATCGTCGGCCAAAATGCCGCCAAGCCCAAACTCACGTAAAAAGCTTAACCAACTTAGGCCTTGCAACTGATAGTCGCGTAAAGACGCTTGCAGGCCCTCTGGCACATCGCACGGTGTTATACCTGCAAAGTTGTGCAGCAGTGAGGTTAATTTTTGTGCCCGTTGTGCATTTAAAAATTGAATGTCTCTTGCTGTTTCAGGCGGCAATAGCGCCGCTTTAAAAGCCGGTAAGTCCATGCTGAACTGTGGCCTATTGGGGTTTAGCAGCTCGATAATGGTGTCAATAAACGGTTGGATCAGTGCCAAAGGTAACGCCAATTTTCCTTGCGGTAACGACAGCCAGATGGGCTTATCGGCATCTGGCAAACCATGTTGGCGCAGCCATTGGCTGATCAGAGGTAATAGCGGCACCTGGGTGCCATCGATATCAACCTGTATTGCCAATGCAAAGCCGCCAACGGCATTGTCTTGCACTTGCAAATAGGGGTTGCCCGTGAGGATGTCCAGATTAAAGTTTTCATCGCGTGCAATATGCCAGCCTTGTTGCTCAAGCTCTGGCAGCGCATCTAGCAGCGGTTGCCAAAGTAGCGGGTTATCGGGGCCTTCACCAACGCCAAAACCACATTGGTCAGTATAAGGCGCTGCCAATGGGGGTAATTGCACTAGCTCCAGGACCCGTAACTGTTCCAAAGCATGCGTTTCGCTGCTGCGATCACGCTTTACAAATATGGTATCGCCGTCTTGTTTCAATTCGGTTTGGGCCTGTGTCAGATCTAATGGCAACAGGTAGTTGTCGTATTGAAACTGCAGTACCGCAGTAGGCTCGTTTCGTCCGCGGCTTTTTTGCGGCAACATTTTTAGCTGTAACACGGGCCTGGGTTTGGCTTTAATTTGCTTTAAACCCGGTGCAGCCGGAAGTGGCAGGCTGGTTTGTTTAAACAGTTGTTGTAGGCGGCTAACGCTAGACATTAAAGCTTGCTGCGGTATAGGCGGCATTTTGTTAAGCAGCTTGAGTTGGTTGCTACTGAGGTTGGTATCCAGTTCGCCGAGCTGATAATAACTGGTGTCTAAATAACAAGGCGGGTCGGTATAGACTAATTCAAAATCGCGGTCTGCATCGTCTAACTGCCAACCCAGTTGTTGGCCAGCTACTGTTTCTTGCCAAATAAATTGCAGT
Source organism: Rheinheimera baltica DSM 14885 (assembly GCF_000425345.1). Lineage (GTDB taxonomy): Bacteria > Pseudomonadota > Gammaproteobacteria > Enterobacterales > Alteromonadaceae > Alishewanella > Alishewanella baltica. Next base: position 157,356 of record NZ_AUDG01000004.1, on the reverse strand, counting down.
GTCCGCTTTGGCCCAGAGGTAACCGGATAGCGTGCTTCAGAGAAAAAACAGCGTTCGCTGCTTAGCAATTGTTGTAACAACTGATAGCCCCAGTCGCCTTCTAACAATGGCAGATCGCGCAAACTTTGCGCACGAAAGTAACTTAATAGCCGGTAATCCTGCTGCTCTATCCAATGCGGTATCGCCGGGCTGACCAAGTCATATTTGCCGATGGCTACGCCTTTGGTATAACCGCCTTTTTTGCTCTCTCTAACCCGACGCGGGCTGAGTTGTAAGCCCGCCTGGCCATACGACAACAGATACAGTACGACGTCTTTTTCTTCCCGAGCCGGTATTTGCGACTGCTCAACCTGGTCAAACCATTGATTAAGCTGGCGCACCGGACGCTGCTCAAGTTGCAGCTTATGTTGCTGATAATCGCGTTGCAGGCGCAATAATACGGCCAGTACATGCTTACAATTGGCGCCAACCGGGCAGGTACACCGATTCTGCAGCTGCCAGCCCGCGCTGGTGTGTTTAAGATTGATAAATTGCCGGTAGGGCGTAAATGCCGCGCCCCACACCTGAGCGCTAATGTCAGACAGGTCGCTATTGTATTCCAGCTTAACCACTTTACCCGCTTGCAGATACGCCTGCGCCCGGTGAAAGGTAACAGCATCAAACCATTGTTCCAGCTGTTGCTGGCTAAGGGGGAACGCAGTTTCTGTAGTCATAACGCCTGAAAGTTGAACGCAAAGGCGTAATGCTACCGCAGTTTTGCCTTAAGCCAAATGCGATAGCGTGAAATAAAGCAAATATCTGCAATTATTATCCAGTGAGCTAATGAGTTAACGTCAGTTTTGTCTTGAAGTGGAGGGTTAATAAAAAGCCAGCTATGTTTAAGCGGAAAAGTGGCATGGTATAACGGTTCGCCATTATTAGGGTGAAAAATATAACTATAAGGATAATTCACTATGCTAAAAAAATTATTGTTGGTCATCGGTGTGCTGGTAGCCATACCGCTGATTACTGCGCTGTTTATCAAGCAAGATTACAAAGTGGATACCACGGTAGTGATAAAGCAGCCCAAGGAGGTGGTGTTTGACTACATCCGTTTTTTATCAAACCAGGATAATTACAGCGTTTGGGCGAGCATGGACCCCAATATGCAAAAGTCTTCTCGTGGCATAGATGGTACCGTTGGTTTTGTCTCGAGTTGGCACAGTGACAACCCGGATGTGGGTACCGGCGAGCAGGAAATTAAAGCGATAGTGGAAGCGCAGCGCATCGATTATGAGCTACGTTTTATGGCACCTTTTGCTGCAACATCGCCGGCCTATATGCAGACAGAGGCCATCTCGCCCGAGCAAACCCGCGTAACCTGGGGCTTTGAGGGGCATGTGCCTTATCCAATGAACCTGATGCTGTTGTTTATGGATGTGGAAAACGTGATAGCGACAGACTTGCAGCAAGGGCTTGATAATTTACGGTTAATTTTAGAAAGCCCGACGGCAACAGAGTAAGCGGTCAAATAAGCTAGCTAAACTCAATGCAAAAATTAAAAATAATAGTCCAGACTCAGCTGAAAATAATCGTCATGTCGAATAAAGTACAGTGTGTCAGACGGAAGATTACTTTGAAATAACCAGGCGTCTATTCTAAGCCGTAGCGTGTTAGACAGCCGCATGGAGGCTTCCAGTTTGACACTCTTACTGGCACTGTTATCCAAGTCTTGCAACAGGCCCAGCAACATTTCGCTACCCGCGGCATCGTTGGCAACAAAACGGCTGCCTATAAACAGGTCGTTTTGCCCTGGTACCGGCGCGAGCTGCTGGCGGCTGTCATACTGATACTCAGCAATCCAAGCCCAATCCCAGTCGGTTTCAAATACGCCAACCTGGGTATATTCAAAGCCTAATGTGGCGGCGCTGAAATCCTGCTGCCGGGTTTTACGATAAATGCTTTCCAGTTTCCAAATCCAGCTCCCGCTGATGAGCTGCGCCTCAATGCCCAATTGCTGCATTTGCAGGTACATCGGTTGCAGGGTGTTTTCAGCGCTTGGCAGTAATATCGGCTCACGGTTGTTGCCTTCGAAATAGCTTAAAGCCAAGTCCAGGGCACCAAACTGCTGGCTCCAGCGCAAGGCGAAATCCAGATTGCGCTCAGCTTGTGCCGATTCATACAAAGGCTGATCCGAATTTACCGGCAGAGGAGGTCGTAAGCGGCCGTCCTGTCCTGCAAGTGTGCGTGGACGAAAGTACGGCAAAATATATACCGCCAGCTTGCCGGCGCTGCCATACCTATTCAGATTGAACATGGGTTGGCCAAGCTTTGCCTCACCATCAACACCGGCTATTAAATCTGTTTGATTAATGACATCTACCAGATGTTGGGACTCGGTAACGCCCCAAAACACAATGTCTACGCCGGTTTTAATATCATAGCCGTCGCCAGCGTATTGCCAGTATGCCTGGCGCAGGTCGATTAAATTACCTTCAGTATCTTGCTGATCCCAGCGTAAAAACGGTTCTAGCGCCAACAGGTGTGCACGGTCGTTACTTTGCCATACCCATTCGGCACTCACGCTGGCGCGACTATGTGATTTTGCTTGTGCCTGATCGCCTGGCTTGGCGTAATAACGTTGTTGCAAGGTTAAGGTATAATCCTGACTGGGCGGGGTAAACCCAGAGACAGAGGTTGTTGCTTGGGTTTTAGTTTGTTGTCGCGCAGGTATTGCAGGCACTGAGGTGGGTTGCGGTGGTGTATCGTCATGTTGTTCAGTTGCTTGTGTAACTACCGGTACGGCTGTTGGTTGTTCTGCTTCGGCAGCGGCTTGGTTTGATACGTTGGCAGAGGCTTTAGCGGGCCTGCCAGCAGGAATGGTAATCGCATTGTTGTACCACTGCCTGGCAACCGCAACCGGAATGCTAAGCATGTGTTGGCGCTGCGGTATATTTAATTGACTACCTTGACGTAATGCGTTGATATTATTAAGCGTAAATGCGTGCGGGTTTGCTTGCCACAATGCGTAAATGACCTGCACCATAGCTACCTGATCATCAGGCCTGGCTTGGGTAGCAAGTTTCCACAAGGTATCGGCGCTTTGTACCGGTCCTAAGGTTGTTTCAGTTGCCTGTGCCTGAGTACAAATAAGAGCCACAACTGTTAAAAGTGTACGCATTGCGTCAACGTCCTGCTGCTAGCGCGCGCGTTGCAGCGCATTGGTGTCAAAGTCAGCCGCTGTGCGGCCGGTGTTAAAGCGAATGTTGTGGATCAGTAAATCAGTACTCTTGCCGGTTTGGTGATTTTCCATGGTAAGTTTGTGCGGCCGCCAGTATTTTTCCAAATAGAGTTTGTAGTCCTCTAAGCTAAGCGTTTTCAGCAAACTGTTCTTACGGTCGTAGTAGGTTACTTTAATCGGCTGGTAATGAGTTTTATCGAGCCAGGCAACTGTTTTACTATAACTGGAGTATTCATCAGCAGGGGTTTGCTCAATAACAAAACACTGGCCGTCACCGCAGGGTTCGTCCCGCAGATAATTAAAGCGATATTTAGCCAGCTCAAATGAGCTTAAATCTTCATAGGCAAATTCGCTACCCATAAAGGGGCCGGATTTATTGCGTGATGCAATGCGTTTAACCCGTTTTAATGCGGGTAAATATAGCCATTGGTCATCCTCTGCAGTGGGGTGGGCGTGGTTTAAAAACGCGGTGCCGCGCACATCGCGAGGTTCATCAAATAGGGTTAACCCCTTGTCACCATCACCTTGTACCTCAAGCGCTGCGGTACGCATTTCGCGGCGGCTTTCGTCACCACCCGCGCTGCGTAATATCATAGAAGTAAGGCTTTCACTATCACCCCAACCTGCATCGCGGTTTTTACGTTCCTGTGCGATAGCCAGGCCCTTCGCTTCATCGGCCAATAGCGTGGCACAGTTAACCGCGCTAACCAGGCTAAGCAATAGCAATGAGGTAGAGAGATAATTACGCATGGCGCTTGGGTTCCTTGGTGTCAAATTTCAACAAAAACGCAGGTAAGAATAAAAAGTCTATTACCAGTGCGGTAAAGATAATGATAGCTGTTAACAGCCCCATGTCCGAATTTAACCGGAAATTGGATAGCATTAGTACGCTAAAACCGACGATGAGCACCGCAGTTGTGATCCAGAGTGCCCGGCCAACACTGGTAAACGCATAACGCACGGCGGCCTCGGTGTTACGGCCCTCCTGACGAGCGTGCTGATATTTCGCTAAAAAGTGTACGGTGTCATCGACAATAATGCCTAAGCTCAGGCTGGCAACAACCGATAATCCCAGGTTTATTTCACCCGAGTACCAGCCCCAGATACCAAAGCCGATAGCGGCAGGCGCAATGTTTGGCGCTAAACTAATTAACCCCATACGCCAGGATCGCAAGCTTAACGCCAGTAACAGTGAAATAAGTAACAATGCCAGTGGCAGTGTTTGTAGCATGGAGGCCATATTACGCTCGCCAATGTGACCAAACATCAATGCGGTACTGGCGGCACTAGCGGAGTATTGCGGATAATGTTGTGCCAGATAACTGAGTGCTTTTCGCTCAAACTCAGTAATTTGCTTACTACCCATATTCTGTAGCGATACCGCAATGCGTGTCGCGCTTTTATCCAGATTAAGCTGATTGTTTAAATCCAAGCCATACGGCAGTGACATTTCGTACATCAACAGATACTGTGCGGCTTCGTCCGGCGCAGTCGGTATGCGGTAATACGCCGGGTCATCGCCATGCATATTTTTATTTAACCGCTTAAAGGTGTCGCTAATAGCGTTGACGTGCACAACTTCTGGTTGTTGCGCTAACCATTGGCTAAAACTGTCTACAGCAGCAATAAACTCTGGCTGGTTTATGCCACTGCTTTGTCCGCTATTTAACGCAAAATCAATGGAAGCCGACGCGCTAAGATGTTGATCAAGAAAGTCCATCGACTGGCGAAATTGGGTATTGGGCGAAAAGTACTTCACCGCCTCATCATTAATTTTATTCAGGCTTATTAAGCCGGTAAATGCCAGCATTATGAGTAACATTATCGGCAATAACAGGTTATGGCGGCGAATAACAAAACTGGCCAACCTATCCATAACGGTACTGCTCTCTGGTTTCGGTACCAGGCTGGCCTTAAGTGGCAGTAAATACAGCAAGGCAGGCAAGGTTATCAGGCTAAAACCACATGCCAGCATGACACCGGTTGCACTCATATTTCCCAAATCCGCCAGAATAGGGACTTCGGAAAAGTTAAGTGTTAAAAAGCCAATGGCCGTAGTTGAACTGGTAATAAACACCGGCATGATATTACGTTGCATGCTGTAGCGAATAGCATTGGCTTTGTTATCGCCGCGCTGCAGGGCAAATTGCATGGATGCGATAACATGCACACAGTCTGCCACCGCCAGAGTCATTAATATGGTTGGGACATTCACTGTGGTCATACTTAAGAAAATACCAGCCCAACCTGCTAATCCTAAGGTACTAACAATAGCAATAACAATAATAATAATGGTCGCCAGTGCACCCACTATAGAACGCAGTAACAGCGCTAACATGATAATGATCATCAAAAACATCAGCGGAATAAGTGTGCGCGCGTCTTGCTCTGCTTCAGAGGCCAGTGCGTTGTTCATAGCAATAACACCGCCCAGATGGAACTGAACCTGAGGATATTGCCGACTGAACTCGTCAGTGAGTTGCTTCACAAAATTATAAGTATCAAACACCTCCCGGTTTTTATCTACCTCAGGAAATTGCACAGTAATGTTAATAGCGGCAACTTTGCCAGTGTCGGCTACAAGCCGTTTAACTATGCTTGGTTCGTTAAGAGCAATCTGGCGAATTCGGGCTAACGCCTGTGGGGCTAATGGCATCGACTGCGAGACTAGATCGCCTACCATGAGGTCATCCTCGTCGGCCTCGGTATGCTGATAGTTAGTTAACGAGTCAACCCGGATAGAGTGCGGGGTCTGCCAGGCCGCGTCAGTCAGCTGAAGGATCAGGCTGAGGGTCTCTGCACTAAACACATTGCCGTCAGCAGGGGCGATGCCAATAAGTATATTGTCACTTTTATTAAACGCATTTTGCATTTGCTCAAAGGCGAGCAATTGTGGGTTATCGGCTGAGAAGAAAATACGGTAATCGCCGCGAAACTCTAGCTTGCTAATGCCTGCACCCATTAACAAGGTTAGTAGCAATGAGCCAAACAACACCCGCCAAGGCGTGTTTAATACGCTGGTTAACCAAAGTTGTTTCATGTTTTCTCCAAAGCCCATTTTGTTATGCCGAGCAACAGCTTGAGCGATAATAATTGCCTTTCCCTGGCTCGGTTAACAGTGTAGCTGATTTAACTGCAGGCTAATTGGAATATTTATGCTTGCTAATAGTTAACATTATGCTAAACATTATTTATCTTTTAAATGTCAAAGACAGGAGACAGGATGTCACTGGCCGTGGTGTACAGTCGGGCCCGACATGGCCTGGATGCCCCTTTAGTTACCGTTGAAGTGCATATTAGTAATGGTTTGCCGGCATTTCAGCTGGTTGGTTTGCCAGAAACGTCTGTAAAGGAATCTCGCGACAGAGTAAGAAGTGCGATGGTAAACAGCGGCTTTGCGTTTCCAGACCGTAAAATTACCGTTAACCTTGCCCCGGCCGATTTACCCAAAGAAGGCGGTCGGTTTGATTTACCCATAGCGCTGGGCATTATTGTGGCCTCTGGCCAGCTTGCCGAAAAAAGTTTGCAGGGGTATGAATTTTGCGGCGAGCTGGCGTTGTCTGGTGAAATACGGACGATAGTGGGCGAAATTCCTGTGGCGATAGCGTGTCGGGATGCCGGGCGTGAAGTGGTGCTACCAATGCTTAATGCTCAGCAAGCTCAGCAGGTGCCAAAGGTGTCGGTGCACGGTGCCGAGCATTTGTTGCAAGTGCACAGCTTTTTACTGGCACAACAGGCATTGCCGGCGATACCTGCGCTTCCGGCACGTGAAGTGTCAAAGCAAGCTGATCTGGCCGATGTAAAAGGGCAGGCTCATGCCAAGCGGGTATTAGAAATTGCTGCGGCTGGCGAGCATAACTTGCTAATGCTGGGCCCTGCTGGTACCGGAAAATCGATGCTGGCGCAGCGCCTGCCCGGCATTATGCCACCGTTGACGGAACAGGAAGCACTGGCAACGGCGGCCATTTATTCTATTGCAGGCTTGCAACGTAATTTAACCGACTGGCAGCAACGGCCATTTCGTAGCCCGCACCATACCAGCTCGGCAGTAGCGTTAGTCGGGGGTGGTTCAGTGCCAAGGCCAGGTGAAATTTCGTTGTCACACCATGGCATTCTTTTTTTAGACGAGTTGCCGGAGTTTCCGCGCAAGGTGCTGGATGTTTTAAGAGAGCCATTGGAAACCGGCGTAGTGCATATTAGCCGGGCGGCACGGCAAGCCGAATTTCCGGCACAATTTCAATTGGTGGCGGCGTTAAATCCCAGCCCAACCGGACATCATCAGGATGGCCGTGCCACCCCGGAACAGGTGATGCGCTATTTAAATCGTTTATCCGGGCCCTTTATTGACCGCATTGAGCTGCAAATTGAAGTGCCGCTATTGCCCAAAGGTATGTTAAGCCAACGAACACAGGAAGAAAGCAGTGCTAAGGTGCGCGAAAGAGTACTGGCAGCACGTGAGTTGCAATTGGCCCGGCAGGGTAAAGCCAATGCGCGCTTAAGTGGCAGTGAAATTGCCGATTTTTGCCCGTTGCAACAGGCCGATGCCCAATTTCTGGAAGACACTATTCATCGCTTTAAGCTGTCGGCCCGCACCTACCATAAAATAATTAAAGTCGCCCGCAGTATTGCCGATTTGCAACAGCAACCAAAAATAAGTCGTGCACATTTAATGGAGGCACTCAGCTACCGTGCGTTAGAGCGGCTGCTGAGTTATTTAAAGAACTGACCCACGGGTAGATTAAAGCAGGAGTCGATGTACTCTAAGTCAACCGCTGCAGGCCTGGATGGCCAAATCGAGCCCCCAGGGATGGGTTTACGGCGTGTTGACGTGAGTATATAGGCTCATGCGTTACGCCTGAGCCGATAAGTTAAACTAATTTCCAGTTTAATGTTTCACCGGCATAAAACGGTACTATTGGGTTACCGTTTGGCAGGCTAATTTCATTGGGTACCTGCCACTGCTGTTTTTGCAACGTTACGGTACCGCTATTTCGCGGCAGGCCGTAAAAGTCTGCGCCGTAGTGGCTGGCGAAGCCTTCCAGTTTATCCAGACAACCTAAGTCGTCAAACACCTGAGCATAAAGCTCTATTGCACTGTGTGCACTGTAACAACCGGCGCAGCCGCAAGCGGACTCCTTGCGATGTTTTTCATGTGGTGCAGAGTCTGTACCTAAGAAAAATTTTGCCGACCCTGATGCTACCGCAGCGCGTAACGCCTCTTGATGTGTGCGACGCTTTAATACCGGTAAACAGTAATTGTGCGGCCGTACGCCGCCCACCAGCAAGTCGTTGCGGTTTAATAGCAAGTGCTGTGGCGTAATGGTGGCGGCAATATTGGCGGCATTGCTGGCGACAAAGCTGGCTGCATCCGCAGTAGTGATATGTTCAAACACTACTTTTAGCGTTGGAATACGGTTAACGATATGCTGCAGGTAACGGTCGATAAAGATTTTTTCCCGATCAAAGATATCAATATCATGATCGGTTACCTCACCATGCACCAGCAGCAACATACCCTGCTCAGCCATGGCTTCAAACACCGGGTACAAGCTATCCAATGCGCTAACGGCATCTGATGAATTAGTTGTCGCGCCAGCCGGATACAGTTTCGCCGCGACCACACCCGCCGCCTTAGCCTCAGCAATATCTGTGGCACTGGTTTTGTCAGTTAAAAATAACGTAACTAACGGCTGAAACTTGCTGCCCGCAGGGCGTGCTGCCAATATCCGCTCGCGATACGCCACCGCCATGGCTGCGGTAGTTACTGGCGGCACTAAGTTTGGCATGACGATAGCACGGGCAAACTGGCGTGCTGTTGCGGGGACGGTTTCCAGCAACATATCACCATCACGAAAATGTAAATGCCAGTCGTCCGGGGTTTGAATGGTTAAGCTAGTCATGCGTGGCTCCTGCAGGCGGTGGGGCGAAAACTGCCGACTATTCTATCAAGTTCAGTGGCGAGCTGCATTGGTTAAATCATCTTTAGCAATGGCCATTTTGTTTGCTACACTTTGTGCCATTACCTGACAGGAGCTTGACAATGTCTGACTTAGATTTCGATCTGGACCATCTTGATTTTACTGCCGCTGAACAGAATGTAGAGCGCCAGCAGCAAGCCGAATTGGAGCGTGCTGAGGCGCCGCAGTTTGGTGATGACGACGATGAATGCAGCGGCGGTGCTTGCAAGATTTAGTTTGCTGTAGATTGCTCAGTGGGTTTGTGCCATAACTGGCTAACTGCAATACAAAGCACGCCGAGCAGCATTAACAATGAAAATGGCAGCGCTGTGCCATTATAAAAAAAGGCCAGCAGTGGCCCGGCCAGTGCGCCTATGCCAAAGCGTAAGGTGCCAATAACTGCTGTTGCGGTACCGCTGTTATCAGGAAATTTCATCAGAATCATCGCGTCTGCATTGGTGGCAATTAAGCTTAAACTTGCCATTAACGGCGCAATGGATACTACAGTGTAAACCAGAGATAACTGCCAGAAATTAAACAACGCCAACGCGCTGGCACTGATCATGGCTAGCACCAGCCCAACACGCAACATGCGTTGTGGCCCAAGGCGCGTTACCACTTTGCTGTTGACAAAATTTGCCAGCATCAACATTGCGACGTTAAAACCAAACAACAGGCTAAATTGCTGCTCGTTCACACCAAAGAATTTGATGTAAACAAAGGGCACAGCGGTAAGGAAACAGAAAAAAGAAAAAGACGCGAACATGGATGTTGCGATGTCAGGCCGGGCTGATACACGGGAAAATACTACCTTGTAGCCAGATAGAAATGTGGGTTTTACCTGTTGAGCCGAAGTACGGATTTCAGGCAAATAACGCCAGCTTAGCAACAGCACCACGGCGCCGTAACCGGCCAGCGTGACAAAAATCATTTGCCAGTTTGCCAGCCATAGCACGCCACTGCCAATTGCAGGGGCTAGCAGCGGCGCGAGCATCATAATCATAGAAACATATGACATACCTTTAGCAGTATGCTCTTGGTAAATGTGACGGACTATACCAGGCACTACAACGGTGGCAGCTGCACCACACAGTGCTTGCACCGCCCGCCAGGCTAAAAACCATTCAATTGAGCTCACTAAACTCAATGCAATACTGGCCAGCACAAAGCCGCTTAGGCCGAAAATTGCCAGGGGACGCCGCCCCAGGCTATCCGCTAACGGGCCACACACCAGCATGCTGATACCGAAAAATGCTAAAAAGATACTAAGAGATTGCTGCACCATGCCAATAGAGGTATCTAACTGCTGCGCCATAATTGGCATCGCGGGCAGATACATATCAATAGCCAGCGGCGTAGTGGCAACAACGGCTGCAAGCAGTAAAATAATCCAGCCAGCGGGTTTATGTGACATCGGGTTAAGGCTCTCCAATTGGCGGCGCATTATAATACGTAGTTTTGGCCGTCACGGCTAATATTGAAGTGTAAGTATAAGTTAACAGATATGTCTGCAAATCAAGGAAGACATTGCTTTTGCAGTTCTATCGCTATTTAATAGTCGTACATAAGAAAAACCTGTTGTAGAGCCATGATTGTATCTTGTTTACGAATATTGATTATCTATTTGGCTTTATTAGCAACGTCGGTTAAGGCTGCTGAAATATTGCGGGTAGGCTTGCATTTATCTGCGCCCTGGTCTTTTTATAATGACGCTGGCGCGCTTGATGGCATTGAGTATCAATTGATGTCACGGATATTTAGCCAGGCTGGATATCAGGTAGAGTTCGAGTTGCACAGCTATAGCAGGTTGTTAAAGCAGTTTAGCGATCATAAGTTGGACTGTATTTCTCCCGCAGCTGTAGATATTGCTGGCGCTATTTACACACAACCGTATTTACCCTTTAAAGACGTCGCAATTAGCTTGCAGCAGGCAGCAATAACACTAAACAGCGTGTCTGATTTGTCAGGGAAACGTATTGTCGCTTATCAGCAAGCGGAAAAGATATTAGGCCAGAACTACCAACATGCTATCAGCGAGGCAAGTTATCTAGAACTGGCAGAGAGAAAACTGCAACTAGAGTTGCTGTTTAGCCATCGTGTTGATTTAGTTATTGGTGAGCAGCGAGTATTGCACTATTTAGCCAATAAAGTTGCACCGCAACAACCACTTGAAACGCATTATTTATTTAATGAGGCTTTGTATCCTGCGGCTTGCTGGCAAGCTGAATGGGTAACGGTGTTTAATCGGGGATTGGCACAACTGCAGCAGTCAGGAAAACTGAAGCAACTGTTGTTGCAATATCTTCCCAATTGAGCGAGTGGGATAATATAGCCTAAGCTCACAGAATACGCTTATACTGTTCTTACTTAGGCAGTTGGATTGAAACAATGAAAAAAACTAAAACGATAACAACAGACGAAATATTACTGACGCTTTGCCAATCAGTAACTAAAGTACTCTCTGGCGCGGGCAACAATAACGTTGCGCACTCGCCGATGGTACAAAAAATACAGAAAACTTGCTTGCGCCCTGACTTAGGCTGCTTTGTACTGTTTGATGGTGGTTTCTCTGGTTTAGTAATCATTAACTTCACTGCCCAGGCAGCGATGGAAATTTATAAGAAATACCTTAAGAGCATGGGTATGCCGGAAGAAGAGTTGGCGCAATTTCATACCTCGGATGAGGTCGGAAATGTGATGGGTGAATTGATGAATCAGATTGTAGGTGACTTTACCAACACTGTTCGATATGACCTGCACACCTCTATCAACCAGAGTCAGCCCAAGATGATGGCGATTAATAAACAGGTACAAATTTTAATTAATACTCAACTGGATCAACCACAAGCCAGACGAGTGACTTTCAGTACGCCAGAACACAATATTTTTTATCTGGAACTGGCGATGGATAAAACCGAGTTTATACAGTTGCATGAATTTGACAAAATTGAACAGGAACATCCTGACGATATTTTGGCAAACGCACAGCAGTATACGCCAGAGAATACCGTTAGCGTTGATGTCGATGTAGATGTAGACGACGACTTTATGAAAAACCTTGGTTTGTAATTGGTATATTTTTAAGGATGCTGAGGCAGGCGCAGCACAAAATGCGCGCCGCCCAATGTCGACTGCATAACACCTATGTCACCTTTGTGCCATATGGCTACTCGTTGGACAATGGCTAACCCCAGTCCAAATCCGCCGGCTTGTTTATTGCGACTGGCCTCGACCCGAAAAAAAGGTTTAAAAATTTCCTGACGTAAATGCTCAGGTATTCCAGGGCCATCATCTTCAATATCAAATTGCCAACATTGCTTATGCTTGCTCAGCCTTAATCGAATGTGTTGCACCGCATATTTTTTTGCATTAACCAGCAGATTCTGAAGTGCGCGCTCTAAGTAATGGCCATCACCATATAGCACGGCGTGTTCAGGTAATTGCAGGATTATCGCAGCACCGGGCAACGGTTCAAGTTTCTCCTGGACATTGGCAATGAGTTCGGTGAGATCAATTTGTTGCATTTGCAGGGGTATCTGGCCTGTTTCAAGCCGGGCGTAGTCGAGAATTTCATCGACCAACTGTTGCAGCTCTCGTACATCCTGCAACATTAACTGCCTTTCTTGCTCTGGCAGTTGCTGTGCCATTTCCAGTGCAAAGCTGAGGCGGGCAATGGGCGTTCTTAATTCATGAGATACGGCTTGTGTCATTTCACGCTGCAATTTTAGTAGTTCACGTATTTGCATGCTCATCTGCTGAAAGCTTTGCGCGATAGGGGCAATAAATGAGCGGCTGGGTAATTGCAATGTGGTATCAATATTGACGGAAAATTTTGTCAGACTGTGTTGTAAACTATTGATGTCGCGCGCTACCGGCCATAACCACGCGGCAACAGCTATGGCTAGCAAGACGAAAAATAAGAGCGTAAACCAGCTAGCACCATCATTTTGTACTAATGTCAGCGGACCGAGCTGCAAAAGTTGCTGGTTGCTCAGATAATAAAAATACACTTTTTCTGCTTCAAATAAGCTGATGACATTGCCTTGTTGTAATTGAGCCAGTTCGTCTGGTAGCCAGCTAATACTGTCAGCAGGCTGAGCCAGAATGGTTAGAGGAATAGTGTCAGGCCAGGTCGACGCTGGCTGTTGTAATTGCTGTTGCAATAACGCGGTGTAGCTTGCCAGCCAAGGCTGCTGTGCTGGTGGATTCCAGTGCTGCCATAGCTGCTCTACTGCCCAGCCAGAACCCAGCAGCACCAAAAAAATAAACAGATAAAAATGCCAGAAAAGGCGTTGCATAGGCAAAGTGTTATAGCCACGCATCGGCGACAAATAGGTAGCCTTTGCCCCAAACGGTTTTTATTCGAAAAGGTGTTTCAGCGTTATCGCCCAGTTTGCGGCGCAGGTGCGAGATGCGCACATCTACTGTACGATCTAAGCCATCATACTCACGACCAATTATTTGTTGATGAATAGCTTCACGTTTTACCGTTTGCCCGGCATGTTTTGCTAGCATCCACAGTAAGTCGAATTCATAGCTGGTTAAATCTACCCGTTCGTTGTCATACCAGGTTTCGCGGGAACGCTGTTTTAACAGTAAACGGTCAAATTGCAGCTCTTGCTGTTCGCTCTTATGACTACTTTGGCTGCGACGTAACAAAGCATTAATTCGGGCGACTAAAACGCGCGGTTCCACCGGCTTAATAACATAATCATCGGCGCCTAATTCTAACCCCAACACTTGATCAATGTCGCCTTGCTTAGCCGTAAGTATAAGTACAGGCCCTTTGTACCATGGGCGGATCTGCCTACAGACACCAAAACCATCCAGCCCGGGTAACATTAAATCCAATACGATAAGATCAGGTTGAAATTGGCGGCAATGCTCAGCCACAGCATCCCCCTGGCTTTGTAGCTGCACAACGAAACCATGTTGTGTAAGAAAACTTTGCACCAAAGAAGCAAGGCGAATATCGTCTTCTACCAGTAAAATTTTTGCCATTAGAAAATGCTCCATGGACTGCTTAAGCGACGTCTTGCCGGTTTACGGCTTAGTACTTGCAGTTCAGTTTGTAACAATATTTGGTTGTCGGGGCTGCGTAAGGTGAGTGCTGCATTTTCCCAGCTGAGCTTTTGTTTCCAGTGACCTTGGGTCACATTTTGCCAACATTGCAGTTTTTGCTCTGCCAGATATAAGCAAGTATTTTGGGCGGTGTCACTGTACCAATGCAGTTGCAGTTGAGATTGGCAGCTTTGCTTTTGTTGTTCAGTAACGCAAATTTGCGGACTCACGTCCCAGCAAATGTTTGCGTCGCAGTTCACAGGCAAGTCATGCTGTGTTGTCATACCGCTTAATGCCAGTAATAACCAAAAAGACTGCATTAAAATAACCGGTAACTTACGCCAAAGAACCAGGTTGTAATATTGTTGGTACGCAGCAGCGGGCTGTCGGTCATAGCATCATCCAGATGTAAGTAACGCAAAAACCCTAACACAGCAAATCGCTCTGACAAAGGGTGTTGCCAGCTTAAACGCAGTTCCGGTTGCCAGCTTGGCTTGCCATTATAACGGCGTAAATAGAATGGGTCATTATTATCAATACCATAGTAAGTATCAATAAGTTTGGCACTTTTCCAGTTTAACTTTGCAATAAACTGCCATCGACCAAAGGCGTTTTCCCAGTAGCGACCAACGCTAATGCTGGCATGCTGGCCCTGATAGGTGTTGCTGATATCCTGCCACACATTTGATTGCACCTGCCAGTTATCGCTAAACCAATCAAGCTGCAAGCCTGCATCTACTGCAGTAGGGCGTTTACTGATTTCGTGTACTGACGCCTGCATCGGGCCAATTCGCTCTTCAGATATCGATGCATTAGTGAAACTTTGACTAAATTGAAAAACGTTGCCACCAAACCATTTTTGAAAATAGCCTTTTTCTGAATTGAGTTGGCTAACCAGACTTAAATGCCATTGTTCAGATAACGCCCAGCTAGTGCCTAGCTTACCGTTGTCAAAGAACCAATTTTCACCGTAGTAATACACTTCCGGCAACAATATCAAAGGAAGCTCTTCGCCGTCATACAGCGGGTTACTGCGTTGTCCATAACCTAGCGCCAGGCTTAAATACAGCTTTTGCTCAGTGGCACAGCCCGGGTCGTCAAGGCACACCTCTGCGGTGTCAGCTTTCGCTGCCATGCTTAGTACAAAAAGTATTAGTAACCAGTATCGCAATTCGCACCTTAATATTTAGGTTTATTTTCCACTACATCAGTTTAGCAAGTTGCTGCATTAGACATAAGACAACATAACAATGTTTCACAATTTGCTGTGAATAGTCACAGTATGTCTATTGTTGCGTGGCTAGACTAGCTTAAAAAATAGGTGAGGACATGTTATGAAGCTAAGTATGCTATTTATTGCTGTTACATCGCTTTGGTTGTTAAGCGGTTGTGTAGAAGACTTAACGGCAGACGACACTTCGGCTTATCAGTATTTGGCGCGTGGTAACAGTGCGCAAAGTGACGATAAAATTATTCAGGTAATTAGTAGTCAAGCCAGTTTCGATGATGTTTTTTATCAGGTGCTTAACCGCAGCGGCACGCCGGAAACTATTAACTTTGCTGAATATCAGGTTCTGTTGGTGATGAGCGGCTCACAGCAGCCAGCCAAAGCGTTAGCGGTGGGGGCCTTTCAGGGCCAGGCCACGCAGGTGAATATTGTACTTAAGGCAGAATATGCCGGTGAGAATTGTGCGGTGCCAACAGTCGTGCTACAGCCTTGGATGCTGGTGTTGTTTCCGCGTGTCGACAAACCCTTGTCTATTCAGGAGCAGGTTAAAGTTACCCCCTGCTAGCAGTTCATAGTTGTGAGAGTTCTGAAAGTAGGGCAATGTAATGCTTTAATAACAAAATTGAATCCATCTGCAATACCCTCTATGATAACGTTATAAAAATCATAAGGCGGCGCCCATACGCCCATTCTGATGGCGCGCTCAGATGTATAATTTTCTGTTACAACAGAGCATCAGATGAAAGACAAAGCTACTTCATTCGACATTGCTTACATGGCTGGCGTTTCGCAGTCAACGGTGTCACGTGCACTACGCAATAGCCCGCAGGTAAATAAAGAAACCCGCGAGAAAGTTCAGGCTATTGCCCGGCAACTTAATTACAAAGTAGATAAAAATGCCAGCAATCTGCGTAATCAACGTAGTAGTACGCTGGCGCTGCTGTTGTTTGAAGACCCCACTACCGAACAGTCTCTAATTAACCCGTTTTTCTTATCTATGTTGGGCAGTATTACCCGTGCCTGTGCCAAACGGGGGCAAGATTTATTAGTCTCTTTTCAGCAGCTTAGTGACGACTGGCATGCTGACTATGAAGACAGCAACAAAGCCGATGGCATTATTTTGTTGGGTTACGGTGACTATAAAGATTACGAGGAAAAACTAGAAAAACTGTTAGCGCAGGAAACCCACTTCGTATGCTGGGGGGCTGACGTGCATGGTCATCCTGAATTTACGCTACGCAGCAATAACCGGCTTGGCGGACGCATCGCGGGAGAGCATTTATTGGCCACTGGCCATAAAGCGTTTGCTTTTGTGGGGAATGCCTCTGCCGGTAGCCCGGAATTTTCAGAGCGGTATTTGGGGTTTGTTGATGCCTTGGTTGATGCAGGCATGGATATTAGCCAGGTACCGCAATATGACGCTAACTTTACCGAAAGTGCTGGTGATCATGCCACAGAGCAATTGCTGGCATCGGGGCAGCAAGTTGATGCTATTTTCTGTGCCAGTGATTTAATTGCCATTGGGGTAATGCGCTGTTTAAAAAGGCGTAACCTAAGAGTGCCGGAAGATATTGCCGTGATGGGCTTCGATGACATCCCCGTAGCATCATTTTCTTCACCCCCTTTAACCACCATACAACAAGACACTACACAAGCTGGCGAGTTGCTGGTAAATAACCTGCTGCAATTAATCAATAATCAGCCAATTACGGTAAATCAGATAGAACCTAAGTTAATAATCCGCCAGTCTTGCGGCCATAATTTGTAATAGGGTTACTCATCAAGTGGTACTGCTGTGGCAAAAGTGAATGTGGCAGCCTGGACATATAGCGGCTCTAATGCTTCGCGTAGCGTGGGGTAAAAGCTTAGTGTGCCAGGTATGGGTTTTACGCCGGCTTTGGCCAACGTTTTTAATGGCTGAAACTGTAAATCGGCAATAACCAACTGGGTTTGGTTTTTATGGCATTTGCTAATGAGCTTGTTTAGCGCTGCAAGGCCGCCGGCGTCCAGCAGTGGCACGCCGTCCATATATAACACTATGCCGCGGCTATGGTCTGTTAAACGGGCAATATCGGCAAAAATCCGATCGGCGGCGGCAAAAAACAGCGGCCCGCTAATTTTTAATACCTGCCAGCCATGAGGAATTGGCTGTTCAACCTGTTTGCGGTTGCCGCTGATATCAGTCACTTTGCTCATTTCAGCAATTTCTTTAACAAACAATAACGCCGCCAGCAGGATGCCGGTGGTAATAGCAATTACCATATCAAACAGTACGGTGAGGCTAAAGCAGGTGACAAACACCCAGATATCGCTGCGCGGTGCGGTTTTAAGTAAATGCAGCGCTTTGGGCGCTTCGCTCATATTCCATGCCACCATTAACAGCAATGCCGCCAGTGCAGCCATTGGCACGTAAGATAACAGTGGTGCCAGCAAGACAAGGCCCAGCAGTAACACCAGCGCATGAATCATCGCTGCTACCGGCGATTGGGCACCGGCTTTAAAATTCGCTGATGAGCGCGCCAGTGCCGCCGTGGAGGTAATGCCGCCGAAAAACGGCGTAATAATATTGCCAATACCCTGGCCCAGCAACTCGCTGTTGGCACTGTGGCGCCGCCCCGACATACCATCCAACACCACAGCACACAGCAGTGATTCAATTGCGCCCAGCATGGCCATAGCAAAGGCGGCGCCAAGTAAGTCTTTCACTAATTGCCAGCTAAAAACCAGTGCAGCACCGTCTGGGCCGGGGCGCAACCAGGGCCAGTCAAAGTAGGGTAAGTAGGGCGGAATACCATTGCCGCTGTTGCCGTTGGCTAAGTTATAGCTAAAACGTGAACCGATGGTATCAAGCTCAAAACCCAGACTAAGCAGTAGTAGCGCGAGTAAGGTGCCGATAAACAACGCTGGTAGGTGCGCAGGAATGATGGTTTTCAGTTTTGGCCATAGCAGCATTACTGCCAGTGTGATGCCAGCAACAAACAGGCTAGGCCAGGACATGTGTGGTAAATGTAGTGCCAGAGCCGCAATTTTTTCAACATAATGTTCTGGCATATGTGGGATAGCCAAGCCAAAGAAATCTTTAACCTGCAAGGTGGCAATAACCACCGCAATACCGGCAGTAAAGCCTAAGGTGACTGACTCAGGGATATATTCTATTAAACGGCCCAGTCGCATTGCCGCCATCAGTAACAACAATACACCTGACAGCACAGTAGCCAACAATAAACCACTTAAACCGTACTTGAGTGCGACAGGATATAAAATAACTACAAAAGCAGCAGTCGGGCCGCTAATGCTATAACGCGAGCCGCCGGTTAGCGCGATAACAAAACCGGCAATAATCGCGGTATATAAACCGTACTGCGGTGCCACACCGGAGGCAATAGCCAACGCCATTGCTAGCGGTATGGCAATAATGCCGACAGTAATACCAGCCAGCAGATCTTTACCGAGTTTATTCAGGCCATAGCCTTCGGCCAGCACCTCACGTAGCGCATGGCCAATACGCAGGGAAAACAGATGGGAACGGTCAGACACCACAACTCCGCAACAGCAGAACAGGTGTAATGAGCTTAGCAACAAACCCTGCTTGGCGGTATGCGCTATTAGTCTGACAACTAATTGTTTTTATGCCGCTGCAGTTTAGTAATGCAGCGGCAGAATGGCTTACAGGTATTGTTTTAACCAGGCCGCGGTTTCGGCATCGGCTTCAGCACGGTTGGGGTGCATACCATGATTGGCGCCCGGGTATACTATCAGTTTATGCGGATGACCTTTTTCGGCCAGTGCTTTTGCCAAATTCTGCGATTGCGCCACTTCTACCCTTTCGTCTTTATCGCCATGTAAAAGCAGTATCGGCAACTTGGGCGGTAGTTTATCCAGCCATTGCAGCACCGAGCGCGCCTGTAATTGTGCGGATTTTTCTGTAGCATAGTTAGGAATAAATCTGGTGAAGATATTTTCCATCGCTGGGCGTACTACCAGGCTGGCTTCCAGATCGGCCACACCTGCTTCAACAATCAATGCCTTTAGTTTTGGCATATCACGTGCGGCCAGATAACTCATCATGCCGCCACGGCTAAAACCTTTCATCGCAATCCGCTCGCTGTCAGCTTCGGGCATGCCGTTAATGATTGGCAGCAGGTTTTTAATGTCGTTTACATCATTGCCGCCAAACTGATCAAGCTGCATGTCACCAGTGACAAGGGTTGGAAAGGCTTTAGCACCGCGATACTGGCTGGCAATGACAATATAGCCAAGCTCTGCCAGTGGCATTACATTGTGCTGAATTGCGCCATAAACCAAAGTGCCACCCTTAGCATTGCCACCGCGGTTATAAATCACAACGGGTAACTTTGCATCTGCTGCAGTATTTTTTGGTCGTACCATTACGCCTTCCACCAGAACACCGTCAGATTCATAGGCGAATACACGACAATCCAGCGTCTGCTGCCGCCGTTCAACATCAGCTCTGGAGAAGCGTTGGCCAAACATTGCGGCATTAAATTTTGGCTTTTTACTCATCATAGCCAACCAGCTGTCATAGCTGGCAAAGGGGCCCATATAGCAGCTGAAGTTTTGTTTTAGCGAGCTTGCTGTGGAAAACGCCGGTAATAACTGCGGGCCTTTTGGGCTTTTTATCGGTTCAGCATGTGTGGCAGTTGTCAGCAGTAAGCTGCTGAGTAACATAAGATAAAGCTTCATACACATTCCTTGTTAAGTTTATTGAAACGATAAATTAACAAGCTGGCGAAGGCAAGAAAAAACCGCCGCTAAACTAGCCGGCGGTTTCAGGGAGAGCGATATCTACTTAGTGCTGGCTGCTTAAAATCAGCAAACCATGGGCTGCAAGCTGCTGACCATTAACATCAAACGCCCAGTTAGCGCTTAAGCCGTCGTGGTTAATGGTGCTAATATCCTGCGCACTGTCGGCAAAATTCAGTACAAAAACGCTTTTACTGCCGTTTAACTCTCGTGTTATTTGCACTATGCCATTGGCTAACTGGTTTACCTGATAGCTGCCATCAGTTCCCAGCTCTGGTCGATGCTTTTTCAGTGCAATTAACTGTTTATAAAGTTGCCAGACTGAATTGGGTTGCGCTTGTTGTGCTGAGACACTGCGGTTGGCTGCACTAAGTTGCTTCGCCAGAAAATCCGGATACCAATTTGGGAAGCCGTCGCCAAACAATGCTAATTGCTCAACCCAGCTATTCGCGCTTTGGGTAAAGCCGGCTTGCTGGGTGTTATCCCACAGCATGGGCGCACGTTTAAACACGTCGTGGCCGCTACGGTCCTGGGTTAAGCCAATTTCTTCACCGTAATAAATGTACGGCGTGCCGGGTGAGCTGAACAGCATGGCTGCGGCTAACTTGGCTTTGGCGTCATCTTGCTTAAGCTGGTAGGCAATACGCTCTTGATCGTGGTTGGTTAAAAACGGCGCAAAAAAGCTAAGCGGTGCGACAGAATCAGCACGTTGCTGCACATTCTGCTGTAGTACCGAGGCATCAGCAGTTTTTTGTGCATTAGACTGCATAGTACCAAACTGTGCTTCGCCGCTGGCATCGGGTTTTAATAATCCCAAAATTTTGTAGCCCACTTCAAAATCAAAACCCTGGTCTAAACCGGTGCCGTCGCCGAAGTAACGCGCTGCAACAGGAATATCTACCCAGGCTTCGCCAACTAAATAGGCTTGTGGGTTTACGCTTTTGACAAACTGGTTAAAATCCTGCCAATAGGCAATGGTTTCGGCTGTGTCGGCTTGAGCATCCGGGCCACCTTCCATGGCAAAGCGCACTGCGTCTAGGCGAAAACCGGCAACGCCTTTATCCAGCCAGAATTTGGCCATTTTTTTCATTTCAGCTATTACATCGGGGTGGCGCAGGTTAACATCGGGCTGGCTGGCGCCAAAGGCAGCATAATAATAAGCTTTACGCGTGTCGTTGTAGTGCCATACAGCTTCAGGGTTGTCGTTATTGCTCCAGGCGTGGCCCCAGCCGCTGCCGGCTGCTGGCATATCGTCGCGCCAAATAAAGTAATCTTTATACGGTGCTTCTCCGGCTGCTGAGCGCTTAAACCAGTCATGTTCACTAGAGATATGGTTAATCACTAAATCCAGAATCACTTTCATGCCTTTGGCATCCGCTGCCTGAATAAAGGCTTCAAATTCGGCCATGCTGCCATAGTCACTTTCTACCTGATAAAACTCGGTAAAGTCATAACCATGGTAGGACGGCGCTTCAAACATTGGCGTTAGCCACAGTGCATTTACCCCCAACTCCTGTAAATAGGGCAGCTTAGCGGTCATGCCGTTAAAATCACCATGGCCGTCGCCGTTGGTATCATAAAAGCTGCGCGGCCAAATTTGATAAAACACGGCGTTTTCCCACCAGGCTTCACTTTGTAATGTGCTGGAATGGCTATGCTGTGCCGCTGTCGAAGGTGTTATGGTGTTTGCTTGGTTACCATCATTTTGTGGCGCTGGTTTACAACCCGCCAACAATAAAGACAATGCCAGTGCGCTTAAAGTAAAGGCTTTCATTGCATCCCCGTTTGTATTTTCTATGTTGCACCATAGCGCTGCAACGCCGTGCTGCTATGCTTGCTTATGGTTCGTAATAACGCCAAAACAGTGCAACAACAAGATGAATACGTATGCACAGTTTTGCGCAAAATGGCTGCTATCGTGTAGCTTAGGCAAACAAATACGGTTTCATATCATAATAAAAATATCCGGGGACGAGTAATGAAACAACCTAAGTTATCCTTCTGGCAGATCTGGAACCTCAGTTTCGGCTTTTTAGGGGTTCAAATAGGCTTTGCACTGCAAAATGGTAACGTTAGCCGCATCTTGTCAGACTTAGGTGCTGACTTGTCGTCCCTGTCGTTATTCTGGTTGGCTGCACCTATCATGGGGCTGCTGGTTCAACCTATTGTGGGCGCTGCCTCAGATCGAACCTGGAACAAACTGGGCAGACGCTTACCCTTTATGCTTGGTGGTGCCATTGTGGCGGCTGCAGCGATGGTGTTGTTACCTAACGCGTCAATGATGGTGGCGTTTATTCCGCCAATGTTATTTGGTCTGGTGATCTTTGCCATTAAAGACGCGGCGTTTAACGTTACCTTTCAACCGTTTCGATCCTTGGTATCTGACATGGTGCCGGCGGAGCAGCGCAACCTGGGTTACTCGGTACAAACGTTGCTGATCAATATCGGTGCGGTGTTTGGCTCTATTTTGCCGTTTGTACTGACTAACGTCGTCGGGCTGGAGAACGCCTCTAAAGCCGGTGAGGTGGCGCCCTCGGTAGTGTGGGCGTTTTACATCGGCGCAACAGTGCTGTTAGGCAGTGTGTTATGGACAGTGTTTCGCACCAAAGAATACGCGCCAGAACAATATTATGCTTATAAAGGCCTGGATTCAGAGGCACAAGCGCTAGCAGAGCAGGTACGCCAATCACGTTCGTTAACTGAAAAACTCAGTGATTTCTGGCAAACAATGAAAAGCATGCCGCGCATAATGAAACAGTTGGCATTGGTGCAGTTTTTCTCCTGGTTTGCGCTGTTTATTATGTGGACTTACTTTCCCGCCGCTATTGCGCAAAACACCTGGGGTGTGGGCGTAGAATGGTACGATGGCAGCTACATTGCGCAAATGGGCGGTGTACCGGCGCATATTGCTGCAGCTAAAGGCGCAGCAGGGGACTGGGTAGGTATTTTATACGCTGGTTACTCGCTGTTTGCTGTGCTGTTCTCCTTGGTCATGGCTAAACTGGCTAACCTGTTTGGCCGTAAGTTTGTCTACTCCATGTCGTTGTTAGCCGGCGGTTTAGGCTACTTAAGCTTTGTGCTGTTTACCGATCCCAGCATGACGCACGTTAACTTGCTTATCACCCAGGTAGAAATCCCCAAAGGCGCGTTAGGCCTTATGCTACCTATGATAGGTGTAGGTATCGCCTGGGCGGCAATTTTGGCGATGCCTTATGCCATACTCGCTGGCGCGTTACCGCCAGAGAAAACCGGTGTGTACATGGGCATATTTAACTTTACCATTGCTGCGCCACAGATTATCTCAGGTTTAATTGCTGGCTGGATTTTAGGCTCCGTGTTTGAAAACCATGCCGTCTATATTGTGATGCTGGCCGGTGCTGCCATGGTGCTGGGCGCACTGTCGGTGTGGTTGGTGAAAGAACCAGACACTGTCACAGCGAAATAACATCCCGCTATATTAACAAAGGCGCCCTTGGGCGCCTTTGTTGTTTTTTAGCGATGCTGATCCAGCATAATCTGGTTGCCGTCCGGGTCTTCCAGCACAATATGCGCAGGGCCGCTGCTGTTGGCATCTGCGGCTACTGCCAGCGTAATACCTTGCTCTTGTAGCTGTTTTTGAATATCGCGTACATCGGTAAATTCAGCCAAGTGTTGCGCGTTGCTGTCCCAGCCCGGATTAAAGGTAAGAATATTCTTATCGAACATGCCTTGAAATAAACCGATAACCGTAGTGCCATTTTTCAGCACTAGCCAGCCCTGGCTTTGGTCGCCACCTTTGTAAGTAAATCCGAGCTTTTCGTAAAAGGCTTTGGAAGCGGCAATATCTTTAACCGTTAAGCTGACAGAAAATGCACCCAGATCCATTTTTATCTCTCCTTACTGGAATTGTTTAGCCAGCTTAGCTGCGTTTATAAGCCTCTGCCAGCCAATGCTTAACGTGATCATCAATATCCGTTGCACAGGTTAAGCGTATGCGGTGGCTGCACATGGCATTAAAGCTGCCAGACGCTTCAAGTTTTCCTGCCGGTTCAACTCCTTTTAAATTAAGTTCTAAGTCTAGCCGGGTTGCAGTTGAGGGGGAAATTAAGGCTTATATAGCTGCAGCATAAATCCAGCACTGGGTGCCAGATTGTAATGTGACTTGAATACGTACATACGCTTCAACTTCGTAGTCATCTGCTTGCGCCAATTCCGCATCAGTTAAATTGAATACAGTACCGCTCACCTCATTGGCAATATTACCGCTGTAACGCAAAATAGGATGCATAGCTTTACCACTCTCACGCAACACACGCGCGTCGGTAATTTCTATTTCAGCTACGATATAGCCTTGCAGTAAGTCTTTGCTGCCGTTTAACTCGCGGCCAAAATTAGCCAGTTGCACTTCACGTTGTTGCAATGTGCCGTAGGAAAATAATAAAGGCATGGTTTACCTTGTTAGTCTCTGACGCAAAACAAATCTATTAATACAAAGCATGCTGTGAAATATGCTTTGATATTTCGATAATCGCTGTTTTGCCACTGAATTCAAACCGCACCTTGCCAATGGCAGAGAAATACAGCTCCAGTTCTGAATCCAGATCAAAGGTACCAGAGGTTTCTACTGAATAAGCGACAATATTTTTGTAAGGCATTGAAGTGAAGTCTTTTTTACTGCCAGTAAGGCCTTGCACGTTTACGGCTATGATGCGTTTAGTGGTAAACACCACGCCGTCACGCATTGAACTGTAGCTGTCGACAATGCTTTCATCACCAAGCAGCAAGCTGCTAACTTTTTCGGCATACTCGGGGTTTTGTTTTAGCTTAAACACTGTTTTATTGTTAAAGTCGATCATGTTAACTCTATAGTTGTGTTAGTTTAAGTCACTCAAACTTAAGCATTATCGCTTAGTAGGTGCGTTTCTAATAGACTGACAATCTGGCTTACCGTGAGTTCTGGCCTGTCATGGTCAGAGCTACTGTGAATGTCACCAGCTTTATTACCAATGGCTACTGTAAACCTGTCAGGGCTGCTGTCAGGCAATAAGAATACAATTTTCCGGTCAAGTGCTGAACAATCAAGTGTTATAGCATCGGCAGCCACACCTTGATTACGCAAGGCTTTATCCATAATACCCATTACTGTATGTACTTTTGGGTGTTTTGCATAAAACCTATCGTTCGCTTTAGCGATGAGTTCAGACAGGGCTTTTAACGCAGGCTTCATCTCGCTAATGCTCCAATGTTTTACTGCCAAATACACTATAGAATGTTTTTTTGTGGTAAAGAAACGCCAGCTACTTCTGTTACTGTGCCAGCGTTAGCGCGGTCGATAATTTTAATTAGTACTGATTGAATGGTTTCATCGTTGCGCACATCTTGCGTGCTGGTAAAGCGCTGTTGCTGCGGTGCGTCGCCTTCAGTTAAGACAAAACTAACTACCACTTCAGTAGCACAATCTTCAGTAGCACCAAAGTAGGCCAATTCAATTTGTGGGTAACCGCCAAAGCCTTTGTTGATAAGTTTGGCGATACGTTTTTTCGCTTTATCTACGTGCATGTTAGGGCCTTATGCCGGATCAGTCTGGCAAAACTATAACACCAAACGTGAGTGGTTATAGCAGATAACGTTTAGTGGCGGTAACGCAGGGAAATGGCAGTTTGTGTGGCGGTAGTGGAAGCTAATAAGCTTTTTCAATCAGCAGTTCAATTTGCTTAAACTCAGCCGGGCAACTAGTTTTCCTCGTAGGTAACAAACATCATCGCGTCTAGCGTAAGGAATTGAGTAGCAATCACCAGTATTTAAAATAGAACAGCGTAAAGAAGTGCAACACTAAGGGGTAGTGAAAGCAGAGCAAACAGCCACACCTGCTTGGTGAGTGGTGGCAGTACAGTTTGGGCAAAGCGCTGGTGCCAACGCCATGGCAATAGCAGTAATACCATACTAGTAACAACAATCAACCAGCCAAACAGCTTAAATACGTAGGAGAAATGCATGCTTGGGGCTGCCAGTATAAGGGCCGCACCAACAAGCAGCCTTAGGCTGATTTCGCTGTAATGTGCCCGCGCAGAGTTGGCAAACCCATTCAGAAAATGCGCCGCTAGTCTTGGCCTGAATACCGAAGCCACTGCCAGGCAAAGAAGAAAAACCCCAGTTAGAGTAACAATCGCCTGGGCGAATAACGTAATCATCGAATACTTGTCCTGCGTAACAGCAAGGTTATAAGCTAGAAAGATGGCTTGTAGTGTTGTCTATAAGACTAGATCTTAATTAGCTATAACGCCCGCCACTCACGCGAGCAACTCGCGATTCCAGTCCCGTGGAGGCCACGATGTTAGTGGCCGGAACGAAATTTAGTAACTTGTTAGCTGCCAACCTTATTTACCAGTAGCGTCAGTTTTTGAGCACCAATTTCCATTGTTGCCTCTTTACCGTAGGCAACAGTAAATGAAGGATTCATCGTACTATCACCAACGGTAACTGCAGCAACAATACCTGCGGTTTCATCTTGGTTTGGTTTAACTGTAAGGTTATAGCTGAAGCCATTATCCATAGTGATTGAGGCCATTTTATCTGCCTCAACTACCATGGTTGGAGAAGCAACCAGTTTGCCCTGAGAGTACACAGACGTGGATACTTGGTAAGTATCAGCCGCGAAGCATGACACCGACGCCAGTAAAGTAGTAACCAGTAAACTTGCCTTAATTTTCATTTTATCTTCCTTATGTGATTTGAGGCCGAAACACAGCTAACGCAAAGCTTTGGGGCGACAATAGCGCCTTGTCATACATCATCGTTTAACAACCTGTGCAACGCATCTATACGCTTATTGATTTTTTTGCTTTCTGCATGCAATTCGGCACTCATACCAAAAATAAGTATTAAAAAAACATACAATACAGGCTGCTGCATGATTTCTGGGTACATCAAGATTAAAAATGCTATACCTAAAACCATGCTAGCAAATCTGATTACACTGCCTTTCCAATTTGGACGAAGCCTTTCAAACTCCTCTAATATTGCTTCTTTTCTTTGCATTTTATTAAAAAGCAAATGAGCTTCAACTTCATTCTTGGTCATGAGGCGTCCCTATTTTTAAACGGAAATTTTCTTTATATCCAGTATTTACATTTTGTTAAACTAGCTAATATTTTTCACTAAATCAACTACATCTTACCTGCTCGAAGCATAAAATGGGTGTTGAAAGTGGGGGCAAACTTGCGGTGTGTTGATTAACGAAAAAAGCGCTGATTTTCAGCGCTTTGTAGAACGTTTTGCGTGGGTTTAGTTTTCTGCTTTAAAGCGGATGGCGGCGCCGCCGCTGCTGGCGAGTGGTAAAGTTAAGCTGTCGTTGTCGGTTACTCTTTGCTGCTCGATAATCATCTCGTACGGTTTAGTACGCCAGTCGGCGTCTTTACCATCGCGGTAAATTTGCGCGCTAAAGCGTTTACCAGCCGGTAAAAAGTCCAGTTTTACCGTAACAGTGCGGGGCTTTTCGTCGGTAAGCGCGCCAACATACCAGTCATCGCTGTGTTTATCCTGGCGGGCGAATACCACAAAATCGCCGACTTCGCCTTGCAGTGCTTTGCTTTGTGCCCAGTCGGAGGGTACGTCTTTAATAAACTGAAACGCAGCAGGGTGGGCGTCGTAATGCTCGGGTAAGTCGGCCACCATCTGAATGGGGCTGTACAGCACCACATATAATGCTAACTGTTTGGCTAGTGTGGTTTGCACGCGGTTTTCTGCATCCAGCCCGTTATAAGCCAAATTAAAAATGCCGGGCGTGAAGTCCATCGGGCCGGATAACATCCGGGTAAACGGTAGCATGGCCGTATGCTCTGGTGGGTTCGGTGGTGAGCCCCAGGCGTTATATTCCTGGCCACGGGCGCCTTCGCGGCTAAGCCAGTTCGGGTAGGTGCGGCGCAGGCCGGTGTCTTTGATGGGTTCATGGGTATTAATACTAAGCTGGCGTTTAGCTGCTTCAGTCACTGAATACAGATAATGGTTTACCATCAACTGGCCGTCGTGCCACTCTTTGCGCTCTATACCGTTTTCATCTATTCGTGTCGCCTGGCCGCCGTCGGCAACATAGCCGGTTTTTATTTGGCTAATGCCATGTTTGGCATATAAGTCGTAGGCATCTGCTATTTGCGCTTCATAATTGCTGATATGGCCAGAGGTTTCATGATGGCCAATCAGTTTTACGCCTTTTTCTTTGCCGTAGGCGCTAATGGCAGCAAAATCAAAGTCGGGGTAGGGCTTAGTAAAGTTAAATACCGCGCCGTTTAAAAACCACTCGCCGTCCCAACCGATATTCCAGCCTTCTACTAATACGCCGTCGAAACCATTTTTGGCAGCAAAGTCGATATACTGTTTAGTATTCTCAGTGGTGGCGCCGTGCTTAGGCCCGCTGCCCCAGGTCTGGGTCGCCAGGTGCATACCCCACCAGATGCCAGCATATTTACCCGGTTTTACCCAGGAAACGTCGCCAAGTTTATTTGGCTCGTTCAAATTTAATATAAGGTCAGAATTTATCAGGCCAACGGCATTATTGGCGATTTGGATAGTGCGCCATGGCGTGGTAAAGCTGCCGTTGGTTTTTACCCGGATACCGTCTGACCAGGGTGTTAAATCGCTTTTAAGTACGCCGTCGCGTTGCTGATCCAACACCATGGCAGCAAAATCGACCAACGCTGCTTCATGAATACTAAGATGCACTCCGCTGGGCAGTTTAAAGGTAAAGGGCGTATGGGCGCGGTCGACTTCGTTTAGCGCTGTAGTGCGATACAGCATTTCATAGCGGTTCCAACCGCGGCCAGGTATCCACCAGGCGGTACTTTGTTTGCTGTCGCTAATACGAAATTCCGTTAGCTCATCAATAATGTCCAGCTTAGCCACGCCTTGCTGCGGTACTTCGTAGCGAAAGCCCAGGCCGTCGTTAAACAGCTTAACGCGCAGCGTAAAAGGCGCTTTGCGCTCTGGGTGCTTAAGCGTTACTGCTAATTCGTTATGCTGGTCTAGTACCGTTGCACGTTCGCCCCACGGCTGCTGCCAGTTTTGGTTCACGCTATTGCGGCTATGGCCGGTAATTTTATAGCCTTCCCCCAGCGCTGGTAGCTGCAGAAAACGAAAGCCCAGTGCAGAAGGCGCTATGACCTGTTGGCCGTGAAACTGCACCTTATAGCTAAGGTGGGTGTCGTCTAGTATCAGTTCGATATTGCCATCTGGTGATGTCACACTTAAGGTGGCGGCGGACAAAGATAAGCTGGTTATAACGGCAAACAGCGGACACAGGGCAGAAAACAGGCGCATAATTTTTCCGATACAGTAACAAAGGTTTAACCCTAGAGTATCGAAGCAGTGTGTAGCAAGCCAAACCATGGTATTGCATACGTATTCAATAACTGCCCTGACCAGTTGTAGAGCCATAGTCAGCCAGCAGTGTGATGGCTGACTTTAGCTCATTGCACAGCGGTGTCAGATTTAAACATCATCATTGATGTAATTTAACACTAAACGGCGTTCTGAAGCGGAAACACTATTATTGTGCATGAGATTAGACACAGCTTCCAGTTTGCGATTAGCCCATAACGCCACGCTTTCTAATATGTTGTAGTAATGAATTGCTGACGGCCTTGGTGCATTCAGGCAGTCTAGGTATTGCACATAATTGTTGCCGCCATGGCGACAGCGAATTTCATATTTAATCACATTGCCCAAGTGACGACCGTGCAAGTTATCGATACACGCCGCTGAAATATTCATTTCGAACATATTTTCACAGCGGTACATCTGCAGTGCGCTTTCAATCGCCAATTGCTCAGAGTTGTTACCTTTAACCGCAGCGACAATATTCGTCTGGTTGTCGGCTCCTGCCATGGAATGTGCCAGAAGATGACACCATTCCCACTGCAATGTGGTTTTTATGCCCCGTTGCGGATGATTGCCGTCGTACCAAATGGCGTAACTCGTGGCGGAGCGAGCCGTTCCGGTCAGTGCCAGCATGCAGGGGCTCATTCCTTGATTTGTTTGGCGGCGGGAGGTAGGGCGGGTTTGCGGTAGTGGCGTCCAGCCGCTGCTTATTCTGTGAACACTGGTATTGTAGGCCACCGCCAGTGCGCCCTGATTTCGGGTGCGGCCGGTAAAGCGTCTACTGTTACTAAAATCTACCCGGCCATAAATAGGCCCCAGACTGGTAATGCCCGTGCCGGTTTGTCGTACTTGCTGGCCGTTTACGCGGTAACACAAATAGCGACCCGCCCGGTCGCGTGCATAAACGGTATCGGTGCCTACTCTGCGATACAACCAGCTAGGTGTGAGTTCACGACGTCTTTTAACCATCTTGGCTCTCCTTGATATAAAGGTGGTTTTTACTAAACCCTGCAAAAGGGAAGAGTAAAACGTTAAGTTCCGATGGGCGTTAATGCAATGATAAAAGTTGATAAAAAGTAAATATTTTAACTTTAGGTATGCAATTTGTGTTTTTTGTGGGGTGTTTATTGGCGAGGTATTGGCCAAACAGTGTGGGTTTGACCCGCTAGCCGGCAGCGATTAAGCCATCACAATATGCTAGCGGTAGTTCGATTAATTACAGGCTTTTCTATGGCGGTAAGGCGACGTTGGCAAATATTAGCCCGGCGACCAGTGACATAAAGATTAAGAAGGTTTGTTGGCCCACCCCGGTTGATACTACAAAATCCTGGCCTGAAATAAGCGAATTTAAGCCAATGTAGGTTTTACTGCCCGGCACCAACACAATAAGACCATGCATAGCGACAATAACGGCTGGCGCTTTGGCTAAGCGGGTAAACAGGTTACTGTAAATGCCTACAGCGAAAGCCCCAAGAAAAGCGCCTATGGTGTAGTCAAACCATGCGGCGCCTTGCACACTTACCGCATAGGCAATAAAGCCTGATGCCAAAGACCACAGGGTGTACTTGGGACGGCTTTTAAATAAAATCATTAGCGAGATGCCAAGAATGCCAATAGCTAGCCAGGCAAAGTCACGTGATATTGGCTCTGGTTTAACAAAGTCGACCTGACCAAATAGGGCAAAACCAATAGCGATACCGACAAAGGCGCCAAAATACAGCTTAAATAGCAGCATCATGGCGTCCATAATACGGGCATTGCCCGACACCAAATGGCGCGCGGCGAGTTCGGCAAAGCCCAGCGTTAGGGCCAAGCCGGGAATAAACGCAATAATGGCGGACAGCACCACTAAACGAATATTAATACCGGGGTCGATATAACGGCTAATGGCACAGGCGGCAAGTGCAGCTGACAAGGCAACCAGCGGTTCTAACATGTGCGCTAACCGGGGCGAGCGTTCGGACCACAGCATAAAGCCATAGACTAAAAGCGACAGCAAAGACGCCCACAATACGTCATTCCAACTGGTGGCCATTAGCATGGCAAAAGCCCCGCCTGACATCATCATGGCAAGTGCCGTGGGTAATTTGCCATAGGGGTTGGGGCGCGCATCTATGGCATCAAGCAGCGCATCAGCTTCATTTACGCTTACTTTGCCTTGCAACAGTTGGTCAACCAGCTCGTCAGTGCGCGATAGTGCGCCTAAATCCATGCCGCCCGGTTCAACCCGCACGGCTTGGGTATATTCTTGCTCATGGCCTTCTGTCCAAATAACGAAGATCATGGCCGTAGGTGAAATAATATAGGACGCCTTCACATCAAGGTGCAGCGCAAGCTCGTGCAGGTGAGCTTCAAGCCGATAAGCCGGTGTGCCGTATTTATGCAGCATTTTGCCCAGTTTAACGATAAATTTGCGTTTTTGCGTGAAGTCGGCGCTGTACACGTAAAGGATCCATATGGCTGTTTAAGCAGTTAATTGTAATGGAAATATTCACAGATATCAGCCTATACACTGGCTTTAGGCTAAACAAACCGGTTTATTCGTGCCAACACGCTGTGAACCCATCCATGGGTTCGTTGCAGTCCATCCCGGGCTTTAACGTTGGTTTGGAATAATCCGGCTCTCTCATAATAAAAATTAGCCTGGTTCGCCAGACGACAAGCTCACTGTTGTAGTATTTTACTTTTGTACAAGGAGTTGCACTTTGTCTGCCTGCCAATCCAGTTTTACCTTAAGCTGACGGTTGGCCTTATCATACCAAGCCACATTTTGCATACGGTTAAAGCGCGCTTGCTGCGGTACCAACTGAATATAACGGCCATCAACGCTGATATGCTCTGGTGTGGCGGTTTGGTTGTGTACCACCAGTGTGAGTTCGCGGCTTTCAGGTTTGCCGGCATAGTCACCACTGCGGCGCAGTTCAAACTTTTGCTGTTCATCTTGCTGCAGATAGTAAAAATTCAGCAGCTCAAACTGGCCTTTCGCTACGGCGTCTGGTGTTTTGCCATCGTCTTCATACATTTCGCCTTTGGCGCAGTTTACGCTGGCATCGGCGTAGTAATGTAGCGTCAGCTTTTTGCTGGAGTAATCACGCGTTGTTTGTACCAGTGGTGCCATCGGCACAAAGCTACCAGCTTTCACCAGCACGGGTATCGTATCCAGTGTTACCGGCAGCTCCACTTTGTTAGCACCGGCATAGCGCTGGCCAGAGAAATAGTCAAACCATACACCACCGGGTAACTGCACTGGCCAGCTTGTTACGCCGGGTTCTGTTACCGGTGCAACTAAGAAGGCGTCGCCCCACAGGTAGCTGTTTTTTTCTTCCATTAAATCGGTGATATTTGCTAAATCGTCGGCCATAAAAAACAGCGGGCGCATTAGCGGCATACCAGTGGTACTGTTTTGGTACGCCAGGGTATAGTTGTAGGGCAATAACTGATAGCGCAGGTTTAACCAGGGCCGCAGTGTGTCAATGGTGTGCTTATCGTGAAACACCATTTCCGGCGCGATATGCTCCTGGGCATGTGGGCGAAATACCGGCTGAAATACCCCATACTGCAGCCAGCGGATATATAATTCAGCATCAAATTGTTCGCCCCCGGCGAAGCCACCTAAGTCAGAATGAATATAGCCAAAGCCGGATAACCCCATGGTTAGCGCCAGTTCAACCTGAGGTTTAAGGCCACCCCAACTGCGCTCAACGTCGCCAGTCCAGGGCACCATGCCAAAGCGTTGGCTACCGGCGTTACCTGCACGCATCATAATAAAGGGCCGTTGCGCGGGGAAATGCTGTCGCATACCGCTATACACCATGTCAGCCCATTGATGGCCATACGCGTTGTGTACCTCGTTGGCCATGCCTATGGCGTGCACGGTATCGTCCGGGTGTACTTCTGGTTCACCTAAGTCGCCCCAAACGCCTGCCACACCTTGCTCAGCTAAGCCCTGATAAATTGGCCAAAACCAGTCGCGGGCCTTAGGGTTAAACACATCAATTAAGCCGGT
Source organism: Rheinheimera baltica DSM 14885 (assembly GCF_000425345.1). Taxonomy (GTDB): domain Bacteria; phylum Pseudomonadota; class Gammaproteobacteria; order Enterobacterales; family Alteromonadaceae; genus Alishewanella; species Alishewanella baltica. Next base: position 123,769 of record NZ_AUDG01000004.1, on the reverse strand, counting down.
GTTGCCAAAATAGAAATCAAAAGTTTTAGGCTTGCCATCTAAGCCCGGTGCAATAGCCCCTGCCGCTACGGCTTCTTGCCAGCGTTTTGAGCTGGTGAGCACAAAGGGCTCGGTAACCAAAATAGTATTAACGCCGTCGGCGGTAAAGTCGGCCAGCATTTGCTCCGGCTTGGGAAACGCATTGAGATCCCAGGCTAAATTACCCATATGGCCTTTAATATCCGGGCCAAACCAGTAAAGGTCCAGCACAATGGCATCCAGTGGCAGCCTTAGATCACGGAATTTTTTTACCACGTCGCGGGCTTCAGTTTCCGTGCGGTAACCAAAGCGTGAGGCATAGTTGCCTAAGGTCCAACGTGCAGGTAGTGGTTGGCGGCCGGTTAAGCTGGTGTAGTTGGTTACTAGTTCGGAGTAGCTGTCTGCGGCGACAACAACGTAGCTACTGCGGCCTCCTTCGGCGCTAAACTGCAGTATATCAGCTTGGCTGTTGCCTAGATCCGCTTCGCCTTTAGCTGAATTATCAAACAATAACATGTACTTATTGCTAGATATTAACAATGGCAGGCTAAAGTACATTTGGCTGGACTGGGTGCTGTAACCATAGTGCGCTTTGTTATACAACGGAAACTTCTCGCCGCGCCGGTTCATGCCTAATACCCGTTGGCCACCACCTAGCAGTTTTTCGTCCGGCGATAGCATAAAACGAAAGCCATGGCTTTGTTGCTCTGGTTGCTGTACATAGCCTTGCTCTTCGCTGAGGAGTAACTTACCGGCGCGATAATAGCTCAGCTTAATGGGCGCTTTATCTATTGTTACCTTTAAGCTGTCGCTGGCCAGGGTTAACTGGCTGGCTGTTTCACTGATATTCAGTGTTACAGGCTCAGGCTGTTGACTGATAGAAAACGACGGTAACTGTTTTACGCCGGTGGGCTGATAAAAGGCTTCTACCACATCGCTTTGAAAGAAGGTCAGGCTTAGTTGACCTTCATCGGTATTAATACTCAGCTGATTACCGTTCAGGCTATGCTGTTGGTATTGCGCCGCAAGTGTTGCACCAGAGCAGCACAGTGCCAGTAAAACAAAAAGTAACCGCATGTTAAAGCTCCAAAATTACTGATGCTAATGGCGCCAGTTGCAGCGCAACCTTACCTACGCCGTCTGTTACCTGCAAGGTATAGGCTGCGTCATTTAGCTTGTCGTGTAATGGGTGTTGGCCATCGGCCAACTGCCAGTTTGTCATAAGCGTGGCGGGAATATGTAAGTCAAACTGACTGGATTGCTGCGCATTAAAGTTACTGACGATAACTAAGCGTTGCTCGTTGTTGTAACGGGCAAATGCCAGTTGCTGTTCGCTATAGGCAGTGTTGTTGGCAAGGTTACTGCTGTGTAGCTCTACATAGTCACCCATTAACGCCGGTGCACTGGCAGTAAAGCTAAGCAAGGTTTGATAAAAATTATGCAGTGCCAGCGCTTCAGCAGACAGTGCAGCACCATCAAATTTGCCGTCGTTCATCCACGCTTGATGTTGTGGCTCACCCCAGTAATCAAAAATGGTGGTGCGGCTGGCCTTGCCAAAGCCAGCGTCGGTAGCCGCTGGCTCGCCGACATGCTGGCCAAAATACAGCATAGTAGGCGACGTGCTAATGGTTGCTGACACCACCATCGCCGGCATGCCTTTGCGGGCATCCCCGGCAAATTCCGGGCTGGCAATACGCTGCTCGTCGTGGTTTTCTAAAAAGTGCAACATGTGGTGCTCAATGTCGGCCATACGCTGTTGCGTTTCAACCAATGCCGACGTCGGGCCCTTACCTTGCATCACCCGTTTTAAACTATCGTAAAACTCCACTTTGTCGTACAGGTAGTCCATTTTGCCTAAGCGAATATAGTCACGGTATAAATGGGGCTGATACACCTCAGCCAACAGAAAGGCGTCGGGGTTGGTTTGCTTAATATGTGAGTTTAAATAGCTCCAAAATTCAACGGGTACCATTTCTGCCATGTCGTAGCGAAAGCCATCTACGCCCTTAGCCAGCCAATATTGGGTAATGTCGCGAAACTTAAGCCAGGAATCTGGCACGGTTTTGCCTTGCCAAAACGCATAGTGCGCTGGCCAGTCTTTGCTTGCGTATTCTGCGGGCAGTTGCGTGAAGTCGAAGCTGCCGTCTGGTTTTACGCCATAGTTAATTTTTACCGTTTCGTACCAGTCATCAAACGCGGGCTGTGCGGCGCGCGAGCCATTGCCTGTCCACTTTGCGGGCACTTCGTTAAACTTGCCGTCAACAGCCGGATGCGCTTCACCGCCCAGTACCTTATAGTCTGCGGGCCACTGTGGCACGCTAAACGCCTGATCAGGTACATAGTAAAAGTTATTGTCGCGGGCATAGGCAACGCTGGTGTCATCGTTGGCGCCAAAATCAGCTACACCATCAGGGGTAGACATTGATTGGTACGCACGGGCAACATGGTTTGGCACAATATCAATCAGCACTTTCATATCGTGCTGATGAGTACGGGCAATTAACTGTTCAAATTCGGCCAGCCTGTTGGCCGGGTCAAGGGCTAAATCCGGGTTAACGTTGTAATAGTCTTTTACCGCATAAGGTGAACCCGCACGGCCTTTAATCACATCCGGGTCGTCGTTACTAATGCCAAAGGCGGTGTAATCTTGCACTAATACGTGGTGTGGTACGCCGGTGTACCAAATATGGCTCACACCCATGGCTTTAATCGCATTTAAAGCTTCAGGCGTGAAGTCAGCAAACTTACCTACGCCATTTTGTTGTAGTGTACCCCAAGGGGCGTTGGTGGTGTTCTTGTTGCCAAATAAACGGGTAAACACTTGATATACCACTACCTTTGAGCCAGTTGTGGTTGGCGTCACAGTGCGTTCCTCATCTGCTGGTGTGCTTTGCTGTGGTGCCTGGCCACACGACAGCAGCAGGCTGGAGGCGACACTTAGCATCAATATGGTGGCGGTTTTACGCATAAATCTACCCTGTATAGTGTTATTTTTATACTTAACCACTGAGTGTATTACAGCTTGCAGGCAGATTTCTGCTGCATACGTATGCACTTAGTCATAAGGGTTAACGTCGTATTGGTGCTGATGCCGGTGGTGGTGTTATGTCGTGCAGCGGTCGCTGCACAAACCAGCGGCCTAAATGCCACAAAATCCACAATGACAATAACGGAAATACCAGGGTTTGCAGGCTATACACCACGATAAGTTGAATCAGCTTTTCTACCATTTCATCGAAAAAGCTTTTTACAGCCGCAAACATATCGTTGGCTTGGGTTGCCATTTGCCGTAGCCAGCTAAGTGAGCCTTCTTTGTTGCTTTGCAAGGGTTGGTCTAACCGTTGCAAGGCAAGGGTTTCACCACTGAGTGCCGCCTCAGCAGCAATGCGTTGCGGCATCAATACCCAGTCAGACAATGCAGAAACGCCAAAAGCTGCCAGCGGCACACCAATCCGGATTAGCAGTAGCAACGCGATAAAAATACGCAGTAAGTAAGTACTTGTTTTACGCCAACCGACAGAGCCAAATAAAGTTGCCGCCAGACATAATGCAATACCGCTACCAAACAGCGGCAGTGCGGCGAGTTTGCCAAACTCTAATAAAAACAACTGCAGGCCAATGGATGTCATCGCGACAACCATTAAATCAGAGTAACGCACGGCCATATCTTGTAGCGGTTTTAACAACTGCCCGGGTTTGACACTGGCAACGCCTACGCCCACTTCAGCTTCAGAAACAAAAGCAATGCCGCGGTCAATTAAGCGTGCAGTAGCGAAAGACGCGCTACTGAGCACTAAACTGTGCTGTAACGCGGCCTGCGCTTTTTGGTCTAACGGCGCCAGTGCTGGGTTTACCACGCGTTGCTGTAATACGCCGCTGTAAATTCCAACGGCTAGCGCGAAGACTAACAACAGTAATCCGCCGGTACGTTGCAGTGGAGTTAGCTTACTAAGTAATGTCATTGACGCCTCTGTAACACGTTATAGTAGGGGGGTTATGCCAGTATTGACCATTCGTCGCAGTAGATAAAGCAAAGGCGCTGCGAAGCACCTTTTCAATCGCAGGATTTCAAATCTGGTGTCGCAATGGCCAGATACTGCAAATTCAGCCCATCTTCGATTTGTTGTAGTTCCGCTAAGGTTATTTCGCGCGCCAAACAATATGCAAGTAGTTGTTTGCTGTGCTGCAGCGGCTGTTCTAACTGCTTTCGTTATGCAACAACTGCCAGTACATTGTTGATTTGTCTTGCATTCAGGCTTCACTTTTTATCGGGTAACAATTGATGTAATGCACCATGCGCGGTGTGTTTGTGGTATTTGTGCTTGCCCCATGAGGCAACGCGTGATGCCAGACAATCAAGTCTCCTGCTTTGGCAGCAATAGCTTTCACCGGCCAGTCTGCCCATTGCTGTTGCTGTAACTCAAACTCCGTTTTATTTTGGCTGTTTATCCAGTCTTCGGCCTGTAAATGAAAACCAGGCACACAACAAAAAGCCCCTTGTTGCTCAGTGGTATCTGTTAAATAAATTAAGCCCTGAGTTGCAAACTCAACAGGAACACGAAGTGGCATATCCCAATGCAAATCTGGCCCCGGGAATCTCCATTCTGCGGTTTGTGGCGGGTTAAAACTTACCCTGTCAGTGCTCATAACTAAATCGGTTCTTTGCCAAAGTTGTTCAAAGACTTGCCTTATCAGGGGCACTTTGCGGTTGGCATCTAACGCTGGATGACGAAACAGCGGCAACATGATTTTTTCACACAAATCTAAATGTTGGTACCAGCTGTGAGGATGCTCAGGCGTAGCTTTAAGATAGTGCCAGATAGCGGCTTGGCTTTGTGCGCATTGCTCAGCTGTTAGTACGCCGGGAATCACCAGATACCCCTGTTGCTGCCAAAAAGCCAGTTTTTGTTCTGACAATACCGAGGGTATTTCTTTATGTTGCTCACCAGCACTGAGGCCGAGTAAGTGTTGGTTGATGTGTTGCTTTTGTTTCGCGCTAAGTGAGAGCTTGCGTATCTCCTGTTGTAACTCAGACAGTCTGTCGCAGCGATACAGCAGCTGCAAACCCGGATGCAGGCCTAAGCCTGCCAAATCTAACAATGCTCTGTCGACTAACCATTCGTCCGCCGGTAATGCAGTGGGACGTTTCAACTTTTTGATCTGTATTTTTTGCCACAACCGGTAGAAATGGAATAGTCCTTCGACGCTTAAATCATCGCTACCTGCTAACTCAAATTCCGGAGTTTGATAACTTAATTCCCATACCGGTAGTTGCCCGGTTTGATAACTAAACTCCAGTGCAGAGCCTGGTTTGATCAGCAATTGCTTACGATATTTTGCTAAGGTAAGCTGGCTTTGTTTTTCTACCAGGCAAAACTGCTTATACACCTGAATTTCAGTACACAATTTAATGTCTACAGGGCCAGGCTCAAACTCAGGTAAGGGTAATTGGCTTTGTAATAAACCGTTTTGACCTTGAGCTAGCGCTTTAGCACTTTGCAAATCCAAACAAAACACGGGTCCTAATTTATGCTTTCGCAGTTGTTGCTGGTGTTGCCACTCCAGTTCTGCCGACAGCAATACTTGTTGTGGGATAAGGCAGCCGTCGTCTTTCAGGTAGCGCTGCAAATGAACAAAAATTTGTACCTGAGGTTCCTGTTCTAAAAACTGATTCATCGTTTCAGACAAGATGATGTCATAGCTAACGCCAGAGTCAGGCTGCCAGACGGTTGCATCGGCACATACCCAGGCTGTAATTCTGTCTTCCACGTCAAGTGTTTTACATAAACTACGAAAGCTGTCGAGGGAGAACGGGTGAATATCCAAAGCTGTTACCTGAAGCTGCTGCGCATTGAATACGCTAAGCAAAGGTAATATCAGCCAACCTAACGGACCTGTGCCAGCATACAAAACCTGTATGGGCCGTTTTGATGTCAGACGTTCCTGCACCGCCGCATAAATAGCTTGTATAAAGACCCGGCTGCGTTCAATGTCTTCGGCGCATTGGGCTGCAGTGGTTGGCGATACAGCTTTACCGCAAGGAGTAAGAGTAAAGTCTTCATCTTTATATTGATCAGGATGCAACTCCAGGCTTAGCTGTTGGCAAAGTGAATTTAGCAGTGAAATAACCAAAGGTCTGGCATCATCAGCCCCCTGACATTGTAATATCCCGCTGGAAAACTGTGCCAGCAGCTGCTTGTTCAGCTGTGGGCAACTAACGACTTCATCCTGCATAAACTGACTCCTTTGGTTCATTATTGACCATGTTATCCAATACCAGCTTGGTAATGTGGATCAGGCCTTTTCATTTCGGGGCGATTGGTTTAAGCCCCTTATGCAAACGCATTTATCTGACGCCTTCAGTAGCTTGAGTAAAAGAGTGGTAACACGCTGAGTTTCTGCTGCATATGCAAATATACACGGCTAATTAGTTAACTTTATTTTATAAAAATATAGGCTAACAGAAAAAAGTACTAATAAAGCTACTCGTTTTCAGATCAATTGACCGGGACTGTAATGATGACCGATGAACTGCGTAAAATATTAGATTTTTTCAACACTATTGGTATTAACTGGAAGTTTCAGTCGTTGCAAAAGGCGGGTTTTTTACCAGGAGTTCAGATTGAAAATGGTTGCTTGCGTATTGCCCCAGAGCAACTGGCGAATCCGGGAGATTTGCTGCATGAAGCCGGCCATATTGCGATAATGCCGACAGCTAGCCGGCACTTTCTGCAGGATGATGTGAGAATATCTGCTGGCCAGGGAGCGGCTGAAGAAATGGCGGCTATTGCCTGGTCCTGGGCTGCATTAATGGCCTTGCAGTTACCTCCAGAGTTTTTGTTTCATCCTGATGGTTATAAAGGTAGTTCAGCTGCTTATATCACGGCGTTTTGTGAGCAGGGGGGCTTTGGTCACCCGTTGTTAAGCTGGTATGGCTTGTGCCTGCCTGCCGGACAAGCCGATGGTTACCCTAAAATGCAATGTTGGTTGCGGGCTTAGTAGCGTATTAGTATCTAACAACACCGGAGGCAGAGCCTCCGGTGTTGGTGATTAGAACGAGTAACTCACGCCCAACATCAGATTGTCTGCGTTGTTGCGGTCGAGCTTATAGCGGGTAAAGCTGGCTTGTGCGGTGAGCTTGTCACTGATGCGATAGCCGGTGTTTAGCGCCCAGTAGATATCAGTGCCGTCATGTTTATTGTTGATAACGGCGGTGCCTGCCTGACTGGTTTGGCTGCTTTTCCAGCTAAACACGCCCGCTTGCGCGGCGAGGTGCCAGTTATTGAATTGCCAAAAGCGGTAAGACGCGCCCAGACGAGCGCCTTCGGCCAGTATGGGGCCCACGTTGGCGATAGTCTGGTGCAATTGTTCGGGCGTTAAGGTTTCAGCTTGTAATGCAACTGAGGTATCGCCTAAGTCGACATAATAGGCTTGTACCGCCAGCTGGTCATTGAAGGCATAACTGGCCCCCAGCGACCAACTGGTGTCGCTGTTATCCAGGCTCAGTAAGCTTACATTGTCCGGTAAGCGGCTTTGCAATTGGGCACTACTTTGCTTCGCCTTGCTTTGGCCAATAAAACCATCAAGGCTCCAATTGGCCTGGGCATTAAAACTTAAGGCACTCAGTAAGGTGGCAATAACCGCCACGCCTGGCTTACGACGCAGCACCAGCAACATAGACAACAGTAACAACGGCCAGCCATTGAATGTACCGCCAGACGATTTATTCACCACAGTAATCACCTCATACGCTTTTACGGTAACTGTCACGGTAGCTGCACTGCTGTTACCACGGCCGTCACTGACGGTAAAGCTAATGGTGTCATTACCGTCAAAGCCGGTGCGCGGAACATAACGCAAGGTTTGCTCTGGGGTAATGGTCACCACGCCCTGTGTTGCCGTGGCGGTTGCAATGGTGAGTGTATCGTTATCAGCATCGGTTGCTGTGGCCAGCACATCAATCACAATGGCGGTTTTATCGTCGGTGTTGACGCTAAGGTTATTCACCACGGGCGCGCGGTTGTAGTACACCGACACGTTAACTGTGGCACTGCCGCTGCCGCCCTGACCATCACTGACACTGTAACTTAAGGTATCCGGGCCAATAAAGTCATTATCCGGCGTGTACCACAGGCTTTGGCCATCTTCACTGATAGTGACAGTACCAAAGTACGCACTGGCCAGGTTGATGATTAAGTTATCATTGTCTGCATCACTGTCATTCGCTAATACATTTAGCAGATGCGGCTGATTCCACAGCAGGGTGTAGTTGTCATCAACGGCAACCGGTCGTGCGTTACTGCTAACTAATACTGCTACACCGCCCGGGTCAACAATGCTGCCGTTAACAATACCATCTGCATCATTCGGTCCGCCATCTTCAATAGTCAGCTGCACACACCAATGTCCGGCGGTTAAGCCGCTCTGCCAGCTACTGTCACCCGGTGGTGGGCAGTATCCCGGCTCACCGGCACTGCTAAACAGGCCATTGTTGGCGTTGCTGACAAAGTTAGCCCAACCGTTTTCTGCAGTGTACTTACGATACACGGCATTCAATGGCAGCGGCTGACGCTGAGGTAACACAATACTGAAGCTGTCACCAGCCGTTGGCAGGCCTAACAGGATAAAGTCAAATACGCCGCCGATATTATCGGCTTGCATATCTGGCTCCAGCCATTGTTGGTCGCCATCCAAGAGCTCAATACCACCGCCATTGCCGATGGCGGCTGTAGCGCCTTTACGCAGACAAATGCCTGGCTCACCTTCAGCCACAAAGGCGTTGATGATAGCCAATTGCTCAGGGATAACGTTGCAATCAAAGCCCGGGTCCAGATAATCCGCAATTCCGTTGCCGTTGGCATCACCCAGCCCTTCAACATTGTCGGGTATAAGGTTGTTATTGCTATCGGCGTCGGTTAATACCGGCAGGGTATCGCTGATTTGCAGATACAGTTCACTGGTATTGCTAAGCGCTGGCGTGGCATTGTCGGTAGCGGTTATCGCCAGGCGATACACACCTGCGCCAAGGCTGGCCGGGTCAAACACAAACTGATTACTGCTGCCTGCCTGATTTACCAGTGCGGCATCGGCTTGCCAAACGGTAGTTACGCTATCGCCCGGATTAGGATCTGCCACCACCGCTGTTACGGTAACAACACCCTGATCTTTGCCAAACAGCAGGCGCTGAACATTTTGCTGGCTAGCGGTTAGGCTTAAAGCGGGAGCTAAGTTTTCATCCACTACGCTTATCACAGTTCTGCTTGTTGCACCACGATTCAGGCTGCTATCTAGTGTAATCACAATCTCTTTACTGCTGACTGTTGTGAGGTCGGCAAACACGTCAAAACTGACTGTCGCCTGTGTTCCTGACACAATTTGTACTTCACCTGCAGTAAGGTTGTGATCGGTTAAGTTAGCGCCTGAGCCACTAATGGTGTATGCGACATTAACCGGATAGCTAGGCGACTTGCCATTTAGCAACACGCTGAACGAGACCCTGCTGTTATTGATAACCACTTGGTTTTTACTTAACGAGACCAGTGGTTTAACTTGTAGCAACTGGGTTGCAGTGCTGCGAACGCCTGCTGCATCGCTTGCTTGCCAATACAACTGGTGTGTACCCGGTGCAAACAATGGTGTGCCGTTTAGCAGTGAGACTGCAATGCGGTTGCCATTGCTATCCACTGCCGTTGCCACACCTAAATCGACTTTAGTGAACAAGCCGGTGGCATTTACGGTTAAGTCAGCAGGTACTGTGATCACCGGTGCTGCCGGGTTACTGCCGTCAATAAGCACGGTTACGTTGGCACTATCGCTTAGTTCGCCGTCGCTGATGCTGTAGCTCAGTGAGACATTACCACTGAAGTTCTCAGGCGCGGTTAACTGCAGTTGACCGTTAAGTATCACTACCTGACCAATGCTGGTTTTAGCAGCCGTGATGCTTAATGTGTCGCTGTTGGCGTCGGTGTCATTGGCCAGTACATCCAGCAGATAGACACCATCGACAGTGAATGTCTGTATCAGGTTATCATCTGTTGCAACAGGGGCTGCATTCACACGGGTGACTTCTATGTTAAATGCATCCAGCGAGGCTGACAGCGAGCCATCAGACACACTGATCACAATACCGCTGGTAGTACCCACATCAGCCGCCACTGGGGTACCGGTTAGGGCGCCGGTAGTGGTATCAAACGCAGCCCAGCTTGGTTTGTTGGTAATACTAAAGGTTAACGTATCATCTTCTGGGTCAGTTGCCGTTGGCATAAAGCTGTAGGCGGTGTCCTGTGCCACGGTGGTTGCCGGCATGCCGCTAATCACTGGTGCGCTGTTGACGCTGGTGACTTCAAGATTAAACGCTGGCAATGCCGCTGATAGCGTGCCATCAGACACACTAATGACAATACCCGTGGTGGTGCCAACATCTGCTGCCACCGGGGTGCCGGTTAAGGCGCCGGTGGTGGTGTTAAAGGCCGCCCAGCTTGGTTTGTTGGTAATACTAAAGGTTAACGTATCATCTTCTGGGTCAGTTGCCGTTGGCATAAAGCTGTAGGCGGTGTCCTGTGCCACGGTGGTTGCCGGCATGCCGCTAATCACTGGTGCGCTGTTGACGCTGGTCACTTCAAGATTAAACGCTGGCAATGCCGCCGATAGCGTACCGTCAGACACACTAATCACAATACCGCTGGTAGTGCCCACATCTGCTGCCACTGGCGTGCCGGTTAAGGCGCCGGTAGTAGTATTAAAGGCCGCCCAGCTGGGTTTGTTGGTGATGCTAAAGGTTAGTGTATCGTCATCAGCATCGGTGGCCGTTGGCACAAAGCTGTAAGCGGTGCCTTTAACCACTGACGTGGCTGGCGTACCGCTAATTACGGGCGCGCTATTGACGCTGGTGACTTCCAGATTAAACGCTGGCAATGCTGCTGATAGCGTACCGTCAGACACACTAATCACAATACCCGTGGTGGTGCCAACATCTGCCGCCACCGGCGTGCCGGTTAAGGCGCCGGTAGTGGTGTCAAAGGCCGCCCAGCTGGGTTTGTTGGTGATGCTAAAGGTTAGTGTATCGTCATCTGCATCGGTGGCCGTTGGCACAAAGCTGTAAGCGGTGTCTTTAACCACTGACGTCGCAGGCGTACCGCTAATTACGGGTGTATCGTTGACGTTAGTCACGGTAAGGTTAAACACCGGCAATGACGCACTAAACTCGCCGTCTGACACACTGATAGCAATCGCGGTAGTGGTGCCAACATCACTGTTAGTGGGGGTACCCGTCATGCTGCCGGTTGCAGAATCAAAGGTTGCCCAACTTGGTTTGTTAACAATGCTAAAGGTTAAGCTGTCATCATCAGGGTCGGATGCCGTTGGCGTAAAGCTATAGACTGCATCCTGTGCCACCGTGGTTGCAGGCGCGCCACTAATTACGGGTGCATCATTAGTATTATCCACGGTAATGCTGAATGCAGGCAACGAGGCCGTTAAATCAGCATCAGACACTGTAATTACAATGTTTGTTGTTATGCCAACATCGGTATTGGTTGGCGTACCGGTTAGTGCGCCACTGGCGGTATCAAAAACAGCCCAGCTGGGCTTGTTAGTGATACTAAACGTTAGATCGTCGCCATCAACATCCTCTGCTGTTGGCATAAAGCTGTAAGCATTGTCTTGTGTTACCCGTGTTGCAGGCGTGCCGTTAATAGTGGGCGCATCATTAACGTTAGTTACTGTCAGGCTAAAGGCGGGCAGGGTTGCGCTTAAGCTGCCATCTGACATCGAAATAATGATACCTGCGCTAGTACCCACATCTGCATTACCCGGTGTGCCGGTTAAGGCGCCGGTTACACTATTAAAGCTGGCCCAGACGGGTTTATTGCTAATGCTAAAAGTTAGCGTGGTGCCGGGATCGGCATCAGTTGCAGTAGGGATAAAGCTGTATGTCGCATCCTGCGCAACTATGGTTGTTGGTGTGCCGCTAATGGTTGGCGCATCATTAACGTTAGTCACTGTCAGGCTAAAGGCTGGCAGAGCCGCGCTTAAGCCGCCATCTGACACCGAAATAACGATACCGGTGCTAGTACCCACATCTGCATTACCCGGTGTGCCGGTTAAGGCGCCGGTGGCACTATTAAAGCTGGCCCAGACGGGTTTATTGCTAATGCTAAAGGTTAGGGTACCGTTATCGACATCACTGGCGGTTGGCGTGAAGCTGTAAAATGCATCTTGTACCACGGTGGTTGCCGGGCTACCGCTAATCGCAGGGCCATCATTAACCGCATTTACCGTGATAGTAGAAGCGATATTGATCATGCCACTGTTAGAGCCACCATTGTTAGAACCACCACTGTCCAGGGCGCGAACTAAGGTTACAATTCTATCTGCTGCACCGGGGTTTTCGCTGGTATTTCTATAGGTAATACTGTTAATTACCGCGGGCATATCTGCCGGATCGATGTCTGCTGCGCCGATATAAATAGTTGCCGTAGTACCAACAAAGCTAACGTCGAAGTTTAATGGTCGGCCCACGTCCAATGGTGTTGCACCTATCGACGCAATATCCTGGCGCACTACCATAGGTAACTCTTCGCCGTAGATATTTAGAATTTCATTTTCACCATCCACCACGTTGGTGATGCTCAGATAAAAGCCTTCGATAGTCTGGCTGAACTCTACCGCGTTACCACTGGCGTTACTGAATATTGCAACCGCAGCACCGTTTTCGGTATAGCTTGGGTTTAACGCGGTAACAGTAAACACCGGTGGGTCATTAATATCGGTAATAGTGAGTATGGCAATTGCATTGGTACTGGCGCCTTCGTCATCGGTAAAGGTAATACTGATGCTGGCATCGCTGCCTGGCTCATCACTGCTGGAGCTAAACGTAAGTTGTTGCAATATTGCATCAACATCGGCACTGGTAGGCGTTTCGCCGTTTGCGTTGGTAAAGCCTAAGCTAAGTTGACCCACAACACTGCTGTTCACACTGGCAATGCTTTGACCGTTTTTCAGCAGGGTGTTACCAGCTAAGCTGATACCATTGTCATCGTTAAAGCCAAAGATATCTGTAGTTATCGCGCCGCCTTGGCGTACCAGAATAAGCTGAGCGCCGCTATAATTTCCGGCGCCGCCGTTAAGTGCGTCTAACTCGGCATCGCTTACCGTGGCATTGCTGTCTATCGGCACGCCAACGTCACCTTCAACATAGTTAAAGCCGCCGTCAACATTACTCAGCACAGGCGTTGCATTGCCTTCAACAGAACCAATATCAACAATACCGCTGATACGCGTGCTGCCATTGGCATCTACGGGTAATGCCTCGGCAGTGTTGGTGTCGTTATCCAAATCGAACGTATCAAGCGGTAGGTTAGCATTGCTGCCAGCTGCCACTAAGGCACTACCGCTTAATGGGCGGTGGGTAAGTACCTTACCTGCGGCGTTAAAGGCCAGGTTGCCCAGCAGCAGGTTGTCAGTACCCTGGTTGTTTAAGCTGTTGGTATCACTGACAATATCAACAAAACTACTAAAGTAGCTGTTAATGGCACTGGTCACCGGCCCACTGGTGTCTGCCAGCGTACCACCGGTTGCTAATGCTGAACCGTTATTGCCCGCCGTCGCGCCGGTGCCGGCCATATTGCCGGCCACCACGGTATTAACAAAATTCACCGTGCTATTGGCCGAGACACCACCGGTGGTGCCTACCGCTGCATTACCCACAATGGTGCTGTTGTAGAAGTTACCTGTTGCATCACTAAGACGCACCGCACCGCCGGCAGAAAACTCGCCATTTGTTCTATTGCCACTTAGTGTGCTGTTTACTGTGTTTATCGTAGCGCCGTTCAGCGCATAAATAGCGCCACCTTGCGCGCTCTCGCCTGAGGTATAGTTACCCGATAAGGTGCTGTTAATCAGGTTTAGCACGGTAGCGTTGTCTGCCAGATAAATAGCGCCACCATGTGAGTCAGTATTGTTTCCGCTTAATCTCGAATTGATAAGCGTCAGGCTTGCGCCCTGCACTGCATAAACTGCCGCGCCAGAAATAGCATTGTTGTAGCTGATTTCGGCGTTCTTTGTAGTTAGGCTGCTACCAGCGTCCATGTAAATTGCACCGCCAGAAGCGGCAGAGCCGCCCGTTAGGGCCATCGACTCAATGGTAATGTCGGTGACATTGGCGTTCATGGTTAGCACGCGGCCATTGTTTCCACCGAAAATAGTCACATCTCTTGTGCCGTTATTATCTGTATCGCCATCCAGCGTCACACCACTCTGCGCCATTACCAGAGGGTTGTTGCCACCTAAGTTAATCGTGCCGCCCTGGTTACCGGCGGTGCTGTTATCAAAATCAAAAGTAATGGTATCGCCACTGCGCGCATAATGCAGCGCTTCACGCAGGCTTAAGCCATCACCGTCGTTTTTGTCAGTATCAAAGTCGGTGTCTATGGTGGCATCCAGACCGGTGTCTGACGGTGATGTTGCCAGTAGGGTGGTAGCCGTAACCGTCAGGGCGATATTATCAGTATCGCTGTTGCTGAACGCATCGGTAGATGTGACAGATATAGTGAAGTCACCGTTGCCATCCGGGGTGTAAACCAGCGTGGCCAGCACATCATTTACGTTTGCTGACAGGCCTTGAATAGACACACTGCCGCTATTATTGCCGGTAATGGTCATGCAGGCTGCAGCAGCTTCGTCGACATAAAAACTGCCGCTACTGACGCTAAGCACGGTAGTTAGATCACTGGTTTCGGTTACGCTGATAAGATTGGCGCCGACAAACGGTAGCGTGTCTACGGTACTAACACTTACCGAGGCCGGCACATTGTTTACCGGTGCTGACAAATCCTTGGTCAGATAATTCAAAACATTCCGGGTGTTACCTGCGGTGTCTGTCAGTGTAAAGCTAAGTGTAATTGAACCGTCAGCCAGACCGGATAGATCTATGCCGGTAAATTGTTGTGCAGCATCAGTAATTGCCAGATTAGACGCTGTTACTGCGGTGCCACCACCACTACTGCTAATGCTATAGCTGGCCGTGGTGCCAGTTTCTGCACCGTTAAGCGTTACACTCAGTGCTGTCTGGTTTTCGGTGGTTACCTGATTTTGGTCAAAAGCGGCATAGTTAATAGCAGGTACTGTGGTGTCAATGGTTATGCTTAGCGCAGCGGATGCCACTGATGTATTGCCAGCAGTATCAGCGGCTAGTGCGATAATGTTGTGGTTGCCTTGAGATAATACGCCACTGGTTAACGACCAGTTACCTGAGCCATCTGCAGTAGTATTGGCCAAGGGGCCATCAACGGAAGAAGCCAGGCTAACAGTGCTATTGGCTTCTGCAACACCAACAAAAGTAGGTGTGGTGTCAAAGGTGATATTGTCGGTGCTGGATGCTCCTGTATCTGAGTCTGTCGTAAGATCGGGTACCGAAGGCACATCAGGCGCTACCGCATCAACCAGCACGGCAGTGGTTGCCCCAACGCTATTTAACGTGAGCGTGGCATCGTTATTTACGGCATCTCGTAAGGTGCCACCATTGGCGGCCAGGGTGCCAATGCTAATACCATCCGTGTCGCTATCGCCAGTTTGCACGGTATAGCGGAACAGTAACGCCGAGGTACCGCTACCACTTATGTAAGTGGCTTGCCGAGTTGTCGCGCCGACGGTAATGGCTAATTGCGGTGTACTTCCGCCGGTATTTACCGTGATGTTTTCACTAAAGTTAATCGTAAAATCAAGGTTTTGCCCACTGACGTAAGTGGCATTGGCCGGTACGGAAACAGAAGCCACAGCAGGTGCTGAGGCATCAACCAACACGGAGGTGGTTACCCCTCCACTATTTAACGTGAGCGTGGCATCGTTATTTACGGCATCTCGCAAGGTGCCGCCATTGGCAGCCAGGGTGCCAATGCTAATACCATCCGTGTCGCTATCGCCAGCTTGCACGGTATAGCGGAACAGTAACGCCGAAGTACCGCTACCACTAATGTAAGTGGCTTGCCGAGTTGTCGCGCCGACGGTAATGGCCAATTGCGGTGTACCTCCGCCAGTGTTTACCGTAATGTTTTCACTAAAGTTAATCGTAAAATCAAGGTTTTGCCCGCTAATGTAAGTCGCATTGGCCGGTACGGAAACAGAAGCCACAGTAGGTGCTGCGGCATCAACCAACACGCCGGTGGTTGCTCCTACGCTATTTAAGGTTAGCGTGGCATCATTATTTACGGCATCTCGTAAGGTGCCGCCATTGGCGCTCAAGGCTCCAATAGCAATACCATCGGAATCAGACTCTCCCGCTTGAACGGTGTAACGGAATAATAAAGCACCGGTTCCCGAACCACTTTGATAGGTTGCTTGACGAGTTGTCGCGCCAACCGTAATGGATAATTGTGGTGTACCGCCTCCGGTATTAACGGTGACGTTTTCATTAAAGTTAATGCTGAAATCCAGGTTTTGTCCTGCGGTATAAGTAGCATTAGACGGAACAGTGACGGACGTAACTGCTGGCGCAGTTGCATCAACAAATACCGAGGTTGTTGCCCCCACACTATTGAGGGTCAGGTTAGCATCATTAGAAGCTGAGTCACGTAAGGTACCGCCATTCGCACTCAAAGTGCCGACAGCAATACCATCGGAATCAGACTCTCCCGCTTGAACGGTGTAACGGAATAATAATGCACTGGTTCCCGAACCACTTTGATAGGTTGCTTGACGAGTTGTCGCGCCAACAGTAATGGATAATTGTGGTGTACCGCCTCCGGTATTGACCGTCACATTGTCATTAAAATTAATCGTGAAATCTAAATTCTGGCCTGAGATATAGGTTGCGTTCGCAGGAACACTAACGCTACTCACAGTTGGTGCAACTCCATCAATAACAATAGCTTTATTGGCGCCCAAGGAGTTGGCTGCCCCGGGGCTTGCCAGTGTCCGGTTGGCATTGTTGGCCGCGGCATCTCTAATCGTGCCGCCGTTAAGTGTTAGGGCTCCCGTGCCGCTGTAATCTAAATCTGCCGTGCTATCGCCGGCTTGTACCGTGTAAGAAAAGGTCAGCGTACTTGAGCCGCTGCCGCTAGCGTAATTAATCGTACGATCTGTTGCGCCGGTTTCCAGTGTAAGTTGCGGCGTGCCAGTTACGATGACTGGCTCGTCAAAGTTTACCTGGATGCTGATTGAGTCACCAACCTTTTAGGTGTCATTGGCAGTGCTGGAATTAACAGAGGTTATGGTGGGAGGGGTGGAATCAGGAGGAGTAGTATTCCCTGTAAAATTATCAATAGCCAACCCAAAAAAATCCGTAGAAGTCAACCTGACTTCATCCACTAGGATGCTGCCAAAGTTTAGCGTTGTAGTACCTGTAGCGAAGTTCTGGGTTGACCCCACAAGCGCTCCATCCAGATAGCCGCCTACAGTGACGTTTTGGTTCCCCCCCGGATTATCGATGTAAATACTGGTAAATACAAAATCGGCCAGATCTGTGCGCCTGATGGTTACGCGCTCAGTTGTACCTGTATTAAAGGTCGAGGACAAAAGAGTCATACCCGCGGTGCCGCCTGCTCCAAATGCATCGAATGCAAGTCCACCACCCGCAGCAGGGCCGTCGCCGTCATTAGTGAACGTGTAAGTGAAAGAGGTACTGCTAAGAGTGCGATTAAGGCTATCAGCGTTTTCACCAGAGTTGGTCATATCATCGACAAAAGCAGCTGCATACAAATTTGGGGTCATGATTGCCATTGCGGCACTCAAAACAATATAGCAAACCAGAGAATTCTTGCTTTTGGCTATCTTAAAAGAGGTAAGCAGAGCACCGAGCTTCCTCAACAAAGTATTTTTCATAGTGGTATATTCCGGTTTTGAGGTGCAACCACGGCGGCTTGCTAATCTGTGTTTTCAGAGTTTATTGCCGGGCTACAACTTAATCGTAGCGGGAGAAATGAATTCTGAAATGCGGGCTGAAGATAACAACCAGTTGCGTTGAGCCGGAGCGCAGCTATCTGGTAATAAACCGGATACACTCGTTCATTGTAAACAACACACTTGTCACTTTTTCAGGCAATTGTCTACTAATTAATCATTAGGTGCAAGTGATAACTTCAGGCAGTGTTCAGCTGCTGTGGTTAAGTGGCAGGAGGCTGCTGCTGTTATTTGTTCATCTCATTATTTGAGTAATATCAGCATTGTACCCGCGACAGTAAGCGCAGCCCCCAGCCAGGCACCCCAAGCCGGGCTGCGCTTATATACCAGCCAGAGTAGCGGCAGTACTAATACCGGGCTAACAGAGGATAACACCGCCACCATACCGGCATCGCCGTGACGCAATGCCTGTAGTATTAATGTCATTCCCAGCACCATTGATAATGCCGCGTTAGTGAGTACCAGTAAAAATACCTGTTTGGTCATCGGTAAATAAGCGCGCGCAACCTGAAAGCCCAACATAAAAATAACCTGATGCAACACAAAGGCGGTTGTCATGCGTACGGCGCTGGCAGAGACGGCGTCGATACTGGTTTCCATCAATGGCTTTAGCATTAAGGTGGCCACGGCCTGGCACAGCGCGGCCAGTAAACCCAGCGCGACTCCGCTTTTTAGCTGGCTTTGGTTGGCCTCCCAGGCGTGCAGTTCGGTTTTACGTTTGCCAAAAAATATCGCTGTCATTACGCCGCTAACCAGCAGGCTGCTGCCGATAAGTGTCCAGCCCCACTGGGTTTCGCCAAGGAAGAAATACGCCAGCACTACAGAAAACAGTGCATGGGTAGCAAACAACACGCCGGCGCGGCGTGGGCCAAGGCGGTTCATTGAGGCAAACAGGGCGGTGTCGCCAATAAAAATACCAATAACCCCTGAAACGATGAGTAAGCTGCTATTGCTTAGCGACAAACTTTGCCAGCCGCCGGTGTAAGCGGCAATGCACCACAGCATAAAACCTGCGCACAGCATGCGCCAACGGGTAAAACAAAACGCCCCTAAATGCGTTGCAGCCTGTGCCGACAATAAGCTGCCAAGCGCCCAGCAGGCCGCGGCAAGTAATGCTAAGTATTCGTAAGACAAAAGGTTAGCCGACATAGAGCAGGTGACGTATTATAAAACTGACATAGTAAAACACCAGCGAATAACCACCTTAAAGGAGCATTGGGTAACTTATGACCGCATCATCACGGCATGCTATGCGCCACAAGCTGGCGATACAGTTAGACCCGGAGCTTAGCCGGCAAGATGGCTTAACGCTACTGAATATGTTTATCGCCCTGGTGATTGTTGTCGGTATTGTGCTGGCGGTTTTACAAACTGAGCCCATGGTGGTTACGGGCAATGAGCACTGGTTTCGTTATTCTGAGCTGATATTTGGCTCTATATTTTTGCTGGAATATTTAGCCCGGGTTTGGACGAGTGTAGAGAATGAAAAGGTAAAAAGCCGCTGGCATTACATTTTTAGTTTTGTGGCCATTGCTGATTTATTGGCGGTAACGGTAGCGTTTTCGGTGTATCTGGGTAACGGCGGGATATTACTGCGGTTGTTATTGCTTATTCGGGTGTTGCGTTTGGCCAGGTTAGGGCGGTTTTCCATGGCGATGGATTGCATTATAGAAGCGGTTCGTAGCCGTGGATATGAGCTACTGGTTAGCGCTATTTTTGCCGCAGCGTTGTTGTTGATGTCGTCAACGCTACTTTATTTGGTGGAAGGCCCGCATCAGCCAGAGGCGTTTGGTTCTATTTTACGCAGTGCCTGGTGGGCGGTTGCCACACTGACAACAGTGGGTTATGGCGATGTTTATCCGGTAACCGCGTTGGGGCGGGTGTTAGCCGGTTTCACCGCAATAACCGGGGTGTGTATTATCGCGATGCCAACCGGGATCCTGGCATCGGCATTTAGTGATGCCATACAGGTGGCGAAAGAGCGTCATCGCAAACTGCCTAAAATTCTGGAACGGGATAAAGACTGAGACTAACCCCCTAACACCACAGCGTATTAACGGGTTTTAGCGCTTTTTGGGGACCCAGGCCCAGGTCATTTTCGCTTGTACTGGTTCAATGTTTGCACTGTCAGTAATTGTTACATTGACAGTCACTTCGCCTTTGTCATCGCTATGCATGGCGGCAATTTGCTGTTCTGTAAGCGTAGCAACGGCGGTTAAGTCTCCGGTAGAGCGTTTAACATAGTCAATTTGCATCTGTTTTAGTAGCGGCAGTTTGCTATCAGGTAAATGAATGCCAACCAAAAAACCGGTAGCAGATTCGGCCAATAAACCTGTGGCGGCGGCATGTACTGAACCAATATGGTTTTGCGCTTTTTTACGGTTTTTAAGTCGTAGGACTGAGCGGGAGCCTTTCAATTCCAGTACTTCAACCCCAGCAGTGCCAGCAAATTTAATCACCCGGCCAAATACCGTGCTTAGCGCAAAGGCCTGTAGCGATTTTGGTAGTTTGTAGCATTTGGTAACGATTCGCTGCAGTTTATTCGGTTTTATCTGGCTCATTGTGGTCTGACCTGTTGTGGCTTTTGCGCACTATGCCAATAGCCAAGGTGAAATGCAAGCCGCTGCTCGTAGTAGTTTGCCGCAACGGTTTGGTGCATCAATCAAAAAGTTCCGGAAGATAAATAACGATCTCCGCGATCGCAAATAATCGCCACTATAACGGCATTGTCATGCTGCTCGGCCAGTTGTATCGCGGCATGCACAGAGCCGCCGGAGCTAACGCCGGCAAAGATGCCTTCTTCACGCGCTAAGCGACGCATTGCTGTTAATGCATCGTCCTGAGTAATATCGATAATCTGATCGACACGGCTTTTATCAAAAAAACCGGGCAGGTAAGCTTCCGGCCAACGCCGAATGCCCGGAATACTGGCGCCTTCAGCCGGTTGTAGGCCAACAATCTGTATTGCTGGGTTTTGCTCTTTTAAATAACGCGACACACCCATAATAGTGCCGGTGGTGCCCATGCTGGATACAAAATGCGTAATCTGCTGCTGGCTTTGCTGCCAAATTTCTGGCCCGGTACTGGCGTAATGTGCTGCCGGGTTGTCCGGGTTATTAAACTGGTCCAGCACAATGCCTTTGCCATCTGCTTGCATTGCCAACGCTAAATCACGGGCGCCTTCCATGCCTTCTGCTTTCGTCACCAGAATAAGTTCAGCACCATAAGCACGCATTGAACTTTTGCGTTCTTCCGTAGCGTTATCCGGCATAATCAGCGTCATACTATAACCTTTAATCGCTGCAGCCATGGCTAAAGCAATACCGGTGTTGCCACTGGTGGCTTCAATAATGCGATCACCGGGTTTTATTGTGCCGCGCGCTTCGGCTTGCACAATCATATTCAACGCTGGACGGTCTTTTACCGAACCAGCCGGGTTGTCACCTTCCAGCTTAAGCAATACCGTGCTGTTGGTATGAGCGGCCATACGTTGTAATTTTACCAGCCGTGTTTGGCCGACAGAGTGTTCTATGCTGTTGAAATGCATTTAAGGTTCCGTTGTCATATGAGTCATGGGCGCTTCAGGCTGACATAAACCAGCTTGTTCAATGCTGAGCGAAGTTGGATATTGACTTACTAACCCATGTTGGCTTAAGAATTTGTTAAATACGGGCAATAAGCTCGCTTGCGGATGGTTTATATTTACCGCCATGTGTAATGTTTTCAGTTCGTATTCGGCACTATTAAACTGCAGTGACTGTGCCATTTCTGCCAGGTCTGGTTCGGTTTGCAGCAAATATTTCATCACATCATAGTCAATGACTGCACCATCGAGTCTTTGGTACCCGACACGGAGTAAATTCTGTTTATCGGTCAAACTGGTTTTAACGGTTAACCTTTGCTGCTTAATCATTTGGTCAATGGTGGTGGTATTAACATAATCTTGTACTACGCCCAGGGTATAGTTTTGTAGATCAGCGCTTGAGCTTATTTGTAGCGGAGCGTTCTTGTGTTCAACCAAGCCTACATGGCTATACCCAATACAACCCGATAAGCGCAAATCGTCATCATGTAGTGGGTATTCTGGGAAGTAAGCTAAATATTTCGGCGTTTTGCCTGTGCTAAGTTTAACCGCGCGTGACCAGGGTAAGTAATCAATTTTAACGACATAGCCTAATTGGCGGAAAATTTCGCTAACCAGTGCCGTGGTCCTGCCACCGTCAGGTAAGTGTTGTCCTGTAAACGGAGGCCACTCCAATGAAGCCAAATAGACCACATTAGTTGTCTCTTCTTTTGGCGTAGGACTTACCGCCAACACTGACTGAAGCGGTATAAACAGGCACGAAATGGCATACACTACCTTCGCAAAATCTAACATTACTGCATCCCAATTTTAGCGTTACTGCGTTGTTTGCAGCCTGGCTAAGTTGTCGCAAATAATTGCTGTGGCAATGCCGACATTCAGAGATTCAGCACCGCCAAAAGCAGGTATGGTAATTCTACGACCAATGAGTGATTCCAGTTCAGCACTGATACCGTTGGCTTCATTACCTAAAACGACATAGCCGCCAGAATGTTGTAAGCGTAGCTGATGTATTGAGTCGCCGCCCAGATAAGCGCCAAAAACAGGTAGAGTAGCCGCCGTTAAAAGCGGTGCCAGCGGTTGGTAGTGTAACGTTACGCGCAAAAATGAGCCTTTGGCAGCAGCGATAACTTTTGGGTTGTAACAATCCGTGGTATCGGGTGAACAAACAATATGTTTGATACCATACCAGTCAGCAACGCGGATAATAGTACCCAGATTACCCGGGTCGTTGATCTGATCCAGTACCAGTACAAAGCCTTGACTATGTGCTACAAAATCGGTTTGTGGCGGCATTTTTACCACCGCCAGTGCTGCGTCGTTACTGGTAAAAGTACCCACTTTTACCAGTTCATCGGCGCTGCATTGTTGTACCAGCGCCGCTGTTTTCAGTTGCAGCGGGTAGCGTTGTAAAAACACTTCAGTGCCAAACACGGCCTCGACCTGCCAGGTAGAGGCCAGTAGTTCTAATACGGCTTTTTCGCCTTCTACAAAAAACAGCTGTTCGGCTTTACGGTATTTTTTTTGCTGTAACGAGCGGATTAACTTGCTCCACTTTTGGCTGATCATTTAGTGAATACCTGCTTACCGTTAACCCAGGTTTGCTCTACCTCTGTCTGCCACAGCTGCTGTGGCGGGATATTATAAATATCGCGGTCTATCAGAATAAAATCGGCCCAGCTGCCCGGTGCCAGCGTGCCCATACTGTTTTCCTGAAAGGCACCGTAAGCGGCATCAACAGTAAAAGAGCGCAGCGCTTCGGTTAAGTTGAGTTTTTGTTCCGGCAGCCAGCCGCCTTCTGGTTGGTTATCCTGGCTTTGCCGGGTAACCGAGGCATGCAGGCCGTGAAACACGTTGGCCAGCTCTACCGGGAAATCCGAGCCGCCAACAATAATGCTGCCCTGGTCGACAAAGCTGCGCCAGGCATAGGCACCACGCAGGCGTGCTACGCCTAAGCGATCGCCGGCCATATTTTTATCTGAAGTGGCATGCACCGCCTGCATGGCGGGTAGTACATGCAGTTTGGCAAAACGCGGAATGTCTTTTGGCGACACAATTTGCGCATGTTCAATACGGTGGCGGCTTGATGCGCGTTTATCTTCCGGCACTAACTGTTCAAAGCGGTCCAGTGCTAAACGGTTGGCTAAATCGCCTATAGCATGCACATTGGTTTGAAAACCGGCGTCGATGGTCAGCTGCATAATTTGCGTCAGTTTATCCGGCTGGGTAACCAACAGGCCTTTTTGTGATGGCTGGTCGCTGTAGGGGTCTATTAAAGCTGCACCGCGGCTGCCCAGCGCGCCGTCACCGTAGATTTTAACCGAACGGATATCGAGAAAATCTGTCGGATCGTCAATAATGCCAGCCTCCAGCCATTGTGGCAGCTGCGGATCGCGCGCCGATAGCATAGGGTAAATACGCAGCGGCAGTTTTTGCTCGGCCGCCAGTTGCTGAAACAGCTTAACGGTGTCGGTGTCTACGCCGGCGTCATGCACGCTGGTAATACCCAACGCCAGCAGGTGCGAAAACGCCACATTCAGTGCTCGGCGTTTCGCGTTTTCATCGGCAGGCGGAATATGTTGCTCTACCAAGGCCATGGCGTTGTCTATTAACACCCCGGTTGGCTTGCCTTTACTGTCGCGTATGATCTCGCCGCCCGGGGGGTCTATACTGTCTTTAGTAATGCCGGCCAGCGCCAGTGCTTTGCTGTTGGCCCAGCCAGCGTGCGCATCTACCCGCTCCAGGTAAACCGGTTTGTCGTTAACGGCTTCATCCAGTAGTGCCGTGGTAGGAAACTGCTTCGTCGGCCACAATACCTGGTTCCAGCCGCGGCCGATAATCCACTGTGCGTCTTTATTTGCTTCAGCAAACTTTGCTACCCGGTTTACCGCATCTTGTTCGCTGTTACTGCCGCGCAGCTCTGCTACGGCTAAATATTGCCCCAATCCCAGCACATGGCCATGGCCATCAATTAAGCCAGGTAGCACGGTTTTACCTTTGCCATCGCGTTGCATTGCTTGAGTATATTGTGCCGCAAGAGCAGCATCACCACGAGCCAAGACTTTGCCCGTGCTGTCGTCAAGCACCAGTACGCTAAAAGGCTGTAATTGTCTGTTGGCATCAAAGCCATAACCGTTAATATTGGATAGCACCACCGGGGCGGCTTGAACACTGGTAATAAATAAAGCAGACATCAGGCTGGCTAAACGAAACATAAGGCATTGTCCTTGTTTGTATTTGTCGCCAACTATAGCAACAAAACCGCACCAGAGGAATCTGGTGCGGTGTGAAGTAAAAGCAAGATGTTACTGTTGCAAGTCGGTCGCGAGCTTAATCCGTTCTGCTGTATCCGGATGAGTGCTTAGATATTTAAGCAGCTGATTTGACGTGCTGGCGTCAGCACTGCTGGCTTCCAGTAATGCTGACATCGCATCGGCAAAAGCTTTCGGTGATTTACCCAGTACCTGCAGTTGTGTTAGGGAAAAATTATCAGCTTCTCGTTCCATATCGCGAGAAAACGCATTTTGTAATAGCGCCGTACCTGAACCTAACAGTAAATCTGCTACGCCGTCCGGGCTACCAAACAAAATGCCAATAACCAATGTCGCACCGAGCGATTGCGCGACCATTCGCACACTGTGCTGGCCTTCAACGTGTCCCATTTCATGCAACAGCACCGCCAAAATAGCATCTGGGTTGTTTTGTAACAGGATAACAAGGTCATCGGTCATCACCACAGTGCCATCTGGCAGAGCAAACGCATTTGCACCAAAGAAGTCTGACTTGTACAAATGCAGCTGGTAGTTTTTATTTGTTAATGGCAGTTTTTGCAGCGCCATTTGCCAGTGGTAATGCACAGTTGCTTGTGCACTGGCGGATAGCTCTGTCGGTTTTAGCGTTGTTTTTTGCAAAGTATAAAAGGTTTGTTTACCCATTTGCTGCTTAACGCTATCAGGAACCAGGGGCACGGCTGCACTGGCCATTATTGGCATTAGGTCGAAAATTATCCACCATAGCAAAAGCGGCGACAGTAACACCGCCGCAACGATAGACAATTTATGGCTTTCTAACCTGGCCGCCCAACCGGAAGATCTGGCTTGAGAGGGCCAGCGAAAATGGGCATCGTCAGGTAAAAAAACGGCACCGTCACGTAAACGAAGTTCAACCGGCAAGCCCGGTATTATGGTACCGTAACGGTAGTCAGCTGCCGCAGACTCAGACAACACATCACCCGATTGCTGACAGCATATCTGCAGTTGTTGCTGGTCGTTAATGACCGCAACAGCAGCATACAAAGTGCTGCTGCCCGCATGTTGATACTGGCCAGTAACGTTAGCCACGGTGTTCATTAGGCTATTGACACATCAACGTCAAACAGGCCGGCAGCTTCTTCGCCAAATGCGCTATTTTCGCTTTGCTGTTCATCAACTAAGGTATCTATCTGAGGATAGATAATCAGTGAAGTTACCGAGGCCAAATAACGTGCTTTACGCACTTTAGCCCACGGATAAGCCAAGCCTAGCGTCAAGACTATTGCAACAAGGTTAGTTAACGTCAGCATCAGGAAAGGTAACACTTCCATCTTAGATTTAAATTTGGCAATGCCAGGCAACTCTGTGCGCTCAAACAGATGATTACGAATCATGCAATGGTAAATAGCCCCGCTTAACGTAAAAGCGAAAAAGTATGCTACAAACACGGCGACGGATGTCATTAACGCCGCAGCTGAAGCATTACCACTGTCGGTTACGGCCATCAAAATTCCGAGTACCACACCGATAATGGCTACAACGGTCATCACGCCAAACACAATAGCAGCAGCGACTAATGCAGCAATATAGTAAGAGCTGGTGTCAGTTGTTACCTGCATTTTCTTGCCACCGAAACTGGTATTGCTACAGATGTAGTGATCGATTTTTTTTAATGCCCATGGCAATGCCAAATATAAAGTGAAAACAGACAATATTGGCAACAGTATGAAATACTTAAAGGCACCCAGGTAATCTCCGTGAAATGCAAAACGCACATTACGGTAACTGGTCATGCGTAAATTAAACTTTAGGCTTTGCACCACCAGCCAGGGCGATACAAACATAAACAGGATTGCCAGTACTACAGCCATGACGGGCGATAGGTAAGAAATGGCAAAGAATAATGCAAAAATAACAATGGCAATAATACGGCCTTTTAAAATTTGCATTGGGGAGGCCAGGTAGCGAAACGGCTGTTTTTCTATTTGCGTATGGCCATAAAAGTACTGCCGGGTACGCACTGTCGCCCAAGCGCTATAAATACCCAATGTCACTATGCTAAGCAGCAAATTAACAATCCAGATGCCAAAGAATTCTCCGCCTTGACCGGAAAATACGACTTTACTGGCACGCTGAGGTTTGTTTTCAGCAGATGCTGCGTCATTGCTAACTGAGTTTTCCATTGTACAACTTCCTTTTTTGTTATTCGTATGTAACGCAAGGGACGCATTATAGCGATAAATTAAGGGTTGTTTGCAATGAATATTTATTGAAAAATTAACGAATGTCCTTCTATATTGAATATTCAAGACATAGCAATGTAAAGTGTTTTTAAAACGTACACCCAATAGAGTCCTGTTTCTTGAAGTGCTACATGCTGTGGTACCTTGATTATGCTAATTTTGTTCATTCAGCGTTTAAGCCGAATTGCCGCCCTGGCATAGTTTGGCAGGATCCAGCAGTGACATCAGTTCTTTGCGGCTGTAGCTCGTATGTTCTAATGCTACATCTAGCACTGGCCGCTGTTGTTGATTAGCTTGTTTGGCAATCTCGGCGGCTTTTGCGTAGCCAATAAGTGGGTTCAGTGCGGTTACTAAAATGGGGTTCAATGCCAGCGGTTTACTGATGTTATCTTCCTGCACGGTAAAATCTTTAATAGCCTGCTCGCTAAGTGCGGTGCAGCCATTTGCCAGTAAACGAATACTATGTAAAAGGTTTTGGGCAATAAGCGGTAGCATGACATTCAATTCAAAGTTGCCAGATTGACCTGCAACAGTAATGCAGCAATCGTTGCCAATAACCTGTGCACAGACCATGGCAACGGCTTCTGGGATCACCGGGTTTACTTTTCCCGGCATAATTGAAGAGCCTGGCTGTAATGCTGGCAGCGAAATTTCACCTAATCCGGCTAAAGGCCCTGAGTTCATCCAGCGCAAGTCGTTACTCATTTTCATTAGGCATACTGCGAGAGTTTTTAATGCGCCTGACACAGATACGGCGGTGTCTTGCGAGCCAATAGCAGCAAAAAAATTAGCGGCTGGGCTAAAAGCTAAGCCGGTGTTGTGGCTTAACTGTTTGCAAAAGGTGGCAGCAAATGCCGGATCGGCATTGATACCGGTACCCACCGCCGTGCCTCCTTGTGCTAGTGCTTGCAGGAACGACAATTGTTGCTTGAGCTGTTGTTCTGCTTGATGCAACTGTGCTTGCCAGCCGCCTAATATTTGGGAAAAGTTTACCGGCATTGCATCCATTAAATGGGTGCGGCCTGTTTTCACCAGATGACCAATTTGCTGCGCTTTCTCAACTAATTGTTGCTGGAGTTGTTGTAGTGAAGGCAGTAATTGTTGCTGCACTGCCAGTGCTGCGCTGATGTGTATCGCGCTGGGAATCGTATCGTTGCTACTTTGCCCCAGATTAACATGATCATTTGGACTAATTTCCTTTCCTAATGCCTTACTGGCCAGTGTGGCGAGCACTTCGTTGACATTCATATTTGTGCTGGTGCCTGAACCGGTTTGAAACACGTCTATTGGGAAGTGCCGTAGGCTGGGTTGCGGTTTGGCAAGCTCACTTAATTGTTGATCTGCCGCCTGACAAATTGCCGTACTAATGTCAGCATCTACTAAGCCCAGCTGCAGATTAGTTTCTGCCGCCGCTTTTTTTATTTGTAACAATGCCTGAATAAAATCGACGGGTAGCGTTTGGCCACTTATGCGAAAATTCTGCACCGCGCGCTGGGTCTGAGCCTGGTAAAGTGCGTCAATTGGCACATTAAGTTTGCCCATACTGTCTTGTTCTGTGCGGGTTTGCATGGTAGTTCCTCTTGTTGGCTGTTACTTATGCTTTAAGTTGTAACGGCTTTAGGCTTCTGCTGCCAGCTTTGATAGACATTTCGTGGAGATAACGTTATAAATAATGACATTAAAACCGACATGCTGATATTTCAACCTGCCAGATGTTGTAAAGGCAGCCTATCTTCTACACCTATTCAACTTTTTATGGATATCAATAACTTAATCTGTAAAATTGGTGTGGCCGTTAGCAATATCAGTCTGGTTAATTAGAAAAAGGAAGCGCGCCAGCTATGACACTCTTGTGGATTTTACTTTTGCCACTGCTGGGAAGCTTGGTTCCCGTGTTTACTGCACGTTGGAATAGGAGCGCCTGCGCACTGGCTTCCGCCATCCCTCCCGCCTTGGCGTTAATGTTGCTGTTGCTGCACGGACAGCAGGTTTTTGCTGGCGAAAGTTTACGTTTCTTTGCTTCCTGGGTTCCGCAACTTGGGCTAGACATCACCATAGTGCTGGACGGTTTGGCATTTTTGTTCAGTTTGTTGATTTTGGGCATTGGCCTGTTAATTATCCTGTATGCACGTTACTACCTGTCTGAGCGTGATTCCATGCCACGGTTTTATGCCTATTTGATGCTGTTTATGACGGCGATGCTGGGCATAGTACTCTCGGGGAATTTGTTGCAACTATGGCTGTTTTGGGAATTAACCAGCATCAGTTCTTTTTTACTTATTAGCTTTTGGTGGCATAAAGCGGAAGCGCGTCGTGGTGCCCGAATGGCACTAACGGTAACAGGGGCCGGCGGTTTGGCACTGTTGGCTGCCTTTTTGCTTATTGGTCAGATAGTAGGTAGTTATGATTTGCAGCAGGTGCTTAATAGTGGCGAGCTGATTAAGCAGCATAGTTTGTACCCGTTACTGCTGGTTTTATTTTTACTGGGCTGTTTTACCAAGTCGGCGCAATTTCCGTTTCATTTTTGGTTACCTAATGCGATGGCAGCTCCTACGCCGGTAAGTGCTTACTTACATTCGGCTACAATGGTTAAAGCCGGTATTTTCTTGCTGGCGCGATTTTACCCGGCATTATCCGGCACGGAACTATGGTTTATTCTGGTGAGTGTTACGGGTTTGGCAACCTTATTAATAGGCGCTTATCTGGCACTATTTAAGCACGATTTGAAAGGCT
This sequence comes from Rheinheimera baltica DSM 14885, assembly GCF_000425345.1. Lineage (GTDB taxonomy): Bacteria > Pseudomonadota > Gammaproteobacteria > Enterobacterales > Alteromonadaceae > Alishewanella > Alishewanella baltica. Next base: position 94,046 of record NZ_AUDG01000004.1, on the reverse strand, counting down.
TGCTGGCGTACTCAACTATTAGTCATCTGGGTCTTATTACGTTGCTATTTGGTATGGGCACTGATTTGGCTGCCGTTGCTGGCTTGTTTCATATTATTAATCACGCCACTTTTAAGGCGTCATTATTTATGGCGGCGGGTATTATTGATCATGAATCCGGTTCGCGAGACATGCGTAAACTAAACGGTTTGTGGCAATTTATGCCCATTACTGCCACGCTGGCCATGGTTGCCGCGGCAGCCATGGCTGGCGTACCGTTGCTAAATGGTTTTTTGTCGAAGGAAATGTTTTTTGCTGAGACGCTACACCAGCATTTGTTGGGTTCATTGTCATGGGTGATCCCAGTATTGGCGACAATTGCGGCCATATTTTCTGTGGCTTATTCAATGCGTTTTATTCACGACGTGTTTTTCAATGGCCAGCCCAAAGGGCTAACTAAGACGCCGCATGAACCGCCGCGCTATATGCGCGTGCCAGTAGAAATACTGGTAGCACTGTGTATTTTGGTGGGCATTTTCCCCGGTTATATTATTGGTGATTTGCTGCATGCTGCGTCACTGGCGGTGTTGCCCGCTAAAGTACCGGAGTATAGCCTGGCTATATGGCATGGCTTTAACCTGCCGTTGTTGATGAGTGTGGCCGCATTACTGGCCGGAACCTTGATTTACGTTAATCGCAAACATTTGTTTGATTTTCAAAATACCTTGCCTGAAGTTGATGCTCTTAACAGCTTTGAGCGTGGCGTAAAACAGTTTGCGGCACGTTGCGACAGGCTTTATCAGTGGTTAGATAATGGTTCGCTTCAGCGCTACATGACATTGGTATTGCTGAGTTTTGTATTGCTGGCCGGTTTGCCGCTTACCCACCTTACAACCTTGTGGGGGGGTAGGGAGGAGTTACCCATTGATGCGGTAAATGCAACCGGGGCAATAATGTTACTTATTGCTGCCTTTGCGACTGTTGTTTGGCATCGTAAGCGGGTTATTGCATTGCTGATGATTTCAGTGGTAGGCCTAATGGTATCAATTGCCTTTACCCGATTCTCCGCTCCAGATTTGGCGCTGACCCAGCTTTCAGTGGAAGTGGTGACGATTATATTACTGATGCTGGCGCTATTTTTCTTACCGCACAAAACACCTAAACAATCTGAATCCTCAAGAGTGGTAAGAGATTTAAGTATAGCCAGTATGGTAGGTGTTGTTGTTGGCAGCTTGAGTTATGCGTTAATGACGCGGCCATTTACTAGCATCTCAGACTTCTTTATTGCTAATGCCAAAACCGGTGGCGGTGGTACAAATGTGGTCAATGTTATTCTGGTTGATTTCCGCGGCTTTGATACTATGGGTGAAATAGCCGTATTAGGTATAGCCTCGTTAGGTATTTTTAAACTTCTAACCCGTATTCCTCTGTTTAAACCTAGCAGTGACGGAGAGGGCAGGCCCTGGGCTGTTGAGAGGCACTCTTTATTACTTTCTACCGTTTCGCAAAGCTTACTCCCCTTGGCTGTAATGGTGTCTATTTATATTTTCTTCCGGGGGCACAACTTGCCCGGTGGCGGTTTTATTGCCGGTTTGGTGACTGCGGTTGCGATTATTTTGCAATACATTGCTCACGGTGTGGATTGGGTTAAAGAGCGAATGAATGTTGAATATCAACGAGTTGTTGCTATTGGTTTGCTGATTGCACTGGCTACCGGTGTCGCAAGCTGGTTGTTTGGCCGACCATTTCTTACATCATGGTTTGATTATTTTTCGATACCTGTGCTGGGTAAAATAGAACTGGCAAGCGCTATAGCATTTGATTTGGGTGTCTATGTCACCGTTGTTGGCTCTACGCTATTAATTTTGGCCAATTTGGGCAAAATGACTACCGCACACCGGCCAGTACATAAGGAAACGATTTAATGGAAACATTGTTTGCCTGCTGTATAGGCTTTCTCACCTTCTGCGGCATTTTTCTGATGCTACGAGGACGAACCTTTCCGGTAATGTTGGGGTTAACCATGCTGTCGTATGCTGTTAACTTGTTTATTTTTGCCTCGGGTCGTTTGACGTTGCGTGGTGCAGTCGTGCTTGGCAGCACAGAACACTACGCAGATCCATTGCCTCAGGCACTTGTGCTAACTGCCATTGTTATTGGTTTTGCCATGACTGCATTTCTGGTGATTCTGGCTATCAGGGCACGGGCAGATCTTGGCAACGATCATGTTGATGGAAAACTGCCTAACATGGGCGCAGCTAAGAGGGAGAGTCGCTGATGTGGCATTTAATTATGTTGCCCGTAGTACTGCCGATGTTAACCGCATTAATCATTATGCTGCCTCCGGTGCATTATTCTCCGTCTCGTCGCAGATGGGTTAGTATGGTATCCAGTGCGTTGCAGCTGGTATTGGCAGTACTGTTACTACTACAGGTGCAGCAAGCGGGCTTTATTCACTACGCTGTGGGCGATTGGCAAGCGCCCTTTGGTATTATTTTAGTGGCTGATAATTTGTCAGTCGTGTTGGTGTGTTTAACCGCCTTCCTGGCTTTTGGTGCGATTTGCTATGGTAGTGCCGGAGAAGATGAGAAGGGCTCCTTTTTCCACCCTTTGTTTCAGTTTCAGGTAATGGGCATAAATGGTGCCTTTCTTACCGGAGACTTATTTAATTTATTCGTGTTTTTTGAGGTGCTGTTGATTGCATCCTATGCCTTGTTAATTCATGCCGGTGGTAAAAATAAAACCAAAGCGGCAGTGCATTATGTGGTGTTAAATCTTACCGGTTCGGCCATCTTTCTCTTTGCGTTGGCAGTGTTGTACGGCACCTTAGGTACATTGAATATTGTTGATATGGCACAGAAAGTGGCCACCTTGCCTGCAGAAGATCAGATGTTGGTTAAATCCGGCGGCTTGATGTTAATGATTGTGTTTGCTTTAAAAGCCGCGGTACTGCCCCTGCAGTTCTGGCTGCCTGCAACCTATTCTGCAGCTTCCGCTCCGGTAGCGGCTTTATTTGCAGTAATGACCAAAATAGGTGTTTATGCGCTGTTGCGTGTATATACCACTATATTTGGAGCGGATGCTGGTGAACTCAGCGGTATGGCCAATGATTGGTTATTACCTGCAGGGTTGGCGACAATTGTGCTAGGCGCGATAGGTGTGATGGCTAGCCACGATTTTCGTAAGTTGGTGGCCAATTTAGTGCTGGTGTCAGTGGGCACCCTGGTAAGTTTGGTGGCACTGCAAACTGAACAGTCAGCTGCTGCCGTATTGTATTACAGTGTGCATTCAACCTTGGTTACCGCTGCGCTATTTTTGATTGCTGATGTTATTGCAAATCAGCGCGGCAAAGCAGCAGACCGGCTGGTATCAGGGCGCCGTGTTACTCAGCCTATTATGTTGGGCATCATGTTTATGCTCGGTGCGATGTCGGTTGCCGGTTTACCGCCACTATCCGGCTTTATTGGTAAGCTCATGTTACTACAATCCGTAACGGATCCGGCGAAGCAGGTTATAGTATGGACTACCATTTTATTGTGTAGCTTATTAGTGATTATTGGCTTGTCTCGTGCCGGTAGTACATTATTTTGGCGGGTTAGCGGCACTGACTCGGGTGGTGATAAAGCCGCACCACTACAAGTATTTGCTATAAGCTGGTTGCTTGTTGCCAGCCCATTGCTTGTTATATTTGCGGGGCCTTTAACGGAGTTGTCGCAGCAAGCGGCAGTGCAGTTGTACGACACCCAGACGGCAATAAACACGATTCTTGGGTCGCAAACTATTGTGGGAGATGGGCTATGAGGTTAACGCCTAAATATCGTTGGTTACCAACACCATTTCGTAGTTTGTTATTGTTTATGGTCTGGTTGCTGCTAAACCAGAGTATTGAAGCCGTACATCTGTTTTTTGGGGTTATCCTGGCATTATTAATTCCGCTATTAACTTTACGTTTTCGCGAACCTCAACCGTTAATAGAGCGGCCATTATTAGCGCTACGCTATATTCTGCTCGTTATTGCCGATATTGTGACGGCCAACATTCAGGTGTCTATGCTTATTTTAGGCCCGAAAAGGCGTTTAAACCCCGCTTTTGTGCGGGTGCCGTTAGATTTACAACATAATTTGCCGATTACTATATTAGCCAGTACCGTATCTATGACACCAGGAACGGTGAGCGCAGAAGTGTACCCAAGTGCTGAGTTATTTGTTGAAGGTGAGCCAATGCCTCAGCGCTACCTGTTAATTCATGTGCTTAATTTAACAGATGAAAATGAGCTGATTGAATCAATTAAGCAGCGGTATGAAATGCCGTTAAAGGAGATTTTTCAATGCTAGATAAGGTGATTATGTTGGTATTCGCCATGATCAGTATCGCGTTACTTCTTAATCTATGGCGTTTATTGCGCGGCCCAAGCTTACCTGACCGTATACTAGCGCTGGATACAATGTATATAAACAGCATTGCCTTGATTATTCTTTATGGCTTATTAATGGGATCGCCGCTGTATTTTGAGGCAGCATTACTTATCGCAATGTTAGGCTTTGTCAGTACCGTAGCGGTGTGCAAGTTTTTGCTACGTGGCGATATTATTGAATAGGAGACACTGATGCAACATTGGATGGAATGGGCGGTGGCGTTCTTCTTACTGCTAGGCGGCTGCTTTGTATTGATTGGCTCTATTGGTTTAACCAGAATGCCAGATTTTTTTATGCGTTTGCACGGCCCTACTAAGGCTACAACGCTGGGAATGGGTGGGATTTTACTCGGTTCTATTTTTTTCTTCAGTTTAACCGGCGAAGTGAGTGTCCATGAGCTGTTAATTACCATATTTCTGCTTATTACCGCACCTATCAGTGCGCATATGCTAATTAAAACGGCGTTACATCATAAGTTAACCGCGATTAGCAAAACCCGGGGTTTAGAGACAATAGAGCCAGCTCAGCGTAAAGCCCACGACAGGAAAATGCCTTAAGGGTATTTACGATTCGTCAAAACCGTTTTTAATGAGATCCACCACCGCGCTGAGTGCTTGCTCGGCGTCCTCACCGTTGGTGCAAACTTGCAATGTTTTGCCTTTGCTACTGGCCAGCATTAATAGTGCTAACACACTGCTGGCGTCTGCGCTTTTTTCTTCTTGTACCAGTTCAATACTGCATGAAAATTTTTGGCACAGTTGTGCTAATTTGGTTGCAGCACGGGCATGCAATCCAAGCTGATTAACTATTGTGACGGTTTCAGTGCATTTCATACAGTATCTGTCTTGTGGTGATGGCGTACGAGTTCACGATGGCGAATTTGAACATCATCACGCGAGCTGCGGTAACTTTCTGCCAAACTTTCAGCCATATATACTGAACGGTGTTGTCCGCCGGTACAACCGATTGCAATAGTAAGGTAACTGCGGTTGTTCCGCTCTAAATGGGGTAACCAGGTACTAATAAAACTATTAATTTGCCATATATATTTTGCTACTACAGGCTCAGATGCCAGATAGTCTTTTACTGGTTGGTCTAGTCCGGTTAATGGTTTTAAATCAGGCTCCCAATGTGGGTTAGGCAGAAAACGCGCGTCAAATACAAAATCTGCATCTTTGGGAATACCATATTTAAAGCCGAAAGATTCAAATAAAATCACTAAGCGGCCAGACTTCTGTCCTAAAATACGCTCACGCAGCTGCTCTGCTAGCTGATGCACGTTCAAATCTGTGGTATCGATATATAAGTCAGCGCGGCTGGATATCGGGTCTAATAATTGCTGTTCTTGTGATATAGCTTCGTCTAACGACATCGCCTGATGCGACAGCGGATGCAAGCGGCGGGTTTCACTAAAGCGCTTTATCAGACTAGCGTGATCGGCATCAAGGTACAGAATGGTTAAGTCCAACTTACGTGGCAGGTAAGACAAAATTTCCGCCAGCTCGTCAGGGTCTTGTGGCAAATTGCGTACATCTATACTCACTGCAACTCGCTCGTACTGCCCCATCACGGTTGTTGCCAACGTAGGTAATAAATTTACCGGAATATTATCAACACAGTAGTAGCCAAGGTCTTCCATTACACGCAGTGCGACTGACTTACCCGAACCGGAACGACCACTGACAACCAAAAGTTTCATTTTTCAGTTTCCAAAGCACTGTATTCCATGAGTAGCTGATATAACTGGCTGTTAGTGTCAGCATGACGAATTTTTTTAGTTAATTCTTTTTGGCTGAGTAACTTGGCTATACCTGCCAGTGTGCTCAAATGCGCCTGACATTGCTCTTCTGGGATCATAATAGCGCAGAATATATCAACCGGTTGATTATCAATAGCATCAAATGGGATGGCTTCTTTACTGACGACAAACACTAATATTGGCTTTGTTACGCATTTTAGTTTGCCATGTGGTATGGCTATACCTCCCCCGATACCGGTTGAACCCAGTTTTTCTCGTGTCATCAGGGCTTCTAGAATACTGTACTCTGACATTTCTGGAAGTTGTTGGTGCGCCAGTTCAGCAATGTATTCAAGAATGCGTTTTTTGCTGTTAAAAAGAACTGCACTTTTAGTGCAGTTCTCGGCAAGCATTGAAGTTAAGTTCATCATCTTCTAATCAGTGTCGGGAAATTTTCTCTTTATGCTTGATAACCTGGCGATCTAGTTTATCTATCAGCTGGTCTATCGCGGCATACATATTTTCATCTTCAGATATTGCGAAGACTTCACCACCGGTTAAATGCAGTTTGGCTTCAGCAATCTGCTTTAATTTTTCCACGTTTAAGATCACATGTACATTGTTTATATGATCAAAGTGTCGTTCTAGTTTGGCAAATTTATTGTCTACGTATTGTTTTAAGGCTGTGGTGATTTCAACATGGCGACCAGTTAGATTGATTTGCATAGACATATTCCTTCTTTTAGGCTTATTTACAGCAAGGTCTTGCGTTGATTTGACGGTGGGATATACAAGGACTCACGATACTTGGCTATGGTACGCCGTGCTACGTTAATACCTTGCTCCAACAGAATCTCGGCCATTTTACTATCACTTAACGGTTTGGCCGGATTCTCTGCCGCCACTAATTTTTTAATAAATGCGCGAATTGCAGTGGAGGAACATTCGCCACCGCTCTCAGTACTAACATGACTGGAAAAGAAGAATTTAAGTTCAAAAATTCCTCTTGGTGTGTGCATATACTTTTGCGTCGTTACTCGAGATATGGTGGATTCGTGCATTCCAACCATCTCTGCAACGTCGTTAAGCACCATCGGTTTCATCGCTTCTTCGCCGTGTTCAAAAAACGCTTGTTGCTGTTGCACGATGCAATTAGCCACTTTTAACAGTGTTTCATTCCGACTTTCCAGACTTTTTAGAAACCACTTCGCTTCTTGCAGATGAGAACGGATAAATTGGGTGTCTGCACTGTTCTTAGCAGTTCGCGACATTGCAGCATATTGCTGATTTATTCGAACTTTGGGCATAGCGTCAGGGTTTAGTTCAACCTGCCAACGCCCTTTTACTTTAATGACACTGACATCAGGAACAACGTATTGTTGTTCTTCACGGATGACGTCAGCGCCAGGTCGTGGGTTCAGGCTATGTATTAGCCGCATCACTTCCTTTAACTCATCTTCTTTGAGTTTAGTCACACGCATGAGAGAACGAAAGTCACGATTGGCTAAAAATTCTGTATGATCCCGAATCATACTCCGTGCTTCCTCCAAAAACGGGGTATCCGGGGCAAATTGACGCAGCTGAACCAGCAAACATTCCTGTACCGAACGAGCGCCTACACCTACAGGGTCAAAAAGTTGAATGCGTTTTATGACGGCTTCAACTTCATCGGCTTCTATATCGTCAAGCCCAAGTGATTCAAGAATGTCGTCACAACTGATGGTTAGCAAGCCATTGTCATCAATAGCTTCAATAATAATTTGTGCGATGGCAAGGTCGGTATCTGAAAATGGTGTTAGTTGCATTTGCCAGCGCAAATAATCTTGCAACGTTTCACTGGTTTCTCCCTGATACACCATATCATCTTCGCCAGAGCCGCTTCCAGCGCTCACTGGAGCTGCACTTACTAAATCGTCCCAGTTATTATCCAGAGGTAAATCCTCCTGGATATTCTGCTCAGTCATGGAATCGCTGCTGTCTGGTTCGTTGGGCTCGTAGCTGTCGTCAGAATGGTTATCGTCACCAGAGCTGTCATTGTCTGCAGTGTTATGTTCTGCGTTGTCTTTGGTGTCTTTGGGGTCGGCAGAAAAGCTATCGTATTCGTCTTCTGCTTCAAGCAATGGATTAGCATCCAGTGCTTCCTGAATTTCTTGTTGCAACTCAATCGTCGACAATTGCAGTAGGCGTATAGCCTGCTGTAATTGTGGCGTCATGGTTAGCTGCTGTCTTAAGCGAAGTTGCAAAGAGGGCTTCATCTACTTCTACCGTTCTCCTGAATGACACGCTGTGAGTTATTTTGGCTAACTATAGCCTGAATTGCTCACCGAGGTATACATCGCGAACCTTTTGATTTGCCAGTACGTCTTGTGGTGGGCCAGCTGCAATGAGCTCACCATGACTAACAATATAGGCAATTTCGCACACATCAAGGGTTTCGCGTACATTATGGTCTGTTATTAATACGCCGATACCCCGTTGGCCAAGGTGCTGGATAATTTTTTTTATATCTAAAACTGAAATAGGGTCAACGCCGGCAAAAGGCTCATCTAACAATATAAATGCTGGATTGGCAGCCAGTGCTCTGGCTATTTCAACACGGCGACGTTCACCACCGGACAAGCTCATGCCCAGGCTGTGCTTAATATGACCGATATGAAACTCTTCTAACAGGTCATCCGCGATTTCTTCACGTTGGGTGCGGCTGAGGTCTTTACGGGTTTGTAAGATCGCAAGTAAATTGTCGTGCACAGTTAGTTTGCGAAAAATCGAACTTTCTTGCGGTAAGTAACCAATACCTTGTCGGGCGCGGGTATGAATCGGGTCGAATGTAATGTCTTTATCATTCAGACTTATACTGCCTTTATCTGAAGGTACCAGGCCGACAATCATGTAAAACGTAGTGGTTTTACCCGCGCCATTGGGCCCCAGTAAACCGACAATTTGCCCCGCGTTAACTTCCAGGCTGACATCTTTAACAACCTGGCGCCCTTTATAGCTTTTCGCCAAATGTGATGCGATTAACTTCATGGATTAGTTTTTTCCTCAGGCGTGAAAATTGTTGTTACACGCTTGGTCTCGTTACTCTCAGCGCTAAGCTGTTGCTTTTCGACGTTATATCTGATGACCGATGCTTTTACCACGCTACCACTTTGCGTTAGTTCTGCATCGCCGGTCAATGTTAGCGTACGACTCGAGGGTTCATAGCGCATTTCCGCCGCTGATGCAGTAACCGGTTTTCCATCGGCAAGAAGCTGTGAATAACGCACCGGGGTGCCAATTGCAACATAAACTTCTTTGCCTTTACCTGCACTGGCATTTATTTCTAGTTGATCAGCTTTCATTTGCATTGATCCCTGAGTGATCAATACGTTGCTACGATAGGTTGCTACGTTTTCTGCAATTGAAACCAGATTATCTGCATCAATTTGGATTTTCTGTGCATAGTCCGGCTCAGCGGCAAACACCGACATGCTGGTAAGAAATAAAACGACAATAAGGTTAGTCTTCATTTTGATATACCGTGTGCTCGTGCTGTAATAATTGAAAAGTTTTTTGGCTTAAATCGGCGTCAATACCGCTACCTTTAATATAAAAGCCTTTCCCTTGAATCAACACGGGTTGATTATTCTTCAATTTGTTATCAGGAAACAACATTTCAAGTCTTTCCGTCTCGATTCGCTCTATCAGTTCGTTAGGCTCCAGGCTATCGATACTCACTTGTTGCTCCAGAATAACCTTGTCTTGTGGAAACCATACTGCATACTGACTGCTGGCTTGCCAGCTAGGTTGGTGTTGGTTGTTATACAGCGTATATACAGGCTTTTCAAACTGAGTAAATCCAAGTAGCTCAAAATGCTCAAGGCGTTCAGCGCTTACGGTGTCAACGAGGTAGCCTTCGACATCAAACAGCCGGCGCGTAATGTTTTGTGCAACGTAATCAGGTAATAGCTCCTGATCGGTTTGCAAAGAGTCTGAATCGTCAGTTGGTTGAAACCACAGGTATGCTGCAGTGCCTGTTAACAGTAGGACGACAAAAATAAGTAGTTTTCTCATGAACTACTACCGTCAAATAAACCAAATTTATTTTGGCTTATCAGTAGCAAATCTGCCAGCTCACGCACGGCACCATGCCCGCCTGCGATACTAGTGACAAAATGGGCATGTTTTATTAAGTAAGGATGGGCATCGTTTACTGCTACTGCTAAACCGCAATGTTGCATAACTGTCCAATCTGCTAAGTCGTCGCCAATATAGGCAATGTGTTCGGGTTTAAGTTGCAGTTGCTGCTGCAATTCAGCAAATGCACCCAACTTGTTCTCCTGTCCCTGATAAATGTAGGGCACGGTTAATGACGTCATACGCTGTTGTACTATAGCTGAATTGCGCCCAGTGATAATGGCAACTTCTATACCCGCTTGGCGTAATGCTTTAATACCAAAGCCATCTCTAGTATGGAAAGCTTTTAATTCTTCGCCGTTATTGCCCAAATAAATACGACCGTCAGAGAACACGCCGTCGACATCACAAATTAACAACCTGATAGCGCTGGCTTTAGCGCATATATCGTCAGATACCGGATGATATAACTCATTAAACAATGACATCTACAGCACCCCTGCTCGTAGTAAATCATGCATGTTCATCGCGCCAATCGGATGGGCTGCGGCATTTACGATTATCATGCCGTTAATTTTCTTTTGCTGCATGATTTGCAAGGCCTCTGCTGCCAGCATTTCTGGCTTTGCAGTTATGCAGTGGCTAGTCATGACTTCGTCAATGGTGTTGCTATGAATATCAAAACGTTTATCAAGAATACGGCGTAAATCGCCGTCAGTGAAAATACCAACTAAGATGCCGTTAGCATTTACAACAGCAGTCATACCTAAACCTTTTTTTGATATTTCCAGTAAGGCATCTTTAATGGTGGCAGCTTGCGGTACAACCGGCACCTGTTCACCAGTGTGCATAATGTCTTCCAAGCGCAGCAAGAGTTTGCGTCCCAGACTGCCTCCGGGATGCGATAAGGCAAAATCATCCGCTGAAAAACCTCTGGCGTCTAGCAGTGCAACGGCTAACGCATCGCCCATTGCCAATGTTGCTGTGGTACTTGCTGTAGGTGCGAGTCCCAGTGGGCAGGCTTCTTGTTCTACTTTTACACACAGGTGAGCATCAGCAAGTTTAGCCAGTGTTGATTTGGCATTGCTTGTCATGGCAATGAGTTTAATGCCTAAACGCTTTATCACCGGGATAATTGTGAGTACTTCTGCCGTTTCACCCGAGTTTGAGATCGCAATAACAACATCGTCGCCAGATAACATGCCAAGATCACCGTGACTGGCTTCACCAGGGTGAACAAAAAACGCGGGCGTACCTGTGGAAGCTAACGTTGCAGCAATTTTGTTACCTATATGCCCGGACTTTCCCATGCCTGTTACTATGGTTTTACCTTTGCTGTCGAAAATTAGCTGGCAAGCTTGATTAAAATCATCATCAAGGTATTGGTGTAGTTGTGCTACAGCTTCAGCTTCAATTTTCAGCACTTCTGCAGCGCGGATACGAAAGTCAATCATCATATTAGAGTCCAGACATTATTAAGCCAAAGCGGTGAAGAGCAGGTATTGATAACCAACAAAGCTACATAACAATAGTGCACCTTCTGTGCGATTAATACGTTGTGTTTTACCCAAGCGAACTGACATTATTAGCATAATGACGGTTGCAGCGATCATTACCAGGCTGTCCCGGCTTGCCGCCATTGGATCCAGTTGATCCGGCCCAATTACTGCGCCAAGCCCTAATACGGCTAAAATATTAAAGATGTTTGAACCAATAATATTACCCAGTGCTAAATCATCTTCACCTTTTAGAATGCCGATAATACTTGCTGCAAGCTCCGGTAAGCTGGTGCCAATAGCAATGATAGTTAAACCGATAATCAGATCGCTCATGCCGGCATAGCGGGCGATGGTTACCGCACCATGGACCAGTAGTTGCGAACTTGCCAATAATAACACCAAGCCAATACCCACCCATAATAGTGCACGGATTAACGATACTGGCTCGGGGATGTCTTCATTAATCTCTGCGATTAAAGGGTCATCTGCGCGGGCGTGTTTCCCCCAATAAACTAACAGACATAAAAAACTAACGAAGGCGCCAAGCAGTAATATGCCTTCAGCTCGGGTTAAGCTGTTATCACTGATAAAGTAACAACCAATTAACGAGCACAGCACCAATAACGGGTACTCTCTTTTAAGGGTCAATGACGATACTGCGATGGGCTTTAGCAGAGCTGCTGCGCCAATAACCAGTAAAATGTTAGTGATGTTTGAGCCAAGGGCATTGCCTACTGATGTATCGAGCCGGCCTTGCCACGCTGCGCTGGCTGACACTAACATTTCTGGTGCAGAGGACCCCATGGCGACGATAGTCAAACCAATAATCATTGGCGATATCCCCGCTGTGCGTGCAACAGAAGATGCACCGAACACAAAACGGTCTGCGCTCCAGATGAGTAAAACCAGTCCAACAAGGACGAAAATAATGGCTAACAGCAAGGGTGACAAAATTTATTCCCTGAAAAAAACAAACAACAGCAATTATTTTCCAGCTTATTGCGGCTAAATGCAAAAAAAGCTGTCGATTTTGTCAAAGGTTTCATTTTTCGCACATATTGTTACGATTTTTTGTAACGACTTTATGGCGTAAGCCGTTTACAATTAGTGCATGTGGGCTGGCGTAACATTGAAAACATACATAGATGTATGTATATTGCGTAGCAGTTTTAAAAAAGCCTTGAGATAGGCAAAGAGAGTTAACTTGTCAGAGATATTAATAGATATACAGCAACTGACATTCAGCCGCGGCGAACGGACTATTTATCGTGATATGAATATGCAGTTTGCCCGCGGTAAAGTAACTGCCATCATGGGCCCCAGTGGCATTGGTAAAACGACGTTATTAAGGCTGATAGGTGGGCAGCTAAAACCAGACAGCGGAAAGATTCTGTTTGATGGCGAAAATATACCGGAGTTAAGCCGTAGTGCGCTCTATCAGGCGCGCAAGCGCATGAGTATGTTGTTTCAAAGCGGGGCACTTTTTACCGAAATGTCTGTGTTCGACAATGTTGCTTTTCCTATACGAGAGCACAGCAGGCTGCCTGAATCACTTATTAGACTAATTGTGTTAATGAAACTTGAAGCCGTAGGTTTGCGCGGTGCACGTGATTTGATGCCCGCAGAATTGTCTGGTGGCATGGCCCGAAGAGCTGCACTGGCCAGAGCGATAGCACTTGACCCTGAGTTAATCATGTATGACGAGCCGTTTGCGGGGCAGGACCCTATTTCTATGGGAGTGATCGTGCGCCTGATTCGCTCGTTAAATAATGCATTAGGCCTGACATCTGTAGTGGTATCACATGATGTAACGGAAGTGATGAGCATTGCTGACTATGTCTACGTAGTTGCTGAGCAAACGGTGATCGGTCACGGTACACCAGAGCAACTGCGGCAAAGCTCGTCGCCGTTAGTGCAACAGTTTTTGCAAGGTGAAGCCGATGGTGCGGTTCCATTTCATTTTAAAGCGGCGCCATACGAGGAAGAGTTGATGGAGTTAGCTAAGTGATTGCAGATAAACTACAACAACTTGGTGCAGCGACGATTGGCAGTATTATCGGTTTTGGTCGTGCAGGCGTGATGCTATTTGGGGCGCTGTTGGGTAAACCTAGTTTTCGTAAGGGTTTTCCTCTATTAATTAAACAACTCTATGTTATTGGGGTGTTGTCGCTACTCATTATACTCGTCTCAGGCTTGTTTATCGGTATGGTATTAGCACTGCAGGGTTATACCGTGTTAGTGAAGTTTGGTGCGGAACAAATGCTTGGCCCTCTGGTGGCACTAAGTTTGTTGCGCGAGCTTGGGCCTGTGGTTGCAGCTTTATTGTTTGCCGGTAGAGCGGGTAGTGCTTTGACGGCGGAAATTGGCCTGATGAAAGCAACAGAGCAGTTATCCAGCATGGAGATGATGGCGGTTGACCCGCTCAGGCGCATAATTGCACCGCGCTTTTGGGCTGGCGTGATCAGTCTACCGTTGTTGGCCATAATTTTTACCGCGGTGGGTATTTTAGGTGGGCATCTTGTGGGTGTTGATTGGCTTGGCGTTGACGGTGGTGGTTATTGGTCTGCAATGCAGGCAAATGTTGATTTATATGAAGATGTTTTGAACGGTATCATTAAAAGCGCCGTATTTGCGCTAATTGTGATCTGGATTGCTTTACACAAAGGTTATGACGCTGTGCCCACTTCTGAAGGGATCAGTGCAGCCACAACGCAAACTGTAGTGACAGCATCACTTGCTGTACTGGGTTTTGACTTTATTTTAACTGCAATAATGTTTGGTGGATAACATGACCACGCGGAAAATCGAAATTTTAGTTGGTGGCTTTATCGTTTTGGCGCTAGGCGCATTCCTCATTTTAGCGCTGAAAGTAGCAAACAGTGGAATGGGGGCGAGTAGTGATACTTATAATCTTCGCGCCAAGTTTGAAAATATTGGTGGCTTGAAAGTGCGTTCTCCAGTAAAAGTTGGCGGCGTGGTTATTGGCCGGGTTGCATCTATTGAACTTGATACCACTTACTATACTCCGGTTGTCACAATTGCCATTAACAGTGATTACAGTAATTTCCCGGAAACGAGTTCACTGGCCATTCTGACGTCAGGCTTGTTGGGGGAACAATATTTGGGTTTACAACCAGGTTTTGTCGATGAGACAGTTGAAATTCTGGGAGACGGTGACTACATCGAAGACACGAAGTCTGCTCTGGTATTAGAAGAGCTGATTGGTCAGTTCTTATTTAATCGCGGGAATTAATCATGAAATTTTATAAGTATTTGTTGGCGACAGTGTTTGCTGCGTTAAGTTATATGCCCCAGGCTGGAGCTGATACACCAACATACAGCGACCCATACAAGATGATGGAGGTGCTGGCAGATAACACCTTTAGCCGCATTGCCAGGCAACAGCAAGATATCGCAGCCGACCCAGAAGTCTTGCGGGTTATCGTTAATGAAGAATTGGTGCCTTACATCGATAGTCGATACGCTGCTTTAAGGGTTATTGGTACTAGCGCCGATTTGAGAAAGACGCCGCGTGAGGACATCCTGGCGTTTGTTGATGCGTTTCAAAATTATATGGTGGCGACCTATGCTGGCGTTTTTACCCAGTACCGCGACCAGAAAGTGATTATTGAGCCTGCGTTAGGTGGCATTGAAGAACAAAAAATCATTGTTGTTAAAACCCGGGTTATTGACCCAGGTAAACCTGATATCAATATTGACTTTAAACTGCGCCGTGCAAAAGACTCTGAAAGTTGGCAGGTATTCGATATGGTTGCTGAAGGAATATCTTTATTAGACAGTAAAAGAGCCGAGCTGGGTAACCTTATTCGCCAGCAAGGACTAAACAGCGTCACGTTGTTATTACAGGAAAAAGCCAAGGCACCCATCACCAAGGCAGAAGCAAAGTGACACTGAAGATTCAACAACAAGGTGATGTTTTGCATTTTACCGGTGTATTAAATCGTGATACGTTAATGCAGTATTCACCCTTTATGTTGTTAAATAACGCGTCAACTGCGGTAACGTTCGACTTTGCTGCGTTGGAAAATATAGACACTGCAGGATTAGCCTGGCTATTACATCAGCTGTCTAAAGCGAAAGAAAAGGGTACATCAATAGTGTTGTCTAATGTGCCGAAGCAGTTGCTATCACTAGCAGATGTTACAGCCGTGCGTCCACTCTTACCTATTAGTGATTAAGGTTTTATATTGGATATCAAGCAAATAGAGCAATTGCTGTCTGAGCAATTGCAACTGACTGAAGTCAGGGTCAGCGCAGAAGGGTCACACTATGCCGTTACGGCAGTGGGCACCTGCTTTGCTGATGTCAGCCGTGTCAAGCAACAACAAATGGTATATGCGCCGCTTATGTCGGCAATTGCAGATGGCTCTATCCACGCCGTCAGCATTAAGACCTTTACGCCTGAACAATGGCGTAGAGAAAAACTCCTCAATCCTCCGATGTAGTAATTTATGCAGCAATTTTTAGTTACAGGTGGTCAGGCGTTACACGGAGATGTCATTATCTCTGGTGCTAAAAACGCTGCTTTACCCATTCTATTTGCCAGTTTGTTATCAGAAAAACCCACCACGATTAGCAACGTGCCTAAGCTTAAAGATATTGAAACAACAGTGAAGCTTCTGCAGTTGTTTGGTGCAAACGTTAACTTTACTGATAACGTAGTTCAGGTAGATGCTGGACCGGTGTCAAATCAGTTTGCGCCCTATGATCTTGTGAAAACAATGCGGGCGTCTATTTTAGCACTTGGGCCGTTATTGAGCCGTTTTGGCCAAGCTGAAGTATCTTTACCCGGTGGTTGTGCCATCGGCGCGCGTCCTGTCAATTTGCACATTGATGGCTTGCGCAAGATGGGAGCCGATATTGTGGTTGAAAATGGCTATATTAAAGCCAAAGCCAGCCGCCTTAAAGGTGCGCACATTATCATGGAGATGGTCAGTGTTACTGGCACTGAAAACCTGATGATGGCAGCCGTGTTAGCTGATGGAGTGACAACCATCGATAATGCTGCGCGCGAGCCGGAAGTGGTCGATTTGGCAATATACCTCAATACCATGGGTGCAAAAATTACTGGTGCAGGAACTGACAGTATTGTTATTGAAGGCGTAACGTCTTTGCATGGCGGTAATCATAAAGTTCTACCCGACAGAATAGAAACCGGTACCTTTTTGGTAGCTGCGGCTGTCAGCGGTGGCGATGTAACATGCCGGAACGCTGATCCAGCTGAACTCGAAGTGGTGCTGGAAAAACTGCGTGAGGCAGGTGTAGATATTACAACAGGTCCTGATTGGATCCGCGCAAATATGACTGGGCGCGTGCTAAAGTCGGTGAAGGTGAAAACGGTCCCGCATCCAGGGTTTCCGACAGATATGCAGGCACAGTTTACCGTGCTAAATGTGGTAGCTGAAGGTGTAGGTATGGTAACGGAAACGATTTTTGAAAATCGTTTTATGCATGTTCCAGAGCTGCAGCGGATGGGCGCGAAAATCAATTTGGAAGGTAATACTGCGGTGTGTCAGAACACTGACAAGCTTATGGCTGCTCAAGTTATGGCAACAGATTTACGCGCTTCAGCAAGTCTTGTGATTGCAGGTCTTGTTGCTGAGGGTACTACGATAGTGGATCGCATATACCATATTGACCGTGGTTATGAGCAAATAGAAGATAAACTAAAGCGTTTAGGCGCTAATATTGAACGAGTAAACGCGGCATAAGCCGCGTTTTTTTATCGCCTTAATTCTCGCGTTATTGCATTCACAGTCAGTTGTTGGCCATTGCGATTTATCGTTAACGCAAGATTGGTATTTGGTGCGGTTTCGGCAATCATGTTTAATGCTTGTGGTACGCTATTGAAGTGTTGACCATCAATTTCTAGCAGAATATCCCCTACTTGTAACCCTGCTTCAGCTGCAGGGCCATGGGTATTAATTCCAGTTATGCTAAGACCATAGAGTTGTTGTCCTGAGGAAATTAATCTATCGCCAGCAGCATTTACTACAGCATCACCAGAAACGCCAAGATGGCTGCGGGTTACCCGGCCATGTTTAATCAGTTTGTTCATCACATTTAGCGCTAACTGGTAAGGAATGGCAAAAAATATACCTTGTATATCCTGATTCTCTAACTGAAACGCTGCTGCGTTAATGCCTACTAATGTACCATTGCTATTGACCAGGGCGCCGCCAGAATTGCCGCGGTTGATGGCGGCATCCATACGCATAAAATCGATATAACCGCGCGAACTTAAACCGGTATTACCGTTTGCACTAATAATACCCTGGGTAATGGTCTGGCCCAGATTCAACGGATTGCCAATAGCAAGTACTACATCACCTACTTGCGACTCTAGTTCGGGTTGCTGCGGTATTACCGGTAAATTCTCTGCCTGCACATACAGTACGGCTAAATCGGTTAATTCATCCTGACCAATTAAGACGGCTTCAAGCGTACGACCATCCTGCAACGCCACTTCTATATAGTCAGCGCCGTTAACGACGTGATAATTTGTAAGAATGTATCCTTGCGCGCTCATAATGACCCCTGAACCCAGCTCTTGCCGCTCAATGGTGCGTGGCCGTAATGAACGCGGATCGACCAAAGTACTACGTGTGTAAACATTTACTACCGCAGGGGCAGCTCGACGTACAGCTTTGGCATAGGTTACAGCGTGCTGTTCTTCTGCAGAATCAGCCCGGCCAAAAAGGAGTGTGGATAGTTGATTCATCGATGGGAAAAAAAGCATCAGAATAAAGGCTAATGCAAGCCCATAGACAATGCTTTTAAGCAGAAAGAACAAGAATTTGGTCACGGGTTATGAGGTTTCAGCAATGTTTAGGTAACGCTAGCATAGCATTAATATCGTTTAAGCAGTAGCCGTTGGCTACTGCTTAAACCTTAGCTATCAGCGAATTAACACATACAAATTAGTGTTGCCTCGTCGGATATTTAAGGCAGCGACTCCGCTGCGATTGTCTAGCATTTTGCGAAGCTTTGCCAAATTGGCTATCCGCTGTCGATTAACGCCTACTATCACATCGTTTGCTTGTAAGCCTATTTGCTCAGCTGCGGTATTGTTAGCAATGCTGTCAATTTTTACTCCGCCGCCTTCTGCGTTAGAAAGCTCTGCACCATCAAGCATAGGATGCATCTGGCTGGCAGCTACCTGACTGGTAGACACTTCCTTAAGTTTAACGGTAATTGTTCGCTCTTTACCTTCGCGCAGAATGCCAAACTTTGCTTCCCGGCCCGCGCCCAGTGTGCCTACTTTGGCACGTAACTCTAAGAAAGAATTGATTTTATTGCCATTCATGCTAATGATGACATCACCGGATTCCAAGCCCCCCTCGGCAGCAGCACTGTCAGGCATGACTTCATTAACAAAAGCACCTCTGCTCACTTTGAGATTCATTGCTTCTGTTAAATCCGACGTAACATCCTGTCCACGAATACCCAAACTACCGCGTCGAATCTCGCCATGCTCAATAATTTGGTCTACCAGGTTTTTCATCATGTTAGCCGGTATCGCAAAACCAATACCAATATTACCGCCGTTAGGCCCCAGAATCGCGGTATTGATACCAATAAGCTCACCTCTTAGGTTGACCAAAGCGCCACCAGAGTTGCCGCTGTTAATGGCTGCATCCGTCTGTATAAAGTCTTCAAAGCCTTCAATACCTAAGCCACCGCGTCCTAGAGCACTAATGATGCCGGATGTTACAGTTTGTTCTAATCCAAACGGGTTGCCAATGGCAACAGCGAAATCGCCTACGCGGGTTTTGTCAGAGTCAGCCAAAGTAATTTGGACTAATTTCTTCGCCTCAATTTGGAGCAATGCGATATCAGTTTCTGGGTCGGCTCCTAGTTTTTTCGCGCTAAATGTTCTGCCATCTTTCAGCCTGACTTCAATTTCATCAGCATCTTGAATTACATGGTTGTTGGTAACGATATAGCCTTTTTCTGCATCAATAATTACGCCTGAGCCAAGCCCCTTAAACGGGCGCTCCTCCTTGTATTCATTTGATCCACGTTGACCAAAGAAATGGCGAAAAGCTTCAGGTAAGCGTTGTCGAACTTCACGATTGCCGGCAACCGATATATGTACAATTGCCGGTGTAGTTTGCTCCAACATGGGAGCTAAAGTAGGTATTTCCTGTTCACCAGAAAAAAATGGGATTTTTGCTTCTGCCGGAGCGGGGTTTGTCAACAACAAACTGGCGGCTACAGCAGCACCAAGCAATGACAATTTTTTATTCATAGCGTCATAGTCTCCTCTTACAAGTTGCGACTAAGAGCGCTGAAAAATAGAAAAAGTTCAGCCAATAATTTTAGATTGTGTAACAAATTATTCTGTGGTTTTCGTATTCTGTTTAACTTTAATTAAGCCACTAGCTTCACCCGAGTAGTCCCGCGGTTGCTGTTCCGCCGCAGAATAGACACGACGTTTTTCATCAATTTGATGTAGAGATTGGCGAATGTGGGCTGCGGTATCGCCAGACAAATAATTGATTTCTTGGTTTACAGAATCTGTTGGCCGTTCAACCAGTTGCATTTTAGAGTCAGCAATATGCCGTGCAATACGTGCATAATTATCCTGCAGCTGTGTCATTAACTGGTTGGTAGTTTCCAAATGTGTAGACACATCTTGCCGATACTGTGCCAACTGGGCCTGACTTTCATCAAGTTCTGTTTGCAACTTATGCTTATCGAATTGCTTTAAGGTGATCAGCCGGGCGATAATGCCCCCAATAACTAAACCTGCTCCAAGCCATGCTGCGGCGTACATATATTCCATAACAACTCCTGCGGGGGGTAATATCTATAGATAGTGTAACCTAACTTCTTATCCAGAGTGGTAAGGCATGTTACTATTATTGCTGATATTAAGGGCTTAACTCTGTCGCTTTCAAGTAAGATACCCATGACGCCACTACAAAAATACCAGCAAGACTTAACGCGGGATGATTTTCAGCATGACGCTGCACAAGAGTTTGCGGTTTTGCAGCTGCAACGCCTGTTTAACGATTATATCAAACAAAAGCCACAGCAACTGTCGTTATGGCAGCGTTTACGCGGCGAAAAGCTCAAGCCTCAGCCATTAATGGGATTGTATTTTTGGGGTGGTGTTGGCCGTGGCAAAACCTATCTGGTAGATACATTTTACGAGTGTCTGCCAGGGGAGCGCAAGTTACGTATTCATTTTCACCGGTTTATGCATCGGGTTCATGAAGAGCTTAAACTACTCAAAGGTGTCAGTTCACCACTGGAAAAAGTGGCTGACATATTTAAACAAGAAACTGACATCCTGTGTTTTGATGAGTTCTTTGTGTCAGATATTACTGATGCCATGATTCTGGGCACCTTGATGCAGGCACTCTTTGCCCGAGGTATGACATTAGTCGCAACGTCGAATATTGAGCCCGATGGTTTATACCGGAATGGTTTGCAGCGAGCGCGCTTTTTGCCTGCCATTGCTGCAATAAAGCAGTATTGTTCAATAGTGAACGTAGATAGTGGTATTGATTACCGATTACGGACACTAGAAAAGGCGGAGATTTATCATTTTCCGCTAGACGAACCAGCAGAAAAAAATTTACTCGAGTATTTTAATGCCTTGTCAGTTGAACCTCGTCAGCAAGATGCCCAAATTGATGTGGTAAATCGTAAGTTGCATGCACGTTTTGAAGCTGACGGTGTTGTATGGTTTGAGTTTACTCAGTTGTGTGAAACAGCCCGTAGTCAATATGATTACATGGAGTTAAGCCGCTGCTACAATACGGTATTGCTATCAGGGGTTAAACTTATGGGACGTCAGAATGACGATGTTGCCCGGCGTTTTATCGCCCTGGTAGATGAATTTTATGAGCGCAATGTTACCTTGATCATCTCAGCCGAAGTTGCCTTAGAGCAGCTTTACTCAGATGGTATTCTGTCATTTGAATTTAAGCGCTGCATTAGTAGACTACAAGAGATGCAATCCCGTGAATACTTGGCTAAGCCGCATATCCCGTAATTTTTTGCAAATTACGTCGAAAATTTACAACAGAATGCTGATTTTTAAAGTTGGTTAATATATAATCCGCGCCCGGCCTACGTTACAGCCTAAATACTGCCGTTAGCCCGGTGGTTTTGTACTCGAAGGGGTACGCTAACGACACATGATGCATCAGCCCTGCACTGTGTCAGGTGTAACTAAGTTATTTTTTTGGATTGAAAGAATGAAAACTTTTACTGCTAAGCCAGAAAGCGTAACACGCGACTGGTTCGTTGTTGATGCGACAGGTAAGACGCTGGGACGTATCTCAACAGAAATTGCTGCCCGTTTACGTGGCAAGCACAAACCAGAGTACACTCCACACGTTGATACCGGTGATTACATCATCGTTATTAATGCTGAAAAAGTGGCTGTAACTGGTAACAAAGCACAGAACAAAATGTATTATTCTCACACTGGCTTCCCTGGCGGCATTAAGGAAATCAGCTTTGAGAAATTGATCGCGAAAAAACCTGAGATGGTTTTGGAACTTGCCATTAAAGGTATGTTACCAAAAGGTCCACTGGGCCGCGCTATGTTCCGTAAGTTGAAAGTTTACGCCGGCGCCGAGCATCAGCATGCTGCTCAGCAACCGCAAGTATTAGATATTTAATCGGAGCATAACATGGCACAGAATCAATATTACGGAACTGGTCGTCGTAAAAGCTCAACGGCCCGCGTTTTCTTAAAAGCAGGTTCAGGTAACATCGTTGTTAATCAGCGCGCGTTAACTGAGTACTTCGGTCGCGAGACTGCCTGTATGATCGTTAAGCAACCATTAGAATTGGTTGATATGGTTGAGAAATTCGACCTGTACATCACTGTTAAAGGTGGTGGTATCAGCGGTCAAGCGGGTGCTATCCGTCACGGTATTACCCGTGCACTGATGGAATTCGATGAGTCATTGCGTCCTGCACTGCGTAAAGCAGGCTTCGTTACTCGTGACGCTCGTCAAGTTGAACGTAAGAAAGTGGGTCTGCGTAAAGCACGTAAACGTCCACAGTACTCAAAACGTTAATCGTTTTATTACAGTACAGAAACCCGACACTCGTTGTCGGGTTTTTTTTTACTTCGACTCTAGCTACTTCATCGAGTCTAGTAGCGGTTGCGTTACGTAATTAAAGTGTATGAGATAACTTAATACCGATTCAGTTTGCCTTAATCCTTGTGTAAAGCAGGGCTTTTCATTATGATCGGCGATATTTTTCGATTTATAATAATTGCTGAAATTCAGCCGCTTAAATTATGTTTAAGCGTTAACGTGGAGATGAGTGGATGAGCAATGCGCCTGTAGATCAAGGTCGCCGCCGCTTCCTTACCATTGCAACCTCAGTCGTAGGGGGCGTGGGTGCTGTCGGAGCTGCTGTGCCTTTTGTCGCGTCCTGGATGCCAAGTGAAAAGGCAAAGCAGGCTGGGGCTTCGGTCAGTGCGGATATCAGTAAGCTTGAACCTGGTCAGTTAATCCGGGTTGAGTGGCGTGGCAAGCCGGTATGGATTGTTAAACGACCACAAGCAATGCTGGATGAACTGGCTACGCATGAAGATAAACTGCGTGACCCGGCGTCTGAAATTGAGCAGCAACCTGCGTATGCCCAGAATCGCCATCGTTCTAAAAAGCCTGAGATTTTTGTTGCTGTGGGTATTTGTACTCACCTTGGCTGTTCTCCAACCTATATCGCGGATGACTTTGCGGCTCAGGTTGAAGGCGTCACGTCGGGTTTCTTCTGCCCATGTCACGGTTCTAAGTTTGATATGGCTGGTCGGGTATTTCAAAGTGTACCTGCGCCGAAAAATTTACAGATCCCGCCGTACATGTTTACCGATGACAATACCATATTGATTGGTGATGATGAGGGGACCGTCTGATGTTTAAAAACCTGATGAGCTGGATTGAATACCGCTTACCCTTCATGGAGAAAATGAATCTCCACGTAATGCAGTATCCTGCACCAAAAAACTTTAACTTCTGGTACTTTTTTGGCTCATTGGCCATGTTAGTACTGGTTAACCAAATCCTAACGGGCATTTGGTTAACGATGAACTATGAGCCTTCAGCCGACGGAGCTTTCGCTTCTGTTGAATATATTATGCGTGACGTGGATTATGGCTGGTTGCTGCGTTATATGCACTCCACTGGCGCTTCAGCGTTCTTCGTTGTTGTTTATCTACACATGCTGCGTGGCATGATGTACGGCTCTTATCAAAAGCCTCGTGAGTTACTCTGGATTTTCGGTATGCTGATTTTCCTGGTGTTAATGGCTGAAGCCTTTATGGGCTACTTGTTACCTTGGGGGCAAATGTCGTTCTGGGGTGCTCAAGTTATTATTTCGATATTTGGTGTTATTCCCGGTATTGGTGATGATTTAACACTCTGGATCCGCGGCGACTATGTTATTTCAGGTGCTACATTAAACCGTTTCTTCGCGCTGCATGTTATCGCATTACCATTAGTGCTTGTCGTGCTGGTTTTCCTACACATTATGGCATTGCACGAAGTCGGCTCAAACAACCCTGATGGTATTGACGTAAAACGTGAAAATGATGGTTCGGTAGAGCAAACTGAAGCAGACAAGAAATTCACCTTCCACCAGTACTTTACTAAAGGTGGCAAGAAAATCATTGTTGATGCTATACCGTTTCACCCTTACTACACAGTGAAAGATTTAGTTGGGGTCGCGGGTTTCTTACTTATCTTTGCCTGGGTTATTTTCTTTTTACCAGAAGGCGGCGGATATTTCCTTGAACCACCTAACTTTGAAGCGGCTAACCCGTTAAAAACACCAGCCCATATTGCACCGGTATGGTACTTCACGCCGTTTTACGCCATTTTGCGTGCCGTTCCGGATCAACTGTTTGGCGCGATATTCATGTTCCTGGCTATTTTAGCCTTAGCGCTATTGCCATGGATTGACCGCGGTTCAGTTCGTTCTGTGCGTTATCGTAGTGCGTTGCATACCGCAAACCTGATTAATTTCTGTGTAAGCTTTGTTGCGCTAGGCGTGTTAGGTGTTCTGCCTGCTACAGGTCTTTATACCTTATTGGCACAAATCTTCTCGTTTACATATTTTGGCTTCTTTATTCTGTTGTGGTTCTACAGCAAGAATGAAAAAACTAAACCATTACCAGTAAGGTTAACCTGATGATGAAGAACTTATTTTCAGTAATTGCATTAGTAGCGTCGTCTTGGGTGATGGCTGCTGGTCCTGCTGTCCATCTGGATAAGGCACCGATTGATCTGAAAGACAAAGCCTCTTTGCAAAATGGTGCGCGTATCTTTCAGAACTACTGTTTGGGTTGTCACCAAATGCAGTATCAACGCTATGTACGTACCTTTAGAGACTTAGATATTCCAGAAGATGTTGGTATGGAAAATCTGATGTTTACAGGGGAAAAGGTGGGTGACCATATTAAAAATAATATGGCGACCAAAGATGCCGAAAAATGGTTTGGTGCTGCGCCACCAGACCTGACTAACGTTGCTCGAGTTCGTGGCCCTGATTGGTTATATACCTATATGCGTAGTTTTTATGCTGATCCGTCACGTCCGTTTGGCGTTAACAATGAAGTATTCCCAATGGTTGGTATGCCGCATGTATTGCAAGAACTTCAAGGTACACCTCGGAAGACTTACGAAACGCGCTTAGTTGATGGCGAGTCTAAACAGGTTTATGTTGGTATTAAAGCCGATGGTACCGGTGAACTTAGTGCAGAAGAATATGATCGTACTGTAGCAGATCTGGTAAACTACCTTGAATATGTTGGCGAGCCTACCAAATTAGAATCCCGTGAGTTGGGTGTGAAAGTTATGGTATTCCTGCTTATTTTCTTTGTACTGGCTTATCTGTTGAAGAAAGAATATTGGAAAGATGTACATTAACTAGTTATTTCAACTAGATATGTTTACAGGGGCCTTAGCGCCCCTTTGCCGTTTATTATTTTACCGGAGGAAGACATGGCGATCACTGCCAATAAACGCCCTGTGATGACACTGTTCTCATCAGCGGATGATATGTTCAGCCATCAGGTACGCATAGTACTGGCTGAAAAAGGCGTAACTGTCGATATTCTTCAGGTCGCACAAGATAATTTGCCGGAGGACCTGTACGAAGTTAACCCGTATGGTAGCCTGCCAACTTTGCTTGATCGTGAACTGGCGTTGTATCAAGCTAATATTATTATGGAATATTTAGACGAACGTTTTCCGCATCCACCGCTGATGCCGGTGTACCCAGTTGCTCGTGGTCAAGCCAGATTAATGATGTATCGCATCGAGAAAGACTGGTATCGTTTGGCTGCATTAGTACTGAACGGTGACGAACAAGCGGCGAGTGCGCGACAAGAACTTAAAGAAGGTTTGTTGTCCATCGCGCCATTGTTTAATGAAGCCCCGTTCTTTATGAGCGAAGAGTTTGGCTTAGTGGATTGTTACATGGCGGCATTATTATGGCGCTTGCCGTTATTAGGTATCGAGTTAATAGGCCCTGGTAGCAAAGAACTTAAGAACTATATGACACGCATTTTCGAACGCGATGCGTTTCAAGCCTCTCTAAGTGATGTAGAACGTGAAATTCGCAGAGGAATGAAGTTGTGATGAAGATGACTGCAAACCGCCCGTATCTGCTTCGGGCGTTTTATGAATGGATTGTTGATAATAGTTGCACCCCTTACCTTGTTGTTGATGCGACTGCTAATGGGGTAAAGGTGCCAACGCAATTTATTCAAAACGGTCAAATTGTACTTAATGTGTTACCTTCCGCGGTTGGAAATTTGCAGTTAGGCAATGATGCTATTACGTTTAATGCACGTTTTGGCGGTCAGCCTTTTGCGTTGTTTATTCCTGTATCTGCTGTGCTGGCGATTTATGCCCGCGAGAATGGCGCAGGCACGGTATTTACGCTGGAAGAGGAAGAGGATGAGGCAGAGTTTTTTAACTCTGAGCTTGCGGAGGATTCAGATTTACCTGAACCACCAAAACCGAAAAAAGCCTCTCACCTTAAAGTCGTTAAGTAAACAAAGTCGTTAATTAATCAATTACCGCCACTGCTATTAATTTTTAGCAGTGGCAACCTGCCAAAATGCCTGAATTAGCGGCTCATGTTGCCGTTTTGCCAGCATGCACACCCCCAAGTCAAATGCTTCAAATCGGTAATCTAATTCAAGCGTACGCACCCGATCCTTTACCGGGCTGTTTATGACCACTGCATCAGCAACCAGCGCAATGCCAGTACCCAGAGCGACCATTGATACCATCGCTTCGTGGCCATCCACTTTTGCCACAACCTGCGGTGAAATGTTCATGTCTTGCAACCAACGATCAAAGCGGCCCCGCGCTGGACCGTGCTCCGGCATGATCATGGGTATTTTATGCCAGGAAATAGGATGTTCTTGTAGTAAGTCATTTACTTTACATGGAATGTTGGGGGCTATCAGCATGACTGGGAGGCTAGCTATACTCCTAAAAGCCAGGTTTGTAGGCAAATGTGCCGGATGAGCAGCCAGCGCAATATCGGCATCACCGAGTCTTACTTTCTCAATTGCAGAAGCTGCGTCACCAGTGGTGAGCTTGATTTCAGCCTTTGGGCACATCAAACGAAACTTATCTAATATAGCTGGTAAATGGCTGTAGCTTGCAGTTACGGTACAGTACAACCTAATTTCGCCAGTTAGCTCCGCACTCGCTAACTGCAAATCAACCTGAAGTTGATGCCACTCATCCAGCCAATGGCGCACAAAACGCTGAAAACGTTGGCCTGCGGCCGTTAATTTAACAGAGCGTTTATCGCGAAAAAACAGTTCAGCACCTAACTCTTGTTCCAACCGTTGAATTACGCGGGTCAGAGTAGGGGCACTGACATACATTTGTTCACTGGTTTTGCTGAAGTTTAAACTACTGGCTAAATGTTGAAAAAGTTGGGCACTACGAATATCCATAGGTTGCCTTTATGGTTTCATATATTGAAATACAGACTTCTAAATATATCACTTCACGCAATTGAAACCAGCAGCTAATATGACGTTATTAAAGCAGACACCGCGTACTGCTTATGCTCACCAAACGGTTTGAGCAACGAAACTAATTTTAGAGATGTAGCATGGCCAATTACTTTAATACATTAAATTTACGTCAGCAGCTGAGTCAGTTAGCTCAGTGCCGTTTTATGGATAAGTCTGAATTCGCCAACGGTTGTGAATTATTAAAAGACTGGAATATTGTTATTGTCGGTTGTGGGGCTCAAGGTTTAAACCAGGGCCTTAACATGCGCGACTCCGGCCTTAATATCAGCTATGCCCTGCGCACTGAAGCCATTGCAGAAAAACGTGCTTCATTTGAAAAGGCTAACAGTAATGGCTTTACCGTTGGCACCTATGAGGCGTTAATTCCGACAGCAGATCTGGTATTAAATCTGACTCCAGATAAACAACACAGCAGTGTTGTAGACGCAGTAATGCCATTAATGAAGCAAGGCGCAACTTTGGCTTATTCTCATGGTTTTAATATTGTTGAGGAAGGTAAGCAAATTCGTCCTGATATTACGGTAGTGATGGTGGCGCCTAAGTGCCCAGGCACGGAGGTTCGCGAAGAATACAAAAGAGGATTTGGGGTACCAACATTAATTGCAGTACACCCGGAAAATGATCCCAAAGGACAAGGCTTAGATATCGCCAAAGCGTATGCAGCGGCAACGGGGGGAGACAGGGCCGGTGTGTTGCAATCATCATTTGTAGCAGAAGTGAAGTCGGACCTGATGGGGGAGCAAACTATCCTATGTGGTATGTTGCAAACTGGCGCTATTTTAGCATTCGATAAAATGGTCGCAGATGGCCTGGAGTCGGGTTATGCCGCCAAGCTAATTCAGTACGGCTGGGAAACCGTTACTGAAGCGCTTAAACATGGCGGTATTACCAATATGATGGATCGTTTAAGTAATCCTGCAAAGATCAAAGCCTTTGAGCTTGCAGAGCAGTTGAAAACGACATTGCGGCCATTATTTGAAAAGCATATGGACGACATTATAAGTGGTGAATTTTCCAGTACCATGATGGCGGACTGGGCTAATGACGACAAAAACCTACTGACATGGCGTGAGCAAACTCGCAGTAGCGGTTTTGAACAGGCTCCGGTATCAGATGAAAAAATTACAGAGCAAGATTATTTTGACCGTGGTTTATTGTTAGTTGCTATGGTGAAGGCGGGTGTCGAGTTGGCATTTGAAACCATGGTTGATGCCGGAATTGTTGCTGAATCGGCCTATTATGAGTCATTACATGAAACGCCACTCATTGCTAATACGATAGCACGCAAACGCTTATATGAAATGAATGTGGTGATTTCAGATACGGCAGAATACGGTTGCTACTTGTTCTCTCATGCAGCAGTACCATTATTAAAAGATTTGGTTAATGGTTTAAGCAGTGAGTGCCTTGGCAAGGGTATCAATGGTAGCAATGGTGTTGATAACCTCAAGCTGATTGCGGTTAACGAAGCTATACGTCAACACCCTGTCGAGACAGTAGGAAAGAAATTACGTGGTTATATGACAGCGATGAAACGTATTGTGGAATCAAATCAGTAACTTGAAAGAATTATGTGGTTAAAGGTAATGTAGAGCGCCAAAAGTGCATATGTTAGCTGACCAATAACGATGTTATACGTGGACCTTGGTTGTTTTGCCCTGCTATGCAGGGCTTTTTTTTCGCGCTAAGCTATGATTTTACAAACTGGAGGCCTAGACGTGAAAACGATTGCATTAGTCGCTCACGATGGTAAAAAGCAAGCTTTGCTAAATTGGGTTGGCCAACACAAAGCGTTCTTTATTAATAAAAATTTAGTTGCCACTGGTACGACAGGCAAAATGGTCGCTGAGGTGCTACAGCAAGAAGTGGTGTGCTTAGCAAGTGGACCGCTAGGAGGCGATCAACAAATTGGCGCTATGATTGCTGAACAAAAAATAGATTGGTTAGTGTTTTTTTGGGATCCATTATCATCACAGCCGCATGACCCGGATGTAAAAGCGCTAATTCGACTTGCTGTGGTATGGAATATACCGGTTGCGTGTAATCAGGCTACGGCGGACTTCATCGTTCATTCCAACTTATACCAGCAAAATTATCAGCGCGAAGTTCCTGATTTTTCTGTTTATCAAAATAGGTTAGAACAAAAATAACCACTTGAAATGGAGATTTTGGGATTGTTGTAAGCGGGAGTAAATTGCTGATTTGTGGAGCAGAAGGTGGGCCGCACACTGCGCGGCCACCTAAGGTCCTGTTTCGTCATCCTGTCGATACTGTCCTTAGCACGTCATCCCTGGCTCCATCCTGGAGTGTTCCAAAAGCGTCCTGCCTGTCCTACTATCCATATGCATTATCATCCGTATAATGCGCTCTCATCCTGAGAGATTCCTAAACCTTCCATGCAAGTTTCAGCGCCTGTGAAGAATCTGAAAAAAGCTTACTCATCCTGAGCGTGTCCAGTTTACATCCTTGTGCTATCCTAGCAAAACGCTGCATCCTGCAGTAACACCCTTAGCATCCTGCTGTGGGGGTCTATCCTTTGACGAGTTAATTATGAACTCTTCGGTGTTAGTGCGGGAGCCATTTTTTTGAATAAGTTCACTGTAATATTATTGTAAAGATGACTATATTCAAAATATAGTTATTAAAATCAGTTAGATACTTATTTTTGGCGTTGCAGAGGTAACGGTAAAATAGCGTTTAAGCGCACTCGAATGTGAGAGATATCTCACAATATCGGCGGCATACTGGATGTCGTTTGTTAAAAAACGAGTAGCCTACAGTTAAAAGGGAATTAATATGGCCAGAGAGCAGCTGGGGATATGTGCAGAAGCAAATTTGCATGCAAGTTATTTGCTGCTAAATGCCCTTGACGGGCAGGAGAAGTTGCTACGTTACAAGCTGCCGCTTATTTCGCAATTGCTCGACCGATTATCCGAACATTTTTCAGAAGCCATGCTAACGGGGATTGTTGCTATAGGCTCTAATTTCTGGAGCTCATTATATCCAAACGCCAGGCCCGCAATGCTAGATGCTTTTCCAGATTTAGCCGTTGATGAATTTAATTTATCACCCGTACCAATAGATTTACTCATCGTTGTACGCGCAGATAGGCTGGACGTCATCACTATAGCTTGTCAGCAAATTTTGCAACTGTTCCAAGGACTAGTTGAAGTACAGGAGCAATTGCAGGGCTTTCGCTACCTTGATGGTCGTAATTTTACAGGCTTCATTGATACGCCTTACAATCCAGCTAACAGAATAAAGCGACAAGTCGCCTTAGTCGATGTGGCACAGCAGCCCATATTTTCGGGTGGGAGTTATGTATATTTTCAACATTTAAGTTTTGATCAGGCAGCTTGGCATCGGTTGAGCCAAGCTGAACAAGAAGAAATTATGGGTTATGACAAAGTGTCAGGTAAAGCTTTAGCTAATATACAGCAGTTGCCTTGTAGTCATCTTGCTACAATACAAAATTTAAACGCTGCAGCGACAGTATTGATACAAAGTATGCCGTTTTATCAGTTGCAGCGCCAAGGTGTCATTCAGCTTAATTTTGCCGCTACTTCAGAAGCATTAAAATTGAGATTGCATCAACGTTTGGGACTGTCTGAAAATGCAAAGGGGCCTGACTTACTTCTGAATTATCACCGTGTTGAATTAAGCGCTGCCTTTTTTGCACCGTCTATCAGCTTTCTTGAGCAATCAGCTAAAGACTAAACACATTGGATGACTAAACTTTTTCAAATAGCTCTGTCACTTTCTTCAGCGTGAAATCAATATTTTTGATGCTGATGGGCGC
The DNA here is from genome assembly GCF_000425345.1 of Rheinheimera baltica DSM 14885. GTDB lineage: Bacteria > Pseudomonadota > Gammaproteobacteria > Enterobacterales > Alteromonadaceae > Alishewanella > Alishewanella baltica. The sequence continues at coordinate 62,437 of NZ_AUDG01000004.1, read as the reverse complement.
GATAAAAATGGTATCGTCTCCAGCAATGGTACCAAGCACACCTTCTGCTTTCCCAACAGAGTCGAGTAAGCGAGCAATTAACTGCGCCGCGCCAGGGCTAGTGCGGATAATAATCATCACATCGTTGTGTTCAATATCAAGCACTAATTGACGTAGAGGGCTTTTAGTCGTCGGAATACCAAGTTCCGGTGGCAAGGTATAAACCATTTCTTGTCGAGCATTACGGGTACGAACCGCACCATACTTGCTTAACATGCGAGAGACTTTCGACTGACTAATATTATCAAAGCTCTCATTTTTAAGCGCATCGACTATTTCGCCTTGCGAGCCAAAGTTTTCTGTTTTCAATAGGGCTTTAAACGCTTGGATTAATGCTTCTTGTTTCGCTTGTTTGGTCATGCTACGCCTATACCTGTTTATTTAATGCTTCTATTTTAGCAAAGTTCACTGTTCGCTACACTTTGTGAAGTAAACTACACTAAAATTCGCTAAAATGCTTAGACTTTAGGCTTAACCTATTTGTATTTTCTGCGCGGTTTCAGTATTGTTGGCGCGTTTTTCATTCAACCGTTATCGAAGGAAATAATCATGAAAGTTGCCGTTTTAGGTGCCGCCGGTGGTATTGGTCAGGCATTATCGTTATTGCTGAAATTAGACTTACCTGCGGGCACAGATTTAGCGTTATACGATCTGGCGCCTGTCACGCCGGGTGTTGCGGTTGATTTAAGTCATATCCCTACTGCTGTCAAAGTAACCGGCTATGGTAAAGAAGATTTGCATACTGCGCTGGCAGGGGCTGATGTAGTAATGATCCCAGCTGGTATGCCACGTAAGCCGGGTATGGATCGTTCAGATTTATTTAATATCAATGCTGGCGTTGTAAAAACATTAGCAGAAGCCATAGTACAGCAGTGTCCTAAAGCCTTGGTGGGTATTATTACTAACCCGGTAAATACCACAGTAGCCATTGCGGCCGATGTATTCAAAAAAGCCGGTACTTATGATGCACGCCGTTTATTCGGTGTGACCACGCTTGATGTGATCCGCGCTGAAACTTTTGTTGGTGAATTAAAAGGCAAAAACCCAACAGAAGTTGCAGTACCTGTAATTGGCGGTCACAGTGGTACGACAATCCTACCTTTACTTTCTCAAATCGCTGGCGTTAGCTTTAGTGATGAAGAAGTAGCATCGCTGACTCACCGTATTCAAAATGCAGGAACTGAAGTAGTAGAAGCGAAGGCGGGTGGCGGATCTGCAACCTTATCAATGGGACAGGCAGCTGCACGTTTTTGTATATCGTTAATCCGAGGTTTACAGGGCGAAGCAGTTACTGAATATGCTTATGTAGAAGGTGACGGTGAGCATGCACGTTTCTTTGCTCAACCTATTACTTTGGGCAAAAATGGTGTCGAAGCGTTACTGCCCATTGGTACGTTAAGTGCGTTTGAGCAAAAAGCGATGGCTGATATGCTCGACACTTTAAAAGCCGATATCACGTTAGGTGAAGAGTTTGTAAAGAATAACTAAGTTATGCTTTAAATTAAAAAAGGCGCCTAGGCGCCTTTTTTAATTTTGGTAATATACAACAGAGGTTTTAATGATTGCGCGATACCGCGATGTCAGCAAGTGCGAGGAGCGCTTGCTTATATTGTGACTCGGGCAATTCAGATATCGCATTACGTGCTTTTTCAGCTTCGGCTTCTGCCAGTTTACGCGTGTAGCTAAAGGCGTTAGTTTCATGTAATGCGGCCATAATAGCATCAAGATGCTGCATGCCGTTACCTTCTACTATAGCTTCATTAATAAGGGCTTTTTGCGCTGCCGTGCCATGCTTTAAAGCATGTATCAGCGGCAAGGTAGGTTTGCCTTCTGCTAAATCATCGCCGATATTCTTGCCAAGTTCTGCTGCATCAGCTTGATAATCTAATACGTCATCGATTAACTGAAACGCAGTGCCCAGATGCATACCGTATAATTTCATGCTATTCACGATAGCTTCAGGTTGTTGGGTAATAATAGCGGCAAGTTGGGTGGCGGCTTCAAATAGCTTAGCGGTTTTGCAGTAAATAACCTGCATGTAGCTTTGCTCTGTTGTGTCTGGATCATTGACATTCATCAACTGAAGTACTTCACCTTCGGCAATAACATTGGTGGCATCAGCCAAAATGTGCATGATTTGCATATTGTTTAGCGATACCATCATCTGAAAAGAGCGGCTATATAGAAAGTCACCTACCAATACACTGGCCTGATTACCAAACACGGCATTGGCTGTTTGCTTACCTCGACGTAAGGTAGACTCATCCACTACGTCGTCATGGAGCAGAGTTGAGGTGTGGATAAACTCAATAATAGCGGCAACGCTAATGTGAGCATTGCCTTCATATCCCAGTGCTCTGGCTGCCAGCACCGCCAGGAGTGGCCGCAAGCGTTTGCCTCCACTGTTAACGATATAAATGCCCAACTGATTGATTAGCGCTACGTCAGAGTTCAACTGTGAGAAAATATGTTTATTTACCGCAGCCATATCGGCAGAAGATAGCTGCTGAATTTGTTCGAGCGTCATGAAAAACAACTGCTTAAACCTTAGAATGCCGCTAATTCTACACCATCGGTGAGGCACTCCCAAAGTAAAACCGGATCCTTTTATTGCATCAATGATCTTTTTTATATTTCTACTTGCGGGGGTAGGGGAAATTGCGTACAATTCGCGCCCTGTGAATTGAATTAACACGCCCCTTAAAAAGCGTAGGCGTGCTTTGTACGGAGTTAACTATGTACGCGGTTTTCCAAAGTGGTGGCAAACAGCACCGTGTGACGGAAGGTCAAACTCTACGTCTTGAAAAATTAGACTTAGAAACCGGCGCAACAATCGAATTTACACCATTGATGGTCGCTAATGGCGAAGACATCAGTATTGGTGCACCTTTAGTTGAAGGTGGTAAAGTAGTAGCGGAAGTGGTCAATCATGGCCGTGGCGATAAGCTTAAAATCGTTAAATTCCGTCGTCGTAAGCATTCACGTAAGCAGATGGGCCACCGCCAGTGGTTCACTGAAGTGAAAATTACCAGCATCAGCGCGTAACAGGAGTATCGACACATGGCAAGTAAGAAAGGTGTAGGTAGCACTCGTAACGGTCGCGATTCAGAAGCTAAACGCTTAGGTGTTAAGCGTTTTGGTGGCGAATCAGTTTTAGCTGGTAGCATCATCGTGCGTCAGCGTGGTACTAAGTTCCACGCCGGCACTAACGTTGGTATCGGTAAAGACCATACTTTATTCGCTTTAACTGAAGGTAAAGTGAAATTTGAAGTTAAAGGTGAGTACAACCGTAAGTTTGTAAGCATCGTCAGCGAGTAAGCTGAAAAACTTCGAAGAAACCCCGCCTGGTGCGGGGTTTTTTATTAAATAAGGTGTCGTTGACATGTCAAATCGTGATTTTTCAACACCTTTCAGTAACCTAAGTTATACTTATCGCCAGTTAGCTGTTGGCTGGTTTAAACCGTTTAATCAGGACGCACCCCATGAAGTTTGTAGATGAAGCGATAATTCGAGTTGAAGCCGGCGACGGTGGCAATGGTATTATCAGTTTTTTACGGGAAAAATTTGTATCAAAGGGTGGCCCTAACGGCGGCGATGGTGGTGACGGCGGAGACGTTTATTTAGTTGCTGATGAAAACCTGAATACGCTGGTTGATTATCAATTTGAAAAGTTTCATCGCGCAGAGCCTGGTGAAAAAGGTGGCAGTGTGAATTGCACTGGTAAGCGTGGTCAAGATTTGGAACTCCGGGTGCCGGTTGGTAGCCGGGCTGTTGATGTTGATACGGATGAGGTTATTGGCGATTTAACGCGCCATGGCCAGCGTTTGCGCGTGGCTAAAGGCGGTTGGCATGGTTTAGGTAATGCGCGCTTTGCGAGCAGTACAAACCGTGCGCCTCGCAAGAAAACTAACGGTACACCAGGTGAAATCCGTAACCTACGTTTGGAACTGTTATTACTCGCTGATGTTGGATTATTAGGTTTGCCAAATGCGGGTAAGTCTACTCTTATTCGTGCTGTATCAGCGGCTAAACCTAAAGTGGCTGACTACCCATTTACCACACTAGTACCAAATTTGGGTGTGGTTAGGGTTGAATCACATCGCTCTTTTGTTATCGCGGATATTCCAGGTTTAATTGAAGGTGCAGCAGAAGGCGCGGGGCTTGGTATTCAATTTTTGAAGCATCTTGAACGCTGTCGTTTATTGTTACACGTTGTTGATGTTCTGCCTGCTGATGGTTCAGATCCTGCTGAGAACGCTGTCACGATAGTACAAGAGCTTGCTAAGTACAGTACGAAGCTTGCTGGTAAGCCTCGCTGGTTGGTATTTAACAAACTTGATTTGGTTATGGATGATGAATTGCAAGAAGTTATCGAACAGGTAACGTCTGCATTAGACTGGGATGGTCCGGTCTTTAAAATTGCTGCAGCCAGTCGTACCAATACCGACCGTTTGGCGGCTGACGTTTTAAATTATATTGAATTGTTGCCAGCTGACGAACCTGCGGATAAAGTAACAGATCCGGTTAACTTTAAATGGGATGATAGTCCTAACGATGTTCAGCAAGTAGTAGATGACGAAGACGATGATGACGATGATTTCAATGATGATGATTACGACGTAGAAGTCATTTATCAGCGTTAGGATAACTCTTTATGATTATTTCAATGGTTGCCGCGATGGCTGCTAACAGGGTCATTGGCAAAGATAACCAAATGCCTTGGCATTTGCCGGCAGATCTCAAGCATTTTAAGCAAGTGACAATGGGTAAGCCTGTCGTCATGGGGCGAAAAACCTTTGAATCTATCGGTCGTGTTCTACCAGGCCGTCGTAATATTGTTATCAGCCGGCAGCAACCGGAGCAAAACCAAGGCGCAGAATGGGTGACGAGTCTCGAGCAAGCATTTGTTTTGTTACAGGAGCAGGCTGAAATCATGATTATTGGTGGTGCGCAGATTTACCATCAATGTTTACCACTGGCGAAGCGTCTGTATCTGACTAAAATTGATCTTGAGACAGATGGCGATGCTTATTTTCCAGATTATCAGGCTGACCATGCTGCCTCTTGGCAGGTAACAGCAGAATCTGAGCATAAGGCTGATACAACGAATCCTTATCACTGTCGCTTTATAACGTTACAACGACTAGACTAATTGCGTCATGAGTTTGCACAGGCAGATACATGTTGATAAGATGATTTAAGTCATATTTAGTGAGGAGTAGTAAATGAGATTATTGCCAACTTTGTTTTGCGGTGCTGCAGTTACATTATCACTATTAACAGCCCCGGTTGCGGTAGCCGATGATCAATTAGCTGCTTCTATATGTGATTATGTTGCGGCAGATGATAAAAGTCGTTTACGTAAGGTACTGAGTGACTATCGTCTTCGTTTACGTAATATTTATGACGGTGTTGTATGCGATGGTGAAAGTATGATTCGCTATGCGTTCAAAAAAGAAGCGGTGGATGTAGGTGAATTTATCGTAAAACAGTTGCCAGGCTCATCTATATCAGGTTCTGGCGATATTGACTGGGCTGAGTCTAATGGATTTTCTGCCTCGCCGTTATTGGCGGTATTAAAAAGTCGCGCCGGTGATGGCGATTAATAACTACTAAAAAAAACCGCCATTTGGCGGTTTTTTTATAAACTCATAGCCAGTTACACTTTAAATTGCTCTACTGATACGCGTAGCTCTTCTGCCAAGCGTGCAACTTCATGGCTTGACTCTGATGTTTGCTCTGCGCCTGAGGCTGTTTCTTCAGCAATAGATACAATAGATCCAAGTAATTTACTAATCTCATGTGATACTTGATTTTGCTCTTTTGCAGCGTCAGAAATCTGTTCACTCATATCATGCGCCAAGTGCACAGCATGCGTAATAGAATCCAGTGCTTTTGTTGCAATTTCAGTTTTCTCTACACAGTTTTCAGCTTGCTTTTTACCTTTATTCATCGCTTCTACTGCAGCGTGAGCACCACTTTGCAGCACTTGGATCATGGCTTGTATTTCTTGAGTTGACGCCTGTGTTTTACTGGCGAGCGAGCGAACTTCATCAGCAACTACCGCGAAACCGCGACCTTGTTCCCCGGCTCTGGCGGCTTCAATCGCAGCGTTTAGTGCCAACAAGTTAGTTTGCTCGGCGATACCGCGGATAACGTCAAGTATACTGCCGATAGAGGCACTGTCTTTGTGCAGTTTGTTGATCACCACCGATGCTTGTTCAACTTCATGTGAAAGCTGAAGGATAATATTTTTATTCTCAACCGAAATACCTTTAACACGCTCAGCTTCATTGTCAGCGTTTTTAATTTCAGCTACAGCATCGTTAGCACTTTGCAATACACCTTGCGCTGTGCTACTCATTTCTGTAGTGGCAGTAGCGGCTTGAGTTACTTGAGATTTCTGCTCTCGGATAGCTTGAGTAGTTTGCACTGTAATTGCTGAGGTTTGTTCAGAAGCTGCCGCTAATTGAGTAGAGCGCGAAATGATACCCTGAATTAGCTGTTGTAAGTTCGCAATAACTTTATTGCAGTTACGGGCCAAATCACCAAACTCATCCTGTGCGCTGTCATCAAGTTTCTGTGTCATGTCACCCGATGCAACAACACCAAGTATCTGATTCACTTTCGCCAACGGAATTGAAATGCTGCGCACTGTCACTGTGGCAATAAAAATGGCCAGTAGGATCGATGCTAATACCACAACAAAAATTAAGGTTATTGCATTAGAAACTTGCGACGTTGAATCATTCTGAATAACTTCTGCTGCGTGACTGGCCTGATTTAACAATCCAGCTAAGCTCTTCATCGCACTGGCAGTTTGCTCCTCAGCAGACGCTAGCAAATTGGTTGCATCATCAGTACTTTGTAACCGTTTCTGCTTTAATGCCGGGATACTGTTGTTACCACCTAGCAAACCATTAATCTCAGCTATTTTTTCTTCTAAATCACTTACCAAGTTAACCTGGCCGGAAGTTTCCGTTTGCATAAGGGCAAACTGATCGTTTAAATCTTTCAACCGGAATGCAATTTCATTGCTAATGGTAGTCGCCGTGGAGCGGGACAAGGTTCGATTCAAATCAACGACATTACTTACAAGGGTGTTAATGCCTGTCTCAATACTCGCGGCTGCCTGAAGTGAATCAGGAAAGCGGCGTTTAACATCACGAATGTCGGTAAAATCCAGCACCAGCGATGCCATATCGTCGGCCTGTGTTTCCAACTCTTCCATTTTCTTATCAATGGCGTCGCGCAACCGCAGGTTATTTTCCAGCTGTTCGAACAATTGAGTCGTCACAGGTGTAAAGTTAGCATAGGACTTTTCGACCGAAGCTGCTGCAGATTTTAATGTAGCCTCCTGCTGCACGGCATTCATTAAACGCTCAGATGCTTGCTTATACAACTGTTGTTCATCATTAAAGCGCTGCCTAAAAGCAGCAATCTCAGACAACGATGTTGCATTAAATGCCTGCAAGCTAAGCTTGCTCATCACAACAAACTCGCTTTGCATTGCTGCACTATTTTCGAGTGCTGGTATAGACACCTTATTAACTTCAGCAGTGGAACTACTGATATTGTTCAAGCTGACATAAGCTGTGCCGCCGATAATCAGCAGGAGTAACGCGATGATGCCAAAGCCACCAATGACCCGCAATGCAACGGTTAACTTCATAATAACTCCCATATTGTGGTGTTGAATAATGACCTAGTTCAACTGTCTACACTGAACAAGTTTGGATGATGATGTTAAATATACCGCGTCCGCGCTAAACCTGCCACACTATAACGCTGTTGAGTCTCAATGCAGTATGCAGTAAGTGCATTTCCCCAAATACAGCCAGTATCAAGCGCATGTATATTGATAATAGGACTATACCCGTTTAACGCTGCCCAGTGGCCAAAAAATAGTTCAGCTTGCAGTTTATTGCGCCAAAACTCATACCAAGGTACGAGTTGCTCCTGGTTACGCGGGTGTCCTTTCTCTTTAAGTTCTAAAGAACCGTCTTGGCGACAGAATCGAATACGTGTACAACTGTTAATTGTGAAGCGCCATCGCAGTTGCTCCGTAGTTGCATCGTGAAAATGTTCCGGTTTATTACCATACATATTTTGTAATATTGGCAACGGATCCGTCTTGAGTTGTGTTTGAACTTCCTGTGTCATTGTTATAGCTTGCTGGAGCGACCATGCAGGCGCAAGCCCAGCATGCACCATCATAAAACGTTGGTCTGCGCTGACATGCAATAACGGTTGCTGGCGCAGCCAATTAACGATACTTTCTAGCTCTGGGCTTTCGAATACTGGCTGTAGTAAGTCCTGCTTTTTTATCTCGCTCACGCCATAGTAGCAGGCTAAAAGATGTAAATCGTGGTTACCAAGTACTGTAACAGCTGCTTCCCCCAAGCTTTTAACAAACTGTAAGCATTGCAAAGACTGTGGGCCTCTGGCAACCAGATCTCCACAAAACCATAACTTATCATGCTCAGGTTGGTAATTGACATGGCAAAGCAATCGTTGTAACGCGTCATAACAGCCTTGCAGGTCGCCGATTACATAAGTCGCCATCAGTTGAGAATGTTAGGCATAGACAGTCTAAATAAAGGAATATCCGTTTTAAAACGCTCATGCTGTGAGGTTGCCATTTCATAATGGCCCTGCATTGTGCCAACGGGGGTCTCAAGAACTGCACCGCTGGTGTAGCGGTAGCTGCTACCAGGAGCCAGGTTTGGTTGTTCACCAACAACACCATCGCCTTCAACTTCGGTTTGTTTACCGTTGGCATCAGAAATTAACCAGTAGCGTCGTAACAATTGAACCGACTCTTCACTGAGGTTGCGAATAGTAATGGTATAAGCAAAAACATAGCGATCAGACGATGGGTCAGATTGTGCCGCAATATAGAATGTTTCTACTTCAACCGGGACATTAAAATGTGATGTCATACCTCTGATTCCCGTTGATGGAGCCACTGTGCGATGCGAGTAAAGTCATCAACACTCAGTTGCTCCGGACGTGATCCTGGGTTTAACCCGAGCTCGGACAATTGCTCTGCTGTTGCAAAGTTAATAAAACAATTACGAATAGTTTTTCTGCGCTGGTTAAATGCTTCGAGGCAAACCCGATTTAGTACTTCTGCAGGCACTGGCGCACGCTCTGCTATGGCTTTAGGTAATAGTCTTACAACCGCTGAATCTACTTTTGGTGCGGGCTTAAACGCACCAGGCCCTACCTCCACTACCGGCATAGCGTGGCAAAAATACTGTGTCATTACACTTAGGCGCCCAAAAGCTTTGCTGCCGTGGCTGGCAGTCATACGTTGTACGACTTCTTTTTGCAGCATAAAATGCATGTTTTCTATTAAATCAGCATACTGGAAGAGATGAAATAACAAGGGTGTAGAAATGTTGTAAGGCAAATTACCAAACACTTTAATTTTCTGACCTGCTTGTACCAAACTGGTGAAATCAAATTTCATCGCGTCTGCTTGATGTATTGTCAATTTATCCGCCATTTGAGGATGATGGCGTAGTCGTTCAGCTAAATCACGATCCAGCTCTATAACCGTCAGATGCCCTGCAGCTTCTACAACGGGCTCGGTTAATGCGCCTAACCCCGGGCCTATTTCAACTAATACGTCGTTAGGTTTAGGTGCAATAGCTTTTACAATGCGGCCTATCACGTTTGGGTCATGCAGGAAGTTCTGGCCAAAGCGCTTACGGGCCCGGTGGCCCTGATGTACATTATCAGTCATGTTGAGTCATCGTTTTGGTGGCCAATGCTATGGCCTGGTTTACAGCATGAAATAAACTGCCTGCATCTGCTTTACCTGTGCCAGCAAGATCTAACGCGGTGCCATGGTCTACCGATGTTCTGATCAGCGGTAAACCAAGGCTTATATTGACCGAGCGACCAAAACCCATATGCTTTAATACGGGGAGTCCTTGGTCATGATACATGGCCAATACAGCATCGGCGTCGTCCAGATATTTTGGCTGAAACAAGGTGTCTGCCGGCAAAGGGCCTACTAAATCCATACCCTGTGCTCTCAATGTATCCAGTGTTGGGATAATAATATCCAACTCTTCCCGGCCAAGATGTCCATCTTCACCAGCATGAGGGTTTAAGCCGCAAACATATATTCTGGGTGATGCTATGGCAAATTTTTGTTGTAAGTCAGTATGCAAAATACTAATTACTTTGGTTAGCCGCTCTGTCGTAATCGCTTTAGCGACGTAGGCTAGTGGGATATGGGTTGTCGCTAACGCCACACGCAGGCCCTTTGTCGCCAGCATCATCACCACATAAGGTGTGTTGGACTGCAAAGCAAAAAATTCGGTATGGCCGCTAAATGGAATTCCCGCTTTATTAATAATACCTTTGTGCACAGGCCCCGTAACTATAGCGGCAAACTCACCGTTAATAGACTTTTCACCCGCAAAGCTTAACGTGTCAACGACATACTGACCGTTAGCAGCATTAAGCTCACCTGCTACCACTGGCTCATGCAATACAAAGTCAGCAATCGTCAAGGTTCCTGCCTGTTGCGGTTTAGGGACTGCTGCTGCGTTATATGGCCGTAACTGCAGCGGCAGTTGCAACTGTCGCGCACGCTCAGTAAGTAGTTCGGCATTGGCGCAAACAACAAGCTCTACCGGCCAGTCTTGCTGAGCTAGCTTAATAACCAGATCAGGACCGATACCCGCTGGCTCTCCGGGGGTAACCCCTATACGCAGCGTCATTTAATTCTCCGACATCACTTCGATATGCGCTTCAGAACGTAATTCACGTAAAAAGTTAGTGCTTTCTTCATTGTAGCGGCGGTTAAATATCATGCGGTACACTTGCTCGCGCTTTTTGTCCGCTGTGGCGTCAACGGTACGCTTATCTAAAACTTGTGCAATGTGCCAACCATGTTCAGTGCGAAATGGTTCACTAATCTCGTCAATTGCGAGTCTATTCAACGTATCGCGGAATGCACCAACAAACACCGTGGGTTCACTCCAGCCTAGCTCACCGCCATTCAATTTTGAACCCGGATCTTCAGAATGTTGCTTGGCAAGCTCGGCAAAGTCGGCATCACCAGCACGAATTTTTTTAACGAATTCTGTAAGCATGGTGCGTGCGCGCTCTTCACTGAGAATAATGGAAGGTTTAATGAGAATATGACGAGATTTAACCTCGTTTATAGCTGCTACGTTTTCGCCACGGATATCAAAAATAGTTAAAATATGAAAGCCTGCTCCAGAGCGCAGAGGACCTACAATATCACTTTTCTTGCGACCACGGATAGCTTCAGAAAACAGCGTTGGCATTTCATTAATATTCATCCACCCCAATTCCCCACCTTCCAAGGCGTTAGAGCCTGACGATGACGCAATTGCGATACGCTTGAAGTCACTGCCAGAGCGCAGTAGCTCCATGACTTTGTCGGCACGATCTTTGGCTGAGCTAATGTCCTCAGTGGTTGCCTGCGCCGGAATCGCAATGAGTATATGGCCTAAATTATATTGCTCGCTGGTTGCGCCTTGTTCTTCCATCAGCTTGATCATGCTTTCTACTTCTTGCGGGCTGATATAGATACGACGTTGTACGTTAGCGCGCAGCACTTCTCCGGTTATCATTTCATCTCGCAAACGTTCACGAAAACGCGCATAGTTGCCTTCTTCGGCAGTCACTTTTTGGCGAAAAGCATCAAGTGATAGTTTTTCTTCTTGAGCAATGTTACGAATAGTGTCGTCTAATTGAGCATCGCTAATCTGCATACCCATACGTTGGGCCATTTGCAATTGCAAACTGGTCAAGATTAAACGCTCGGTCGCTTGTGTGCGCAATGCGGCATCGGATGGCAGAGTTTGACCTTGCGCTTCAGCATTGCGTTTAACCCGTTCAACAATCTCGTCAATGTCGCTGGTTAAAACAACACTGTTATCCACTACAGCGGCAACGCTGTCAATTTCACGTTCTATAGCAAGGCTATTGAAACTGGCACAGCACAGCAGTGCTGTGGTGAATAATTGTGATAACTTCATAAATTCCTACATCAATTAGTTAGTAAGTATGGTCGACGGTAACTGAATATTCCGTTTGACAGCATATCTGTAACGCCAAATCCTGCGCTGTCGCCAAAGCCTTTGAGAACAAACTGTATCCCTATGCTGGTATCTAGCTGACTGGCTTGGGTAAAATTGTCAATGGGTAGCTCAAGGTCTGTCAGCACCTGGCGTTTTGCAATCAAGCGTAAAGCCCAACAGCATGACTCATATTGCGCGCCAAAACTAACATCTATCATACGATGATTTGTTAAATCACGATAGTAACTGGCAACCAATTGCCAGTTTTGAGCCACTTGCGTGGTTCCAACCATACCCAACTGTTGGATTTCCAAGCCTGAGACTGCGCGGCTGTATCTATGGTTCAATTGAAATAAACTTTTGTCACTTGCACGGTAATCAAGAGATGCGCTGGTTTTCATCACTTCATCGCTGTCTACGTCATACTGCACTGCAGTGCTAAAATACCACTTATGGAACCAGTGCCAAATTAACTCTGCTGCGAGCATTGATTCGGTTGAACTCAAATCATCGATTTCGTCAGATGCAATGGTAGGTTCTTCAAGAAAAAATATCTGGCCAAGGCTGAAGCGAAATAGTTCATTGTCGACATTGTCATAAAATCGGCTGGTCCAACCTACAGTAAGTTGATTCGCCTCATTGATCCGGTCGATCCCTGAATAACGATTAATGCGAAACAGGCCATAATAGTCATCCTGAAGCCTGGTCGTATCATAAAGCCCTATATCGCTTTGGTCTCGATAAGGTATGTACAAGTATTGAATTTGCGGCTCAAAGGTTTGCAGCGCAGGTTCACCAAACCAGTCGTATTCTCGTTCAAAGTTTAAACGGGAATTTAGCCTGATTTTGGGTACGGTACGACTGACTGACGTTGCGATATCATTGTCAATATTGGCTGCATTTTGCTGATAGTAAGTATAAAGTAAACTCGCTTCTGCGGTAAATTCAACGGCAGGCGTAACAAACGGAAAGGCAATAGACGGCTCTAGGTGCACGCGGTTTGCATAGTTGATATCAGCTTGTTGATTACGAAAATGTGCATATTGCGCTTGCCAGGAAAAATTTACTCCGGGTAATAGCGCCAATGGCTTTGCCGACGACAGCGCTAGTTCAGGTAAGGCGCTATAAGATTTATTATAATTGCCTAAAATCTCAAAGCCTTGCACGCGTAATTGGGAATTTACCTGCTCTCCGTAATAGCTTAACGCTGCTTCGCGCAGTAATTGAGTGTCGCTTTGGTTAGTGTAGTCTGACCCAAGTTCACTAAGGTAAGCATCATCACTAACATCGGTATAATCAACATAGGCACGAAGTTCTGGGGTAAAGTCGCTTAGGTGGCTTAAATGAGCCAAATAACGTGCGCCAAAGTTGTCTGGTTTTTCATTGTCAGAATGCAGGTATTCCAGTTGCGAGTTACCTTGATCCTCTGCTGACAGGTAACGAAATTCTGATTTTAACTGTGCGCCACGTTTACTCATATAGCGTGGTGTGAAGGTCATGTCATAGTTGGGCGCCAAGTTAAAATAATAAGGTAGCTCGACATCTAAACCTAACTTTTGCGAACTTCCTACTTTGGGCAGAAGTACACCGCTGCGCCGCTGTTCGTTTACCGGAAACGTGATGTAAGGCAAATATAATACCGGCACATCTTTAATTTTAAACACGGCGTGGCGTGCTTCACCCCAACCTTCTTCCGCTTCGATATTAATCTCGCTGGCATGCAGCGCCCAGCTACTGTCATTGTTTGGGCAGGTGGTAAATAATGCTTCGCTTAATAAAACTTGTTGTTCGCTAGCCGTTAGCTGTTTGGCAAAGCCGCGCCCGGCCTGTGTTAAAAACTGATAACTGGCATCATCTAACCTGGCGTTGTTTTGTTGCAGGTTTGCACTGAATCGGCTGCTGCTAACTTGTAATGTGCTGTTAAAATAATCTAACCCACCATCGGCATTCATCGTGTTGGTTGTGCTGCTAAAGTTGGCACGAGGCGCAAGTAAAAGCGTATCCCGATAAGTAATTTCAACGTTGCCATTAAATTGCGCGCGTTGATTCTCACTAAGAGAAACCATATCCGAGGTGATACTGACCGTTGTATCGTTGGCATCTAATCTTGCTAATGCCGGCGGCGGTTGCGCAGGGATATAGCATATCGCCGCTGGCACAGTTTCTGCGTGTACCAGTGAGCTGGTAGCAAAAAAACATAATAAAAAACCCACAGCTAACCCATGCTTCATGCAGTTACTCTTGCCTTACTTAATATGTTAAAAACGTAATGATTGCAGCGGACTGGGTATGATAAATCAATTTTAGTATTCCTGCTAATCCGATATAGTGGTAATGGCTTTATTGCATTCTAGTGTTGTCACACGGCCAGACAGCAATTTAATAGGGAAATGGTAACACTGTGTGGGGTAAAATTCTTGGTGCCTTGTTTGGTTTGGCGCTATTAAAGCTGCCTGGTTTGCTACTAGGGGTACTAATAGGCCATTGGTTTGACCGTGCGTTTAAACAGAAATTTGAGCAAAATGGTGGTTTTTATGGATTGTTTAACGACAATGTAGATGAGCAGGGCGTATTTCGCTATACCACTTTTGCCACTATGGGGCACCTGGCTAAAGCGACAGGTGTTGTCACCTCAGCTCATATTCAACAAGCGTCACTATTTATGGCGCAGTTGGGATTAAGCGCTCAACAGCAAAAAGAAGCCCAGGCTGCATTTCGTGATGGTAAAGCTGTAAACTTCCCGTTGCGCCAACAGTTGCAGCAATTTTATCAGCTATACCGTCGGCGAAAGGATGTCTTGCAGTTGTTTTTGGAAATTCAGCTGAGCATTGCTTGCGTGAATGGGAAATCAACATCAGCACAATATAGTTTATTACAACAAGTTGCTGGTTACCTTAATTTTAGTACCCTGCAACTGGATAAAATGTTGCAGGCCTATCAGGCACAAAATCGTTTTTCATCCCGCGCCGACAGCCGACAAGTGCCTCGTGATACACTGGCTGACGCTTATCAATTACTGGGAGTAACCCCAGATATAAACGATGCTTTATTGAAAAAGGCTTATAGAAAGCTCATGTCGCAACATCATCCTGATAAGTTGATGGCACAAGGCGTGCCTGCCGAAATGTTGGATGTTGCTAAGCGCAGAACTCAGGATATTCAGGCGGCATATGAGTTGATAAAGCAGCAGCGCAGTCGACGTTGAGTTATAAACCCACCGAGCTTAGCCAGCCATAGATTTCTTGCAGCACCCATTGCTGCGAAGTGTCGTTATAGCCGGAGCCATTAATCAGGCGCTGCCGGTAAACCGCTTTCATATGCTTGTTTGCCAGTTGACGACGCAAGGGTAGTTGGCTGGTAACCCAACTGTTATCTTGCTCATGGCTGATATCCAACGTAGGCACATGATGTGTTGCCAATGCTTTGGCCATGTCATGGTTGAGTTTTTGGTCTGGTAGAAAGGCTCCTAGCATAATGAAGGCAGCAGGTTCTGTCAGTCGCGCTGTGGCAAAGAGTTGATTAAGTATGGCAGCACTGCTGCCTTGTGCAATAACAATGGTAGCACCGCTGTGTTGTTGTGCTTGCTGTTGTGCAGCACTCATTCGTTCGGCAATGATTTGCTGATAATCTGTTAGCGTGTCTTGCTCTAGTGTCAAAGGTAGCGCTGGAGGCATTAATGCAAGGGTATACCAACCGTAATAAGTCAGTTGTTGGCGCAACATATCTATATGTTTAGGGCTTGCGGCATGCTCGCTGGCATCGGGCAGAAAAATTATCGTGCCTTTGGTGTAGCTTGTCATTCTTTCCCGCTGCAATGATATAAAGATTTGTTGCGATGCAGAAAGTTCCAGAATTTCATCACTAGGTAATTGCCGCAGCAAATCAGCAGTGTAATTTTGCTCTGTAGTTGACGCTGCGTATGCGTTGCCAGTCGTAATGTAGACAAACACTGCAATAACCAAGCTGTAAACAATACTATTGGACATAATTGCTGCCTTAAACCCCGATGTAGTGTTATCGGCCGGCGGGTATTTATCTTTAGTTAGTGTTGGCTGCCATGGTGGTTGCAATAACGTATTTGCTAAAGGTAAACAGAATTTGGGACTTATAGTCGAATTTAATATACCCAGTCTGCTGATCCAGCATGGTGACATTGGCGGCATCTGGCAAAATGAAACAATATTTGGTCGCTTTAAACTCGACCAAGGCCCGCGCCATTTCCTGTAACTGTTCATTCTCAGCCAAGCGGGCAATTTCGCTCTCTGCATTGCACACGTGCGAATTGGCACTTAGCGAAACTAAAGTGGTTTGCTGCGCTGACACAGCAAGACTAGAAAACAACAATGCGCCATAAAGCAGATGATGATATTTAAGCACGATAAACCCCAACCGTTCTAGCGCTAACTGCATTTCCTCAGCTGAATTGCAGAGCAGCCCGACACAACCGATAAACCGCCATCGTCAGACAGCAGCGACTACATATCTACGTTTATGCTAGCACAGCTACTTTACATCTGGTTAGCCAAAATGTTGGCAATTATTAGCAAAAAACAAAAAGCCGCTGATATACAGCGGCTTTTTTACTAAAACGCGTAATTAGCGTAATACGGGTTCTTTAATTTTCGCTGTTACTTTAGCTTCAATGCGCTGGTTAGCTTTATGAGCAGCACGAGTACTACCCTCAACACGAGGACGTGTAACACCGTAACCTACCGCACTGATCCGTGATTCAGCAATGTTGAAGTTTTGCTTCAGCATCTCAGCAACCGCGTTAGCACGACGTTCAGATAAGCGCATGTTGTAAGCGGCATTACCGATATTTGATGCATGACCTTCAATCATTACAGTCGATTCAGGGAAGCGTTGCATAAATGCACCCAAGTTTTCTACATCAGAACGCTGGCTTTCTGTTACAACAGCTGAGTCGAATGGGAAAAGGATTTCGATATCAATATCACCGACAGAAGCCATTTTTTCCTGATAAATAGTACAACCCGTAGCGTCTACTTTGTGGTTGGCTGGCGTGTTTGCACACTTATCCGCGCTATCCATTACGCCGTCTGCATCAGCATCAGTTGGTGCAGCTTTAACTACCGGTGCTACTACTGGCGCAGGCGCAGGCGCAGGCGCAGGTGTAGGCGTTGCGGCAGGTGTACCAAACAGGTATGTCAGGCCTAACTTGAAGC
This sequence comes from Rheinheimera baltica DSM 14885, assembly GCF_000425345.1. Lineage (GTDB taxonomy): Bacteria > Pseudomonadota > Gammaproteobacteria > Enterobacterales > Alteromonadaceae > Alishewanella > Alishewanella baltica. Next base: position 45,141 of record NZ_AUDG01000004.1, on the reverse strand, counting down.
CGGCATCAGCATAAGTTTCATCGATGCCCTGATAACGGTTACCTTCAGCGTACACGGCAAGGTTTTGATTAAAGAAATGCTTGTAACCAATACCAATATTAGCAGCAGTAGTATTTTGCACCGCATCCATACGCATCAAACCGCCCACCAAATAGACTGATGGGTAACGGGTTAAATGAAACATCGCATCAAAACCAATGCGGTTGCCATCAGAGTCTGAGCCGTCTAATTTAGATTGCAAATTCAGTTTGGCAAATTCAGCGCGTAAAGCCCACTGTTCTGTCAGATAATAGCCTACTTCTACGCCATATCCCCAGTCATTATCCATATAGTTCCAAGCAGAAGAAGATGTTTTGTCAACATCTGGCCGGTAGTATTCGGTGAACAATGAGCCGAATACGCGCTCTTTTAATTGAGCGGCGCTAGCAACATCATCGGCTACAACTGCGCCACTAAACAGTGGGAAGGCAGCTGCAACTGCTAAAAACGTTTTATTAAGTTTCATCCATTTCTCCTTAGACTCATACTCGCATTGCAAACACATTATTCAATGTGGCTCCTGCGCTTCATTTTAAATATAGTAGATTCGAGCATGCTAACAACATATTGCACACATGATACACGAATTACATGAACCTTGCGTTAATATGGGTATGATTTATTTGTGATTAAAATGGGCAGGGTGAAACGCAGACGATGAGCTCTGCGGTACTGGGGTGGCGGAATGTGAGTTTTTCGGCATGCAGTTGCAAGCGTTCCGTTGCAAGATACCCCTCTGAATCGGCATAAAATTTATCGCCCAGGATCGCATGCCCTAACCATTGTAAATGCACACGCAATTGATGAGAACGTCCGGTTACTGGTATCAACATTAAACGACTTGAGGTGGTGTTACGATTTAATACGACATAGTGTGTGAGTGATGCTTTGCCGTATTCATAACATACTTTTTGTTTTGGCCGGTTAGGCCAGTCACATATTAACGGCAAATCAATACTTCCGTAATCTGCTGGCACTATCCCTGATACACAGGCGATATAATGTTTTTGCGTTTCACGTTGCTGAAACTGGCGATTTAACTCTCGCTGGCTATCTGCCGTAAGCGCCATCACAACAACACCAGAGGTGGCCATATCCAGTCGGTGTACTATACGAACACCAGGCCAGACCAGACGGGCGCGAAACTCTAAGCTGTCTTTGTGCTCCGGCGCTTTACCCGGAACAGTTAGTAAGCCGCTAGGCTTATTAAACACCACCAAGGCATCATCCTGATACAGGATATCCAGGTAAGGCGACATTGGCGGTGCATAATGCAGCAACATGGTTAGTCGTGGCTCACAACAATAAGGCGAAGGGCGTCAAGTTTCAGTCGAGCCTTAGCAATATAGTGCGTTAGTTGCTGTTGTTGACTCTCTAATACGGTAATTTCATCCTCGCGTACCGACGGATTATATTGGCGCAAGGCGACTAAACGTTGCTGCTGCTCTTGCAGCACCTGCTGCGCCCGCTGATCGGCACTTAACCGTATGGCGTCTACCTGAGCTTCAGCGATACTGGTGGCTTTTGCAATCAGCGGGTGTACCAGAGTCTGCAGAGCTCCCGCCAGCTTGCTAGCCGTTTGTCTACCAATGGGTTTTAATTGTTTATTTAATTGTTCGAAACTAACGTTGCCCGACAAGTTGTTACCATTTTTATCCATTAACAACCGTAATGGTGTTGCAGGTAAGTAGCGGTTAAGTTGTAAAGCCGGCGGTGCACTGGCTTCTACAATGAAATTAAACTCTAACAAATAGCTCCCTACAGGTAAGGCTTTATTGGCCAGGATGGCGACTGAGCTACTGCCATGAGGCTCTGTAGTGAGTATATCTAAGGTGCCGCGTACCATTGGGTGATCCCAGCTTAGCAGCTGCACATCTTCTTCAGCTAGCGCGGTGCTTCGATCGAACGTGACGGTGACGCCATCGTCCCCCAATCCGGGATAGCTGGCGCAGTGCATATGTTCGGAATGGGTTAGTATAATACTGGTATCGCTGCGGTCTTCCTGATTAATACCCAACATATCCCATGCTTTAAACATAAACATTGGCAGCGCGGTATCGTCGTCTTGCGCGGCGAGGCTTTCTGCCAGGGTATGAGCCGCTAAACCGCCGCCGGAGTTGATCTCTAATAACTGATCCCGACCTTGTTCCAACGTCTGTTTTAACGCTAAATTCCATTGTTGCGTTTGGGATATCAGTGCTGTTACTGCAAGGCTATCTACCTTTGGCTCTGCAAGTAATGGTAACAATTGATTGGCAAAATGCTCGTAAGCGCTGCGGCCCGTCTGGCAGGTTTGCTCCAAGGCATTCAGTCCTTGTTGATACCAATCGAGCAGTATTTGTTGGCTATGGTCAGCAAAGAAAGGTAGGTGTAGTTGAATATCCTCGCGTTGACCTATGCGGTCCAACCGGCCGATACGCTGCTCCAATAGATCAGGATTTAGCGGTAAATCAAATAGCACAAGGTGATGCGCAAACTGGAAGTTACGGCCTTCACTACCAATTTCTGAACACAATAATAATTGAGCGCTATATTCTTCTTGTGCAAAATAAGCCGCCGCTTTATCACGTTCCACGATAGTCATACCCTCATGGAATACGGCAGCACGAATACCCTCACGCAATCTAACGGCCTCTTCCAATGCGATAGCGGTTTCGGCGCGGGCACATATTAATAAAAATTTATCGTGTTTGTGTGCTTTTAATAACGCCAGTAATTCGTCCACACGCGGATCAAATTGCCACCACGTACTGCTAGCATCTAATTGTTGCAATACTTGCTCTGGAAATAAGTTGGCTGTTACACGCTCAAGCTCGCTAAGACCCGGGTTAAGGCTAAAATGCACTTTTAAGGCATTTTGATATTGAACAGGTAAAGCAAGCGGTATCATATTCGCACAACGCTGTGGGAAGCCTTTAACGCTGGCGCGACTATTGCGAAACAGAATACGTCCAGTGCCGTGACGATCAAGTAACTGCGAAAGTAATTGCTGGCAGGCTTGAGCATGTTGCTCTGGTTCTGTTTGTGCTTTGGTTACTAACGCCAACAACTGAGAAATATCCGTTTCAGCCAGCACTGAACGAAGCGCCCCGGCTTCTTCTGCAGTGAGGCTACGTTGCTCCAACAGGGGTTTTGCGACCTTAGCAATATGTTGGTAATCTTGCTCTTCTTTCAGGAACACGTCGTAGCTATGAAAACGTGCTGGGTCGAGCAGTTTTAAGCGGGCAAAGTGGCTTTCGTGACCCAGTTGATCCGGTGTCGCGGTTAGTAAAATTAAACCTGCGGTATTCGCTGCTAAAGCGCTCACGCGCTGATACTCTTCGCTTGGTGCCGTTTCGCTCCATTGTAAGTGGTGTGCTTCATCAACAACCAGTAAGTCCCACTGACTTTCAACCGCCATCTGATGCCAGCGAGGCTGGTTTTTCAAAAAGGACAAACTGCATAATATCAGTTGTTCAGTGTCAAAGGGGTTGGGGTTATCCAACAATGATTGTTCACAACGCTCTTGGTCAAATACAGAAAAATGCAAATTAAAGCGTCGCAGCATTTCTACCAGCCACTGATGTTGCAACGAGTCAGGTACAATAATGAGTACCCGACTAGCCAGACCGCTGATCAGTTGCTGGTGAATAATAAAGCCTGCTTCAATGGTTTTACCCAAGCCTACTTCATCTGCCAGCAAAACACGTGGGGCATGCCGTTGCGCCACTTCATTCGCAATGTGTAATTGATGTGGTATTAAACTAACCCGTGGGCCAGAGAGGCCTCGCAGCGGGTTTTGTTGTTGCTGATGCAGGTGCTGCCAAGCTTGATAGCGCAAGGTAAACCAATCAAAGCGGTCAATTTGGCCGGCAAACAGCCTGTCCTGCGGCTGATTGAAGCTGATAAAGTGATCAAGGAAGGTTTCGCGTAGCTCAACATAGCTCTGGTCATCCAACCGGGTACCACAATACACCAGGGTATCGTGCAGCGTTTTAATTGCACTAATTTGCAAGGTAAAACCATCAGCACTGGCAACTTCGTCGCCAATATTAAATTGCACTCGGGTTAATGGTGCTTCTGCCTGAGCGTAAAGGCGCGTTTCGCCACTGGCCGGAAAGAGAAGAGTTAAATGGCGACCTTCCAGCGCAACTATCGTGCCTAAACCTAAATCGGATTCTGTATCGCTAATCCAGCGTTGTCCCAGAGCAAAATTCATTGTGTACCCTATCAGCTAAAACGGGGGCGCTATGGTACTAGGAATCACCGCCGGCTGCATCTCAATTTGCACTTAATCGCAGGCTGGGTTTTGTCATTAAGCTGACATAACTACCAGACACAGTGTGAGTACCTGAAGTTACAGTGAATTTGACAGTCGACTCAGGCAAATTTGGCTTGTTGCACTATGCTTATGTTACGGCACAGGTACAGTGACCTGCGCCGGGCGAAGAGGAGAGCCGTATGGCACGAAGAAAAATTAAAGACAAGAAAATCTACGTTCTCGACACCAATATCCTGCTACACGAACCTTTTGCCTTTCTCAACTTCCAGGAACATGACGTTGTTATCCCAATGACGGTGTTGGAAGAACTTGATCATATAAAAGATCGCAATAAAGATGTCAGCCGTGATGCCCGAGTTGCTATTCGCGCACTAGAGGATGTGTTGAAAGATGCCTCTCCTGAACAAATGCTGCAAGGCGTTGCCATGCCCAGACAAGGTGAACAGAAGCAAGGTGGACATCTGTTTATTGTTAACGACCACCATATTACCGATGAAATTCCTGGCTTACCCGGTGGCGAAAATGACCATCTTATTATTAATACTGCTCTGTATTTGCAGCGTGAAAAAAGCCCAACCAAGGTTATTTTGGTAACAAAGGACATTAATATGCGCCTTAAAGCCAAAGGCGCAGGGTTAAAACTGGTTGAAGATTACCGCACCGATCAGCTCATTGATGACGTACGGTTTTTATACAAAGGGTACTACAAGTTTCCGGGCGACTTTTGGAGCCAGGTGGGTGAATGCCGCAGTGAAAATGAAAACAGAGAAACCTATCATTACGTCAACCGCAGTGTGCTACCCAACGCTTATATTAATGAATACCTGATAGACGAGATTGAAGGGTTTGCTGGCAAAGTCGTCGCCATTTCTGAAAAAGAAATCAAAATCTTAGATTTTGGCTATGAACGTCTTATGCACCGGCATGCCTGGGGTATCCACCCAAAAAACATTTACCAAGCGATGGCCATGCAAGCATTACTCGACCCCAATATGGATTTAGTTGTACTGACCGGCCCTGCCGGTTGTGGCAAAACACTAATAGCGTTAGCGGCCGCGTTAGAATTGGTGATCGAAAAAGGTATGTACGACAAAGTTATTGTCACCCGAAATACACCTGAGATTGCCGAATCAATTGGTTTTTTACCCGGTACTGAAGAAGAGAAAATGGCGCCATGGCTTGCTGCTATTACGGATTCACTCGAAGTACTTCACAAAACGGACGAACATCCGCATGCCAGTGTTAACTACATTATGGAGAAAGCGAATATTCAGTTTAAATCAGTCAACTTTATGCGCGGACGCAGTATTCAAAATGCCATAGTGATATTGGATGAGTGTCAAAACTTAAGTGCAGCGCAACTGAAAACCATTATTACCCGTTGTGGTGAAGGTACTAAGCTTATTTGCTCTGGCAACTTGTCACAAATTGACAGTAATTACCTTACTGCCGTGACGTCGGGTTTAACTTATATTGTCGAGCGTTTTAAAAATTTTGAAGGCAGCACCACTATTAACCTAAACGGAGTGGTTCGCAGCAGGCTGGCTTCTTTTGCTGAAACAAATTTATGACAAAATAGGTTGAATAAATAGCCTTATTGACTAATGATGCGATTCAACTAGGCTATTTCAGTGTGTTTTAGCTTCAATTTTGTTTAGATGTGCAAAGGAGTTGCATGAAAAATCCGGTCTATATTGAATACCGCCGAAGCATGGTTATAGGTATCTTACTACTGTTAGTGTTGTCTGGTTTTGGTGCTGTAGTGCATTATATTCGTAGTATTGATGCGACAGTATTACAAAATAAAGTGCGATTAGCTGCGGTGGGAAATCAACTTGATAGTGAATTTGGCCCGGTACTGGCTTTTATGGAAGCGGTAAGACGCGCTGCATTATTAAAGCTCACTATTCCACCATTGGAAACCGATACCACCTTACCAATACTGCAGCTCAAAGATGGCTTAGCGGATGTCGGCGTTATCATGGACTCTGCCGGTAATACCAATACTGAAATGCTGTTGCTGTTGCGGCTACAGCCTTATTTTGAACTGGCGCAGGAAACACAGCCGCATCTGGTTGGTATGTATTATGTGTCAGAACAGGGGTTTGCATACAACGGTTTGCCGAAGTGGTCAGATTATGTTGCCGACCATTTGCTGCAATGGCGCCGTGATAATATGTCTGAGCCAAACTATGAACGCGGCCAGGTATTTTACCCTGAGTTTTTACCTCAGCAGGTTGCCGTTGTGTTGCCGTTATACGTTGACGACAATAGAGTAGGTCGGTTTATTTTTGCGCTTTCACTTGAATCTCTTCTAGCACCACTGTATCAGCAACACCAAGACGCGGTATTTATGTTACTGGATCAATCGGGTCAGTTGATTAACAGCTCATTACAGCAGCCCATGAAAAGTATTGATGAACATCTGTTACAAATTCAGCGTTTGAGCAGCATGCCTTGGTCAATAGGCCAGTTAGAGCAAAAAACCAATGTATTTACTTCCGGTTTAAAAGAATTGCTGTGGCATTGGTTAAGTTACGCGCTACTGCTTGGGGTGTTTTTGCTGGTGATGCAATATCGTTATCGGCGACGTACATTATCTCCTTCAAGCCGGTTATTTGTGCATATTGAGAGGCTTGCGCAGGGGCGCGCTCAAGGCGTGCGTCGTGTGCCGTATGGCTGGAACGAAGTGTTTGATCGGGTAAGCGATGTTAGAAAGACATCAGAGTAACTGATAGCCGAACTGACCACTTTCGGTATACATTCGATATTGTGTGCTGATTTGTCCGGGTGCCAATGAAGCCGGGCCTGTGGCATCAACCAACAAATAGGGCTTGTTCTCGATGGTGACCGTCATATCTTCTGCCGCAGTGGGTAACTGAATTGCCAGCATTGCATGCTTTGGCAGATATATTATCGCGAGTTTTACATCAGGTAAGAGCATGCGCAATATTGCGGCCAATAAAACGGCTTTGCTATCACAATCACCTCGATTCTCTTGCAATAGCCGCAGGGGAGGGCTGAAACTTGCGCCGGCAGAATTATTACGATCAGTTAAATCCTGATAAGGAATTTGTTGCACCCAATTTGTTAGCATAGCTAACGATTGGCGGGTGGTAATGTTTACGAGTTTCTTATGCCAAGCTGTTGCTACTGGCAGTAAATCAGTCAGGCTATCTTGCATCAGCCGCTGGTGATCCGGAATAATCACCTTTGTGCCCCAAGGCAATGTTAGCTCTGTGTAGTAGTATTGGTGTAAATAATAGGCTCTGCGCTCAACTAACAATTGCGCTAACTCGGTGTCCAGTTTAAGTAATGTACTATTATCGCGGCTTTCTAACTCATAGCGTAATGCGTTTTTACCTGCTAATCGTCGCAAACGAACGCCGGGATATTTAGCGACATGCTCACGTAAGTCCCGCCAAAGATACTGCTGCATCAACGCAGGTTTTAATGCCCGAAATTGACGAAAATGGTTATTCAAGCTGCTGTTGTCGATGCTGAACATAAGTTCTTCAGATCGTTCGCTATCGTCGAAGCGGTAATGGAACTGCAGCTGTTCTGCTTCTGATTGTAAACTCAAACGTAACGGCGCCGCTATACATAGCGGCGCAATCAGTAACAAGCATAGCAACACGGGTCTCATTTTGCTCCGCTAGCCGTTTGGCGTGAACGATTAATCAACACTAAGCATAATGCCAGCAGCACTGATATGCCAGTTGTACCCGCCGAGACTTCTACTGTTGGCGGGGGCAGGTAGCTGTCATGGTTGTAATCCTCCAATGGAATATAGTCCAGGTTTGCGTTATCAAAGCCAGATATCTCAGTCAACAGATAGCCTGTACTGGCATCGAATAAGCGTACCGTAAGTAAATAATCGTCTGGGTTAAATTGATTTTCCAATACGGTATCAATAGCCAGCCAGTCATCTGGGCTATCGCGGTATAGTTCAAATACACTGCTGGTGTAAAACACGCGTTCTCCACCATAAGTGGGTAGCAAGGTAAATTCAGCAAAGACTTGCTGATAGGGCAGCGAGGTATCGGCATCAAATTCAACTTCCAGTCTATGGTAGTAGCCATTGGCATTGATGTCGCCACTGAAAAAGATATCAATACTGTGAAACCAGACATGACTTTGATACGCCTGATTCGCAGCTTCTGTTTGCTTCGCCACAGTACGGCTGATTTTTTTTGCGCTGTTGTGCCGCTCAGTAGTCACGCTGTTGTTCGCGTTTGCGGTTTGAACCATCAGTAACAATGCGAAACTTAATAGTGCCAGGTAGATGTTTTTCATAACAGGATCTCCGTTTGCTTTGTTACTATTACAGACTGGCGCGATGAATTTTAACTGAACTTCAATGTAAAGGATGTGTAAAGCAATGAAACTGGTCCGCACTGTGGTGGCACAGAGCAACATTAATGCAATTGACTTACTCAGCCAGCAATTGCCTGAACTGTCTAAAGGAAGGCTAAAAGACGCCATGGCCAAAGGCGCGGTATTGTTAAGTGGTAAGCCACAAAAGCGCTTACGCCGGGCGCAAACTGCATTAAAAGCGGGGCAGCAGTTGCAACTGCATTACGATGCAGACTTACTACAGCGTAGCTGCGAGCCTGCAATATTGATAAGTGATCAGCAGCAATACAGTGTTTGGTTTAAGCCGGCCGGTATGCTGTCGCAGGGGAATGAATGGGGTGATCATATGTCCCTGTTACGCGCAGTTGAACAGCATTACTCCTCGAAGCGACAGGTATTTTTATTACACCGACTGGATCGAGAGGCCAGTGGACTTGTGATAATCGCGCATACCAAACATACGGCGGCAGCATTTAGTAAACTCATTGCGGCAAGGCAGATCAGTAAAACATACCTGATCAAGGTAAAAGGGCAATTACCGCCCAGCTTATTGCAACAAGGCGAGTTACGTTTTGCGCTGGATGACAAACCCTGCTTAACCCGTTTTTCTCTGCGTCTCGTTGACAGCGAAGCCCAACAGAGTTGGTTAGATGTCGACTTAATTAGTGGGCGTAAACACCAAATCCGGCGTCATTTTGCGCTGGCAGGGCATCCGGTTATGGGTGATCCGCAATATGGAAAAGACAATAAAGACCTCACCGGTCTTGCGCTTCAGGCTGTTAGCTTAGCGTTTGTTTGCCCTAAAACGGGCAAACCCGTGAGCTATGTATTACCGAATGCTTTATGGCTACAAGGAGCAAACAGGCCTTGAGTTAGGGCAGGTCATCTGCAGCAGTAGAATCTAACAGGACGTCGTTGCATGTCAGTTCAATACTGCCAAGCCGAATCGCATTGAGTAAATCTTGTCTTAACATGCTACTGCGCCACTCGCATGCGTCATGCTGAGTGCTGTGTAGCTCCATAATATAATGGAGACTGTTTTTATCGTTTTTATGGTTACATAACGCTGCGCTTAGCCAAAATGCTTCGCGTAGCGACATCAACTCAGCTGTCGACCAGGGTTTGTGTTGCAGCTGCAGTAGCGGCAACTGCAGGCTAATAATGCCCATATTTGTAATGCTTGGTGGCAAAAGCTGGCCAAACTGAGCCAATAATACGGGCAGTAAGCTTTTAACAACCTTGTCAGTTTCAGTTACTGCCAGCCAAAGCACATCATCATAAACGCCACTGGTTAAAATAATGCCAGGCGGTTGTTGCTGTAAAAATTGCCGGACTTTCTGCTGCAGTTGTTGCTCGCCAAAATGAAACTTCATTAGTTGGCTGTTGCGCGGCGTTAGGCACACCAAGCTTATTGCCGCTTTGTTTGCATGTGGCTGTACACGCTGACAAAAACTTTGCCAGTCCGGTTCATAGAGATGTTGTGTCTTTGCAATCTGCAGTGCGCGTCGAGTAAGCCAAAGCGCTAATACAAGTGCGACTAGTAACATTGATATAACCGCGCTGACTAACCAGTACATATTATGCTGCTGTTGACGATTAATCAGGTCTGTCCGATCTCGCTCTGTCTGCAGCTGGCTACTGGATAGGGCTTGCTGCAAGCCTTGGTTAAGCACATCTAACTGCAACTTACTTTTTTCTGCCTGTTGTTCAAAGCGCAAGACATTAGCTTGTTGCATGTTGCTGTATGCGCTTGCCCATTCTCCTTTAGCGGCCAGCAATTTAGCCATGAGATCATGAAACCTGTAGCGTAAGTAGGTTGCTGATTGCTCGATATGCGGCATGGCGTCTGATAGCAGCAAGCTCGCCGGCTCAAGTTGTTGGCGCTTTAACAGCAATTCAGCTAGTGCGATGGCGGTTTCCTGAAAATAGGTTTGTACTTGTTGTTGTCGGAATAATTGCAGTGCATCATTAAAGCGGGTTAAAGCAAGCTCTTCATTCTGTTGTAATACGGCAAGTCGCCCTAAACCCAGAGTAGCTATGCCAACGCGTAATAAATCTTCTTGTTCTCGCGCCAATGACAGCGCTTCGTTAAGGTAGCTTGCTGCTTCGCCTGCGGTTTTGGCGTCTTCCAGGTAGGTTTCGGCAATATAAATTAGGGTATAGGTGTAGCTTGAGGGCCTATTTAACTGTTGATAGCGCGTTTTAGCTTGAAGTAAATGCTCTAATGCCTGAGTGTGGTATTCAATTTTACGATAAGCCATACCCAGGCGCAGGTGAATAGACGCTAGCGCGTCGTTATCTTGTAATTGAGTCGCCAACATTAGCGCCAGGTTAAGATGTTGGTAAGCCTGGCTAAAGGCATTGTTCTGCAACATCAGGCGGCCAAGTGTGATATGGGCCTTTAACTCAGCATCGGGTTGTTGTTGCTTTGTAGCCAGCGCTAAACTTTGCTCGGCATAAGGTATGGCTTTGGGAATATTACCTAGCTGATTATAGGCTTGGGCAAAATTTTGCAACACGTCGCTATAAAGGGCTAAACTTGCTCGATCCTCTGCGTTACGCAGCAGTATTTCAGCACGTTCAAGCTGAGTAATTGCGATAACCGTATCTCGGTACAAAATACCATATACCTGCGCTTTTAATAAAAACGCCTGCGCTTGTAAATAGGGATCATCTGTCTTATTCAATGCTTGTGTTATCGCATCCATCGCAGCGTCTTTATTACGCAGACGAAGTTGCGCTTCACTAATGACCAACCAGTCTTCTGCAGTTAATGTCTCGTTTGCTTGTTGGGCTAATAGCTTATTTATAACCCGTTCTGGATTAACTGAAGCATCACTTAGTCGGTCCTGCAAAGGCTCAGCCGCCGTAGCGGTAGGAAGCAAAATGAACAAAAGCAGGAGCAGCGGTAAGGGCATAGTATTTACTGTGTACTTTTTTCGGCAGTGTAGCCTGAATTTAACCTGTCGGCCATATTTGGTTCTGTGTATTGCCCTCTGTGTACGCCGTAATGTTGTCGGCTAACTGCTGAACCATGCGCAGGCGTGCCTCCGCGCTTGCCCAGGCGACATGTGGCGTAAGCAGTAAGTTAGGCAGATTGGCCTGAATAAGTAGATTGTCAGCTAAAGGCGGCTCTTGCGTCAGCACATCTAATGCCGCTCCGCCTAATGTTCCATGCTGTAGGGCGTCAAGTAATGCCAGTTCATCAATCAGGCCGCCACGTGCGGTATTGATGAGCAAGGCCCCAGGTTTAATGGCGGCAAAGGTTTGTTGGTTGAACAGGCGCTCGGTGAGTGGAGTCAGCGGGCAGTGTAGCGAAATAACATCGGCTTGTGCTAACGCTGCGGCAAACGGCACGCGACCCTCACGGCAATATGGCGCATTTTGTTGCTCTGCAATAATAACCTGCATGCCAAAAGCCAGGGCTAACTTACTACTGGCTTGGCCTAAAGCGCCGTAGCCAATAACAACGAAGGTTTTGCCGGCCAGCTCTGTTATTGGGTAATCCAGTAAACAAAAATGACGGCTTTGGCTCCAATGGCCAACGCGCACAGCCTGATGATATTGCTGCACTTTATTGCTTAGCTGTAACAATAAAGCAAAAACATGTTGCGCTACGGCAGTGTCGGCATAGCCTCGCACATTACAAACGACAACCCCCTGCTGTTGTGCTGCAACAAGGTCAACATTATTCACCCCGGTTGCCGCTACACAGATCAGTTTTAGTTGTGGTAGTTGCAATAGCATGTCGGCTGTAAGCTGTACCTTGTTTACAATGGCGATACTGGCTTGAGCTAAGCGCGGCACCACCTGCTGTTCTGTCGTATGGTCATAACAGGTAAGGGGGATTGCCGTATTAGATAGGGCAGACAAATCAGTGTCGCCCATCGAGGCGGCATCAAGGAAAACCATACTATGCATAACAGCTCCTGCAAATAGAAGAACGCCGCGTTATAACAGCGCTTTGGCGTGTCGTAAACACCGCATCCGGTAATTTGTGCTAAAGTCGCATCGTTTTAGGCTATTTGGTTTTGTACACTTATCGCTTCGGAGTTTTAATTATGTTTCCTGCGCGTTTTCAGCCAATTTTATTCGCATTTATTATGTCTGGTTTTATGGCTTTTTTAATGTCGGGTATTCTTACATTTATTAATTTAGGCTGGTTTACAGAATTTTTTTATGCCTGGTTTCGAGCCTATGCCTACGCGCACGCTTGTGCATTTCCGCTGGTATTTATCTTTGCCCCACTTAGTCGTAAATTGAGTTTCCGTTTAACCGGGCAGTAAGCAAAAACATTTAGCGGTAACTAACATCTTTATACATTGGTGCCAGTAATGCCAACAACTGGTTTTGTGCCGCAATACTGATGTTCTGCCGTTGCATCACACTAATTAAGCCTTCTACCAAAGCGTCATAATCAGCCAATGAGATATTAAAGCCAGTATGGCTTTCTTGCATAGTACCGCCAGTATAAACACAGGGTCCACCGCTTAACTGACACAGTTGCTCTGCTAATAAACGGCGAAATCGCGCAATATCCGTGTCGGCAAAATGATGCACTATGCGTTTATCATGCTCAATTTCGTACAGTAAGCCATCCACAATAGCTTCAATTCCTGCTTCGGCGCCAAGCTGCTGATACAGGCTGGGTGCGCTTTGCTGGCTGCAACCTGAAATTAATAGGACAAAGATAAATATCCACTTCATTACCAGGTTCCCTCCAGCGACATGTAATAACCTTGCTGGCTGTTAAATCCTGCCACTTTACCCAGATCGACATAGCCGGCGGTGAGTGACAGCTGTTTGTTAATAAACCAGGCAATAAAAATATCGCGCCAGTGCTGTTCAGCGGCAAAACCAAGCTTATTCGGCTTTTGTTTAAATTCAGCGCCCAGTGCAACATTGTAATTAAGTAGCACGGCGGCTGAGCCTTCAAACATCAGTTGGTAGTTATTATTGTCAGCACTGCCAAAACCCAGTAAACCGGTTTGGTTGGCTTTAGTGGCACGGAGCGTGGCATTAAGAAGCAGATTGCGGCCTGCTATTTGATCAAAAAATACCTTACTGGCCGCCAAATAAAGGTCTAGCCCGCTGTCACTGCGAGCCCCAACGGCATGGGGTAGGGCAAAGTCGCGGTGAATTTTGTATTGCGCGCCTATGCTAATTTGCGGCAGTGCAGTGTATAGCAGTTCCCCGGCAATATGATATTTAACGCCAAAAATGTCCTGGCGAAGTTCGCCGCCAAGCGTATCAAGTTTAAATGTTTGTCTGGCAACCGACCATTCCCAGTTATTATCGTAGCTTAGGCTGGCGCCATAAGCATTTAACGTAAAATCATCCACGCCAACCTGGCTTGCAAAGACGTTGGTTGCCCATTCTCCGCTACTGGCATAGCCATTTACCACCGCCCAGGGCACTATACCGCCGCCAGCACTGCCTTCAATCGAGGTTGCTCCGCCGGTGGCAATAATTTTGCTCCCTGCGCTACTTGCTGCGCTAAACAACAAGGCGACTAAGGTGCTAAGTAACGTCACTCTCATTTTACGCTCTGTATACTAAGGCTTTCAGCCAATTGCTGCGGTAATTGTTGTAGCCAGGGTTCAAATTGTTCCGGCTTAAGCGGTCGGGCAAAAAAGTACCCCTGAACTTTATCGCAGCCACAGTCTACCAGATACGCCAGTCCAGCCTGATTTTCCAGCCCTTCAGCCGTAACCGTAAGCCCAAGGCTATGCGCCAGCTGCGTGGTTGCACTAACAATTAATGCATCATTGGCATTGTGTTCAATGTCTTTAACGAAGGCGCGGTCAATTTTAACTTCATGCACAGGTAATTGCTTTAAGTAGGCTAACGATGACTGACCCGTGCCAAAGTCATCAATAGACAATGTAATACCGAGTGAACGCAAACGTTGTAATTGCGCTATCACCGAAGCGGTATCTTCCATCACAGCGCTTTCGGTAACCTCAAGCGCTAAAGCAGCTGCCGGTAGTTGGTGTTGCTTTAGCAGTAGAGATATTTGATCAGCCAGTAACGGGTTGAGTAAGTCGGACACCGATAAATTTACTGCTAATTGCAGTGGCATGCTCTCCCGCCACCAGATAGCTGCTTGCGAAATGACCTTTTCCAACATCCAGTTACTAATTAAACCGATATTGCCAGAGTGTTCCGCTAACTTGATAAATTGATCCGGTGGCACAAAGCCAAATTCCGGATGCTGCCAACGAATAAGCGCTTCGGCACTGCGGCATTGTTTTAGCTTAATGTCGACTTTGGGCTGATACACGGCGTAAAATTGGCCGCTTTGCAAGGCGTTGGGCAAGTCGCGTATCAACGTCAGCTCTCGTTGATGGCTTTCATCCTGGCCTTGTTGGTAAAAGGCAACACTGTCCGGAGTGTGGCGGCCATTGTCTAGCGCAATATCAACCCGGCGTAATGCGTCGTTCACGTTAAGTTGGCCGCAACTAAAGTTGTAAATGCCTGCCGTGAGTTTTAAATTAATGGTTGAACGTTGCAGTAAGTAGCCGTTTAGTAAGGGTTGCAGCAGCTCTTGCACCTGCTCAAGCAGCAGATTATCGGTATAAAGTAGTAAAAACTCGTCGCCGCCCAGTCGGGCGAGTAAGGCTGGTGCGGAGCTAAGGTGCTGTAGACGTTGTGCAAGTTGCTGCAATAATTTATCGCCATTACTAAAGCCAAGCACATCGTTAATGTTTTTGAATTGTTGGATATTAAGCTGTACTAAGCAGCCATCTCGCTGCTCTAGCCAGGGTTGCAATAAGCGCTCAACCGCAGCCCGGTTAAAGCAGCCGGTAAGTGTATCGTGCTCGGTATTAAAAATGAGTTGTTGTTCCCGCTGCCGAATATCTTGCTGCATGGTGGTTAGGGTGCGGCTAAGTAAGCCGACTTCATCACTGCCACCTAGTGGTGCTGCAGCATCAAAACCCTGGCCGATGCGCTGGGCAAAATGACTAAGTGCATTTAATGGTCGGGTAATACTTCTGGCAAATAAAATTCCTACTATTAACGATAGCGTTAACGCGGCGCCGAAGATCATTAATAATTGTTGGCGAAATTCCTGATAACTACTAAGCCAACGTTGATTAGGCAAGTGTTGCACTGCCCAAAGTTGTCGCTGCATATCCAGCGGTATTGCCATGGAAATATAGTCTTGCTCCAAGTCGTCCTGCACGGTGCCGGTATGCGCCATTAACGTTGGAAGTAAGTTAGGCAAGCTTTGCTGATGAGCTAAGTCGAGTGTGGACGTAAACAAGGTGTAGTGTTGTTGCTGTGCGCCGACAAAGCTGATATCAAGCCCGGTAACGCCCTGGATTTGCTCTGCCAGCGGCGTGTCCAATGGAAATGCCATGCCAACCCAGGCAATAAGAGCTGGCGCGTTAACCGGCGCTAATACAAGTTGGTAAGGCTGGTCCGCTAAATGAATGATATCGGCTACCGGTACAGTGCTGTTGCCCAGAGTTTGACTAAACAGCGGCGCAATATCGGTTGCAACTATGCCCGCAGCTGAACTGGCGAGTAAACTACCATCGGTATCCAGTAATAGCATGAGTTTGGCGTTAATGCGGCTACCATGGTTAGCAAGAACAGATTCGATAGTTTCTTGCTCAGCAGTAGCAACAGCGCGGCGAAAACCAAAGTCTGCAGCCAATATACGCACACTGCTGCTAAGTTGTTGGGCCCGGTTGTTTAACGCTTCTTTTAACACCTTGCTGGCGACGCTAAGAATTTGCCTGGCCTGGGCTTCGCTGTCACGCTTCATTGTGCTAAGTGTGGCAAGGCCGGTAGCCGTAGCCAGTAAACTCAGTAGAAGCAACATAACGAGGATGAGTTTGGTGCGCAGAGACCGGAATATCATCATAGGTTGCTAACGCCAGGCTTATAACACCCTAGCTGAGCGTTGGAGAATGGCGCCTTACTTAAAAAACGAGGCATAATGCAAAAGACCGCTTCGGCAATTTTCTTAACAATAGCAATAACTCAGAGTTGGCTCAAATGCAAACCGTTATACACCGTACACGATGAGACAAGGCGATTTCCATTAACGTCGCAGATATCAATTCGCTTTATTACTTGCTCTGTATCTAGATCAATTTAACTAGGGTTTTTACATATTTACTAACAAATTGCTGTTAGCCCCAGAGTCTTCGGCAATGATAAGCTTCTAGTCTTTACATAGGGATACTGGTGGCGTTTTCGCTGCCTGACAACAGGACTGACTATGCAACTTATCGTAACCGCCATCAGTAAAGCTTATGCGTCTGTGCAGGCGGTGAAACACGTTAGCTTTCAAATAAACAGTGGTGAAATATTTGCCCTGCTGGGCCCAAATGGAGCAGGTAAAAGTTCCATTATTCGTATGCTGGTGGGCATGACACAGCCGGATAGTGGCAGCATTATGGTGAGCTATCAGCAGCAACACTTCGATCATGTTCCCAGAAGGCTATTAGGGTATTTGCCAGAAGATCGAGGTTTGTATCCGGATAAAAGTATTGAGAAAAACCTGCTGTATCTGGCGCGGTTGCATGGCTTAAGTAAAGCCAGCGCGATGCAAGAGATGGCACATTGGCTGGCGGTTTTTGACTTAACCGAACGGCGGCATGACGAACTCAAACAACTGTCTAAAGGTAATCAGCAAAAGGTACAGCTCATTGCTGCGGTATTGCACCAACCGGCGCTGGTAATTCTTGATGAGCCTTTTTCCGGACTGGACCCCATAAACCAGGAAAAAGTGGTGTTGTTTTTACAACAACTTAAAGCCAAAGGTATGACCGTTATTCTAAGCGCGCATCAGATGGCGATGGTAGAAAAACTGGCAGACCATATGTTGTTAATGGCACAAGGGCAGGTGGTGTTAGCCGGTACCTTGCAACAAATTCAACAACAAAGTCAGCCGTTGCGGCAGATGAAAGTGGGCTTTAACAGCAGTGTTACCGTGTCGCAATTGCAGCAACTTCCAGCCATTAATGGCGTAGAGCCGTTGCAGGCAAACCACTTTATGTTGACGTTAGCTGATGAAGTAGGGGTAGCGGATTGTTTAAAACAATTGATGCCATTAGCCGAGTTAACGCAAGTAGAAATGCAAACCGCTGATTTACATCAATTGTATTTGGCGGCCATGACAAAACAGCAACCGGAGGTAGCGGCATGATTTCTCGTCAAAGTTTAATTGTGGCGCACTGGGAGTTTTTACGCTTTTTTAAGTGGAAGCAGCAGCTGATATCGTATTTGCTGATGATTTGCGTGATGGGCGCCATCGCGTTGTGGAGTTATTTTACTGATGAAAGCCGGCAAACCTACCGTATCGCTGTGCCGGTTGAGCTGACGCTGGCCAACACAGAGCAATTCCAGTTTCAGCGCCCCAGCATTAACGTTGCCGACCAGTTGGCGCAAATGCGTACTGACGATTCCTGGCATGCAGTCGTCACTGAAGATCAGGGCCAATTAATCGTTCATACCCTTACCGGCAAAAAGTGGCTGACACAACTAGAGAGTGTATTGCAGCAACATTACCGACAGCAAACAGCGGCAAAAATGGGACTAAATGCTGAGCAACTAAACCAGCTTGAGCAACCGGTAACCATAAGTACACGCTATCTGGATGAAAGTTATAAAGGTAAAGATACGCCAGAAAAAATGATAGCAATGGGCGCATTGATACTGCTGTTTGTTGGCTTAACGACCGCTTTTGGCCAGGTACTAACGAGCATTACCGGCGAGAAGCAGCAGCGTGTCACCGAGCAGTTAACCGCCATTGTTACCCCGCAGCAGTGGATGGATGGCAAAGTGTTGGGGCACAGTTTTAGTGCGTTAAAAGCTATGCTGACATCGGGTTTGGTTATGTTATTGGTTTATACTGTGGTCAGTGTTTTTGCCAAAAAAGCGGTAGATTTAAGCTGGCTTAATATCAGTGTGGTGCTATGGTTAATTCCTTTTGCTTTGTTAGGCATTGTGCTGTGCGCCAGTTTTATGGGCGCGATAGCCGCCTCTATTGACGACCCAAACAACAGCGGTAAAAGTGCCGTAATGATGATTACCTGGTTACCTATGGTGTTTACGTTTTTAGTGATAGACAGCCCGGCGGGTTGGGGCATGACACTGCTTAGCTTTATTCCACTAACATCGTTCGCCGCTATGCCGGTAAAAATGGCGATGGTTACGGTACCCTGGTGGCAGCCAGTGCTGTCGGTACTGTTATTACTGGCAACCGTATATTGGATGCGCCGGGTGGCTGGCCGGGTGTTTTTGCGTGGCATGCAAATGTATGGCAAAGAGCCATCGTGGGGTGAAATAGTGCGCTGGGCGCTGAGTAATAAAACGGAGTAAAGCGCGGCAACTTAGCTAATGCCAGTCAGTTTAGGTTTAACTTGTCATCGGTTTGTCTACACTAACACGCCGTAAACCCATCCCTGGGGGCTCGTTTCAGCCCATCCAGGGCTTCAGCGGTTAGTTTAAGGCAAACCGGTGCTGTTTGACAGTTTAGCATCACGCCTAATTTACCCGGTAAATATTGAACTTGTTGCCTGTCGCCCATACTAATGCTGTACCGCCCGGCAGTTAGCGTCGGGTTCAGCCTGTACTCAGCGTCATTAGTATATGCTTTGTTATCAGACGTGAGTTTGGGATTGCCGTGCGATAGGCAACGCCCCGACGGTAACCTAACTTGAGGTCGATATGTTTTCATCTTTTAAACAGCAAAGTAGCCAATGGCAGCAACATTTTGCCAGACGTCAAAGCGCTGGCCCGTTGCAGCGGTTGCTGGCGTGGTTAATTTTGGGCTTAATGCTATTAGCTGGCGCAGCAATACTGGTGTTTATGTTGCTGCTTAGTTGGATTTTAATTCCTATTTTACTGTTTCGTCATCGCAGCAAAATTAAAGCCTGGCAGCAACGTCAGCAAGGTGCGCAGGGGCAATACAGCGCGTCATCGTCTGAGCAGCAAACTATTGAAGGTGAAGTGCTACATAAGCGTGAAGATTAACTCCGCAGCGAACCCCTTGTTCGCTGTTGTATAGTTAAGCTTGTGGCTGAGTTATTATCAGCTACCGCAAACCGCCAGTTTGGCTTGAATATAATCACCATGGCGAATAAACAATAAATCGGCAATTTTACGCAGCATGGCTTCTTCGTTCGGGTCCAGTACACCGTCGGCATAAGCCTGTTGCCATAAGCTATCCAGCAATGCCAACCTTGCTTCGTAGCTTAGCTGCTTTAACTGGGCGGTAAACTGGTGCAGCGAAATGGCATCTGATGCCTGCTTATCGGCCAAAGCCACCACCGCTTTGGCGTCAGTGTCTGATAATGAGAATTCTCGTTTTACATACTCTTGCGCTAACGCTTGCTCTTCATCGTCGCTGCTAAAATCGGCATGCGCCACCATCAGCATTAATGATACACAGGCCAGCTCGGGTTCGCTCAGGCCATAGCTTAGTTTACTGGCTGGCGCAGCGGCCAAACCGTCGTTTACTTTATCCAGTAGCGTTTTAAATAATTGAAACATTAAACATCCTTTATTGATTACCCGTGTTAGAGCACGGTAGGGCAGCAAAGTTCTGAGCTGTTCTCTGGTGTTATTCAATCTTGTTTGCGGCTTGCTTGAAAAAACGCCGGGCACACCGCATTGAGTTTGTAGCATATTGTTTGCAGCATACTGTTGTTAAGGCACGAGGTGAAGCTTGGCTATCTTTATTACCCTGTTACTGGGCGCAGCGATCATCGCTTGGGTGTTATCTGCTCCCTATTTACAGCGCTACAACCGAAAAAAGGTCATGGCTAAGCCGTTTCCAGCAGCATGGCGAGATGCGCTAAAACGGCGCCTGCCTTACTTTCGCGTACTACCGGCCGATTTACAGCTGCAACTGAAAAAGCATATTCAAGTGTTTATGGCCGAAAAACAGTTTATTGGCTGCGACGGCTTAACGGTAACCGATGAAATGCGTGTCACCATAGCAGCGCAGGCGTGCTTGCTACTGTTAAACCGGCCTAATTATTATTACCCAAAGTTAAAACAAATTTTGCTGTATCCGTCGGCGTTTGTTGTTAGCGGTCAGCAAGCAGATGCTGCCGGTGTAATGCACGAGCAGCGTAGGGTGTTGTCGGGTGAGTCCTGGGGCTTGGGCAAAGTAATTTTAAGTTGGGCTGATACGCTGGATGGTGCCGCTACCCCGGATGATGGCCGCAATGTGGTGATCCATGAATTTGCTCATCAGCTGGATCAGGAAAAAGGGGTTGCCAATGGCGCACCCTTGCTGGAGCGAAGCAGCGATTATAAGCAATGGTCTGGCGTGATGGCGGAAGAATTTAATCGCTTACAACTGCAGGCACAAGGCCGACAGCACAGTTTGTTTGATCACTATGGTGCGACTAATCCTGCTGAGTTTTTTGCGGTGATCAGTGAGGTATTTTTTGAACAGCCGCAGCAATTATCGAGTTTACACCCAAAGCTGTATCAACAATTAAGCCAGTTCTACCGGCTTAACCCGTTAAGTTGGGCTTAAAATCCGTCAGGAAAAAACACAAACTTTATGACTTGTGCGGCTACCAGGGCAATCATTAGCGGAATAATATAGCGGCTGAGTTTGGCCGTTTTTTCTGTGTCACGGCTGCCATATTTTTCTGCCAGCGTGACTAAAATAAACAACGCAGCAAACAGCAAGGCCAAAATGGTAATTAGGGTGGTCATAAGGTGCTCCGATAGCAATATTGGCGCAGCTTAACGTGTTTTAACTTTAGTTTCAAAAAGCACTTTGCTTAGCTGTGCGCTATTACGGCTGCATGCTATGCTGCTTGCAATTTAATCCCGTTAAGGAACCCCAAAATGTTATTGGCAGTGTTGGCTGTAGTCGCAGGTTTAGCCCTGCTGGTATGGAGTGCAGACAAGTTTGTGGATGGCGCAGCCGCAACAGCCCGGTATGCGGGTATGCCGCCGCTATTAATTGGTATGCTAATTGTCGGTTTTGGTACCTCAGCACCAGAAATGGTGGTGTCAGCCATGGCGTCTGCCGATGGTAACCCGGCGCTGGCACTGGGTAATGCCTACGGTTCAAACATTACCAATATCGCGCTTATTCTGGGGTTAGTGGCTTTAATTAGCCCCATTGCAGTGAACTCACAAGTGTTACGCAAAGAGCTACCTATTTTAATGTTGGTCACTTTATTTGCTGGCTGGCAGTTATTCGACCATCAGCTAAGCCGGCTTGATGCCTGGTGTTTATTTGCAGTTTTTGTGGTGCTGATGAGCTGGTCGGTGTGGCAGGGTATGCGCAACCCGCAAGACGCCATGGCCAGCGGGGTAAACAACGAGCAACCAGACACTAACGCCATGACGTTAAAACAGGCCATTATCTGGTTGTTGGTGGGGTTAGTGTTGTTAATTGTTGCTTCACGCTTTTTGGTTTATGGCGCTGTATTTATTGCTCAAAGCTTAGGGGTTAGCGACTTAGTTATCGGCTTAACAGTAGTGGCTATTGGTACCTCCTTACCCGAGCTGGCCTCGTCGTTAATTGCCATTAAAAAAGGCGAGCACGATATTGCGCTGGGTAATGTTATTGGTTCTAACCTGTTCAATACGCTGGCGGTAGTGGGCATTGCGGCGGCAATAGAACCTATGGCAGTAGATGCAGTGGTATTAACCCGTGACTGGACTCTTATGGCCGTGTTAACCGCAGCGGTATTTGTCATGGGGTATGGCTATAAAAAACAAGGACGCATCAACCGGCTCGAAGGCGCGGCACTGCTGGCGGTGTTTGTGGGCTATACCGGTTATTTGGTCAGTACGGTTATCGCATGATACTGATAGGCGTTGCCTGATGGCGGAATTACGCAAAGAGCTCGACAGCGGTTATTACCTGCAGCACTTTAATGAGTTGCTGCAGTTTGTCGCAGAACATTACCAGCCCGTGTTAAGTGCCAACAGTAGCGCCTTTATCCATGATTTTAATAGCTTAACGGAACCTGCACGGCAATTGCTGGTGCGTATGCTTAACCGCAAAGGCACCGTGTTTAGTGATACTGAGCTTAGCTATGCTGAAATTGGCGCAACAGCGCCGTTATTAGATGAGCTGATTGCCGCTGCTTTTGTTGCGCCGTTAGCGACGGACAACCTGGCCGATTTTTGGCTGCGGCTAACAAAAGACACGCTATGGCAATTACTGCAGCTGGCACAAAGCGAATTGTCTGAGCCCATAGGCTCGAAAAAAAGCCAAACCAAACCACAGTTACTCGGCGCAGCGTTAAAGCTACCGGTTAACTGGTTGCTACTTATCAAGCAATTGCCGCAGCGCTATGTTGCGTTGCAGCGCCAGGATGCATTGAACTACCTATATTTTCTCTATTTTGGCCGTATTGAGGCCAATTTGTCGCTGTTTACCCTGCGTGACTTAGGTATTCGTCAAACCGGCCAGTTTAAACAGCAGTTTAGGCCGCGCTTTACTGACGCTAACCAGGCACAACTGGCGTATCAGCTAGCCAAAGCCAAGCCCGCTATTATTGAGCTTGGTAAGCAGTTAAAAAAACAGCCCGACAAGGCCGAAGCATTGTTAAGCCACTGGCTGGTTGAAGTGACAGCCTGGCCGCTGCCTGACGATAACGCGCTACTATTAAAACGTAGCGAACGCTGTTATCAGCTGGGTAAACTGGCCGAGCAATATAAACTCAACACGCTGGCTATTGCCTTTTACCAGCACAGTAATGGTTTCCCGGCGAGCGAGCGTTTGGTGCGGTTGTACTATTCACAAGCGGCGCAGGTTGATGGCCATCTGGTAGCATGCCAACAGTATTTGCAGCAGCTACTAGACGACCCCAGTTGCGACGAAGAATGGCTGTTTGCTGAAGACTTTTACCGGCGTAAGTTTAGCCAGGATATGACGAATAAGCGCCGCTCGCAGTTAACCCAACTACTGCAAGACGCACCGCTGGTGGGTGTAGACGAGCTGTATTTAGGCAAAGCCGAGCAGGGCTTAATGGCGTATTACCGCGATAAAGGCTACAGCGTATTTCATGGCGAAAATAACCTCTGGCTGGCGCTGTTTGGCCTGTGGTTTTGGCACGAATTATTTGAGCACAGCGACAGCGCACTGCATAACCCGTTTGAACGCCGGCCACGCAATTTAACCGCCGGTGGCTTTTATCAGCAGTTTGAACAGGCGATAGAAAAAAAGCTAAACCAGCTGGCACAGCCAGGCGCAGCCACTACACTGCTTAGCGCTTTAACCGCACACTATGGCAAAGCTAACAGTCTGTTTTACTGGCATAGCGATTTAGCCCAGCAGCTATTGCCACTATTGCAACATGCGCCCAAGGCTGGTGACGAAAGCGCATTAGCGCCAATACTGCGCGCCATGGCACAGGACTTCTTCCGCCACAGCAGTGGTTACCCGGATTTACTGCTAATTAAAGATAATCAGCTTGAGTTTATTGAAGTAAAAGCCCCCGGCGATAAAATACAGCGCCATCAGTTAGCCCGCTTGCTGGCGCTGAAAAACGCCGGTTTTAATGCCCGCATTGAAAAACTGCAGTGGATAGTCGACCCAAACCGTATCTATGTGGTGCTGGACGTAGAAACTACCGGCGGCAAGGCCGGTACAGATAGGGTAACCGAAATTGGCGCGGTAAAAATGCAGGCCGGCGAAGTGCTGGGCACCTTTAACACGCTTATTAACCCCGAGCGGCATATTCCGTCGTTTATCCGCCGTTTAACCGGCATTAGCGACGCCATGGTAGCAGTTGCACCTAAGTTTGCCGATATCGCCAACCAGCTCAATGAGTTTTTACAAGGTGCGGTGTTTGTTGCCCACAACGCCAAGTTCGATTACGGTTTTATCCGCGCCGAACTGGCCCGCTGCGACATTACGCTGGACATGCCGCAGCTATGCACCGTAGTCAATATGCGCCGCTACTATCCGGGGCTGCAATCATACAGCCTGGGCAAACTGTGTGCAGAGTTCGATATTAAACTCACCAACCACCACCGCGCGTTAGCCGACGCCACCGCTACCGCAGAATTGTTAAAGCTGATTAATGCCAGGCGCACCGCCACAGAATAAGGCTGGTAGCTGACGTGTTTCCGCGACAAAAAGCACTGTATAACCATGCAGTTTTCTCGTCTGAGTTTTTTATCTGCAACTTGCGGGTTTAAAACCCGTATTCTGCTGCAACATAAATTGCTACAAGATAAAAATGCTTGATTTACATTTGGCTAGCAGAATAGACTGGATTCAATTTTGGAACTTGCGGGATCAGAAACATGCAACTCGCGGGTTTTGGTCCTTTGAATAAGCTGTTATACATTTTTGGAGTTCATTTGAGCAGGATAGCTATATTCACATTATGTTTAGCCCTATCTGGCTGTAGTTCATACAAAGCCATTAATGGTTACCCTGAAAATGGAGCCAGTGGATATTCCGAACAATCTTTAGATGATGGCTCATTTTTGCTGCGTGTGGATGGTCGTGACAATGAGTCTTACGCGGAGTTACGGCTTAAATTATTAAGAAGAGCCGCTGAAATCTGTCCAGGCTCATTAGAACTTTCAAATTACACGATGAAACAAGGATTTGTGATTCATGCAAAAAGAGTTTACTGGCCATACGTCACTGCAATATTAAATTGCACGGAGTTACCAATTGATAAGTCTGTTATGTTTGAGAGCGATGTATAACAAGGCCATTAAAACGCGGACACAAAACAGCTGGCTTGTGCTCCTTCGTCGCCAATTATAGCCAGCTATTTTGTGCCGTTTATGGCGGCGTTATAAGGCCAAGATGAAAGCTGCGTTATTTTCGACATTATTTGTTCTTTTTTCATTAGGCACGCACGCTACAACTTTAGGTAGTGCAGTATCAAAGGACTACTTTGAAAATGAATGTATTGCTGAGGCCGAAGCTAGAAAACAACAGAGTTTAAGTAATAATTTTTGCAGTGCATATATCACTGGCTTTTTGGATGGAGCTAATAATCCAAAGGGCTGTGAAATAAAAGACTTAACGTACTTTATCGAGCGTTTTGTTTCGTTTAGCCGAAATCAAAAAAGTGAATATTTTGGCATTGTAGTTAAGTCTTTTGTGGCCAACGGCTGTAAAGCCTTATAACAAGCGCCATCAAAAACGCGCCCTTTGGGCGCTCGACTCGCAACAAGTTGCTCGCGTTTGTGGCGGGCGTTATGGTTTTCCCAGTGGGAGGTATCAGTGCAAGACAATGAGATCGTGATCGGCATTGCCTGGTTTCAACCTGAAAGCTGGGAGCGGTTAAAGAAAATCGCTGATGATCGTGCTGAATTAGACGATAGTTACGACGAATGGAAGAAGAATGCAAACTCGGCATTAAGTGATATTCGCGCAACGGGCAAGATAGTTAAAAGGGTAAATGTTGATCTTGACGAACTACTTAGCTGGTGTAAGGCACAAAATAAGCCGGTCAATTCAGCTTCGCGGGCACAGTTTGTATCGGGGAAGTTACGTGTTAAACCCAATAAACCATAACAAGGCCAGTCAGCAACGGCCACTGCGTGGCCTGGACCTCAAATCGATACTTCCCCCAATCAATCAATAGGGTCAGTGGCATTGATTTAGTGACAGCAATATCAACTGTACTGACCCCTGCTATCCGCACGCCGTTAGTTCACCGGCGTTTCTCTCACCGGCACCCGGACATTACAGACTTCAATAAACCCGGCGGGGTGTTGATACCAGTCACCACCGCGGTTGCGCTGTGCTTCTACTACGCCTTTAAAGGTTGCCGTGTCGGTGCGCAGCACTTGCAGTGCTGCGCGCTGTGCGGGTGGTAAGTCTGCGGCCAGGCTAATGTCTTTGATAACAGTGTACTGGTTGGCTGACGTATAGAAACCCATATCGCCCTGTCCTCTTGGCAGGGTTGATAATAATGACATGCCCTGGCGCACTGTGCCAACCAGGGTAATATTGCGATCCAGATGCCGTGGCGCATGGCCTGTTACCACATACATAGACGCGCCTGAACCACTATCAGCGTCGTTGTCGCGGCCGATACCGACGGCGCCGTAGCAATGGGTTAACCAGCCACTGTTGCTACCGGGGTCCATTGCCATGGCAAAGCCGTTAACATGGCCGGTTTGTGGCGCGTAGCCGTCACGGTCGGCTAAGGGTGTAATAGCGAAATTTGCCGGTAGCTTAACGCTAAACTCTGCGGCTATGCTGCGCCTGGCTTGCTTTAGCGCTTTGGGCGTTGCATCGTCGGGTTCATTCCATTGCACGACGTAGTTATCTTGCACCCGTACTATAGGTATGTTTTGGTAAAAGCCTTCGCGCACCAGGGCTTTAATATTGCTGATATGCTTAGGCGCAAACTCGCTGGCTAATTCGATAACGACCCGGCCGGTGGGCAGTTCCATATATAAAGTGTTGTCGGAATCAAGCTCGCGCCAATCGCTGGCGCTACTTTGCGCCAGCCAGTCAGATACTGTTACTTTTTGGGCCACAGTATCGCTGGCTATTGCACTGCTACCGGCAGTGGCCAGCATAGCGCTGGCCATTAATGAAAAGAGCTGCTGTTTTGTTAGCATCGACTTGTTCCGGTTATTGTTTTTTTAAATAAGCTAACAGACAACTGCACCGGCCGCTACTAAGCGTTACCTTGCGCAGAGTAAATGAATCAAAAGGGTCAGTGTCATTGATTTGCAGCAGGGAAGTGTTTTTAGCTGGAATATCAACGCCCCTGACCCGATTAATCTAACCATATCGAACAATTAATGCGTTAGCCTAATGGCTTTTTTTTGCGCAAGGGAATGGTTATCTTCGATACACTGTTTTTCTAAAATGGTCTGCGCAATGCTCAGTGGTTGCGACGTGGGCAGGTTTAAGTTTATCTGACCCATAATATTATTAGGCAATAAAAATAGGGAGCACACTATGCGCCTGATTAGTGCAATCTTGGTTATGATGTTATTTGCTGCTTGTCAGCATCCTCAAAGCCCACAAGATCCAGCCAGAGAAAATGCAAACGAAGTTAGTGGTGCAAACGAGACCATAAACCCGATTGCGAAAAAGGCCTTAATCTGGCAAAAAGCTACGGTTGTTTTTATTCCTCATTCAGGTGGCTTTTATGGGCTGGTCACAGAGAAAGGGGAAAAGTTGCTGCCATTGAATCTGCCCGATAATTTCAGAATAGACGGAATTGTCATCAATGTCTTCGGCCACAAGGCTCCCAATGTCATTACGTCCGTCAATTGGGGCTCGCCATTTGATGTTAAGCAAGTTAATTTACTAATAAATAAAAATTAGCGATACAGTCTAAAAAAGAAGCAAAACGACAACGCATTTTGCTTCTCTACTTTTATGATTACTTACTTATACTTTGTTCCCTTCGCCATAGAACTAGCGCAGATATCAATAGTAATAGGAATCCACTGGTGCCGCCGCCTGAGCTACCAGAAGAATCACCATTGGATCCGCCATTGTCAGTGCTTGTGTTTCGGACGGTAATTGAGACACT
Source organism: Rheinheimera baltica DSM 14885 (assembly GCF_000425345.1). Taxonomy (GTDB): domain Bacteria; phylum Pseudomonadota; class Gammaproteobacteria; order Enterobacterales; family Alteromonadaceae; genus Alishewanella; species Alishewanella baltica. Next base: position 17,010 of record NZ_AUDG01000004.1, on the reverse strand, counting down.
ATCGACTGCTTCTTCCTCACCATCTGAAACGTTGACCTGGAAAGTTAGAGTCATATCTGATGAGACCTGAGGAGCAACAAATGAGGCAGTCAGAGAATCACCGCCAGATAAAGAAACTGTTGTACCTGCCGTTTGTGTCCAGGTGATTGTTAAAGTATCTCCATCTGCATCATCTGCGGTTGCACTGATAGTGACGGAAGTGCCTTCGTTAATTGTTTGAGCCGTGCCTGCAGATACTGTCGGTATTCTGTTTACGTGCTTCACCGTGACCCGAACCGTATCTGTGACTGTTGCCTCACCATCAGAAACGGTTAGCTGAAACGCCAACACTTGGTCTTCAGTGACTTCAGGTGCAGTAAATGACGGGGTTAATGTCGTGTTATTGTTTAATGATACGACAGCGCCACTTAATTGTGCCCAATTGACCGATAAACTATCACCGTCGGCATCATTTGCAACACCCGACAAATTCACAACACTACGTTCGTCTGCTGCAATATCGTTACCGCCATTAATTTGAGGAACTGTATTACCGGATAGTTTCTGCTCAACGCCAAAATGTGCCAAATAGGTATTGTATACTGCAGCTTTATCTTTGTTTGCCAGATAACGTGTTAAACAACTGGCTATAACGACCTTAGCATTTGCAGCACCAACTGTTTTGCTTTGTGCGCACGAGCCAGAAACGTCTAACCATTGAGCTGCGTCACTGTCGTAATAACTGCCCGTGCCAGTCAGTAAATCTGTGGTTTCTTGCTCACTCCCAGACTCAAACAAGTCAGCGGAAATCAGTCGGGGATTAGAACTTAAATCTGTATCAACCGTTTTATTATCAAACAAGCTGTCACCGCTAACTCTGTTTAAATTAATTCCTGATTGCGCAATGCCAATATCAAAGAGGCTCTGCAAGGCAGAGGTTAAGCCAAAAACACCTTCTCCTTCTAAAATCAAATTACCGCCTTGCGTCAGGTAATTTTCAATAATTGCAATTTCATCGGTTGATGCTGCTCTGCCGATGAATGTTGATGAAGACACACCGCCACCAACATCTGTCCATGGGCTGTTAACTGCACCAAAATTTAAGTGAACAACAGGAAAATCCTGCACGGAAAGTGGCAGAAAATACTCAGAGTGAACAACACTCATTCCAGCTTTAGCCATCATATCGTTAAGTGGTTCATCTAACTCTGCGTCAAGATTAATGAGCAAATTACTTGGCTGGCCATCTAGATAAACAATGTCTCTAAATTCAGTGCTTTTGTAGCCCTGTTGATTAGTTGCTACTATTTTGAGCTCTTGTGAACCTTTATTGAGCAGGTCATTAGTTAAATCTAATTCAAAAGGAGAGGTGGCGGCAAAGCTGTAAACAAGTTGGTCATTGGAATATAGTTCCAGTTTGTCCAACTCAGTTGGTGTATCAACATTAATGCTTATGCTTTGCCCTACTCGTATTACTGATTTATCGCTGATATTTTCAATAGTAAACCGGGGAACCGAAGGATATACCTCGGCATTCAGAGCAATATTTGCCTCAGAATGATTTATATTTGTTAGCGCTACACCACTGTGCTCACCATTATTTAAATGGCTTTGAGGCCGGCTATTTGGCGAAAACTCATCACCTGTGGTAAAAAAATCTTCTGCGTCAGCTCCATGGCCATATAACTCAATTTCATTGAGTCCATCTGCTTGCACTAATCGAATTAACTTATCATCACTAAAGCTGTTATTATTTTCAAACCAGCCCCATTCATTAATTGTTGCATCTACATGCCATACAACCATGCCGTCATTAGGTAGATTTTGATCATTCGCATTTCTGTTTCGATATTCAACAATATAAAACTCTTCCCATTTACTATCTGCCGTAGCGTCTTTGTTTAGCAGTAAAGCGCTTGGCTTTTCGCTAAATGGTAATAAAGATACATTCTGAGCGCCGCTGCCAATTACTGTTGGTGTTAACCATCCCAACACATATTTGCTGAAGCTGTTGTGATCATGATTGCCCGCCATCTGGTCCATACCACCTAAACCACCTTTGGGGCCGATATCATCGTTGTAGTCGTAATAATCTGGCAGACCTAAAGCATGTCCGGTTTCATGGATTAGCGTTGATGGTGAAAATGGCCCTTCGTCTTCCTGATATGAAATTTGTTGCCAAGATATGTTACTTAAAGTTTTGCCGTCTACAGTAAAGGAATCGTCACCAAACCCAGAGAAAGTTCCCCACCACAAACTTGCCCACTCTCCGGTTGGGCCTGTCCAAATTACTGCCGCGTAGTCTATGTCACCATCATTGTCATTGTCATACTGACTAAAGTCGTGGCCCTGAGCTTCATGGTAATTTATTGCATCTTTGATAATGCGTTGCCACACTTGCCACCAGGAATTGTTACTATCCTCCAAAGGTCTATTGTAGTCAGTTTTATACCAGTCTAAAACGTTACCCTGAATATCAAGTTTGTTGTAAGAAGATCGCAAATAGAAGTTGCGTTGACTGTCATAAGGAAACTCTTCTGGATTGCCAGCGCCAAAAATTCGCTCGTGAACTGACTCGCGGGTGTTAGTGCCATTTTTCGGATAATCTGGAAACTCAACCAGCAATACCAGCATTTTTGGTGAGCCAATACTGGGGAAAGCGCCATCAATGGGCGTTGGTCCTTGATCTAAGGTGTTTAGGGCTTTCTCTTTTCCGGTAAAGTGATTCTTAGCAAAAGTTCTGACTAAAGCAGGGTTGAAATGGTGATTATTAAGCGACTTAACCGCCTCAACTCTTTGCTCATAGGTTCCGTCTTGTTTGTACTTGCTAATTTGCTCTTTGGTTGGAGGTTGTGTTGCGTATAGTGCTGGTGCCAACATAGCAAGAATCAACGGCAAAAAAGTTTTATTAAACATTATTCATCCTCAAAATATAACATCACTTTAAATCCCTGCATTTTTCAAGCTAGTTTTCACTATTTAAGCCGGTTCTGCTTAAGGAACAACGCTATCATTTAGAAGGTATCCCAATCTAACGAATCTAACAATACTTAAGTATTCCTTTAAAGCTGTATCTGAAGAACAATTGCCAAAATGAATTGAATAATTATGTAGAAAATTTTCACATAAAATGTCGATGTTCAATGCTAACTACTTATTGTATTAGGAAATTTTTTATTTTAGTTGGAGAAAGAAACCTTTTCCAATTATTAATTCAAGTTCAATTGGGCCCACATTGGTTGTGCAACGATAGTGATGCCTTCTGCGGCGTAACCGTGCAGATCTTTTGCCCGGGGCAGTTCTGCCGATTTTAATTCTGGCGTGCATGCCCCGGCTGCATAAATCGTTAAATGATGCATAAAGTTCGCCTTAATGGTTTAAAGTTGAAAACAAAGGGCGCACAGTGTGTGCTACAGGCTGACTCAATACAGAGGCCACACTAGCTATATGGTGTGAATTTAAGTGGGTTTTTAAGTGAATTAATTGTGATAGCGCGACATTGGCTACTATACGGAGGAATTTTTCACTATGGTTTTCCGGTTTTACAACAAACTCCCTGCTGTGGTGCGGCACTGGCTGGGTATTTTTGGCGCTGCGCTGCGGCACTGGCTGGCTAGCCAGGCTTTTATTTACGCCGCCGCTTTGGCGTTTTTCACTGTTTTTTCTATTGCGCCTATTTTGGTCGTGGTGGTGGCTCTGGTTGGGCTTATTATCGGTGAGAGCGCTGTTCAGGGGCAACTCTTCGCGCAGCTCGAAGCAACACTGGGTACGGAAGCCGCCGGGGTGGTGCAGACGGCGGTGAGCAATTCGCAGATTGACCAAAGTGGCGTCTGGCCGGCGTTAATCGGCATCGTGGCCACCATAGTGGGTGCCACCACGGTTTTCGCACAGATGCAGCAGTCGCTGAATCAGATTTGGGATGTTGCGCCTCGTCCAGCCAGAAGCAACCTGTGGATCTTTATCAAGAGCCGTTTGCTGTCGCTGACCATCATTCTGGCCATCGGCTTTATTATGTTGGTTTCGCTGTTATTGTCTGTGGCCTTGCGCAGCATAATGGCGTTCGCTGAGGAATGGCTGCCGGTTCCGGGTTGGACAATGGTAGGCATGGAATTATTGCTGTCGCTGCTGGTGATCACGTTGTTGTTCGCGGCTATGTTTAAAATCCTGCCCGATGTTCGGCTGTCCTGGCGCGACGTGCTGCCAGGTGCCTTTATCACCGCAGTGTTGTTTACGGCGGGTCGTTCTTTGATCGCCACTTATCTGGCTTACACTGCGACAGCATCGGCCTATGGCGCTGCTGGTTCTCTGGCACTGTTGCTGCTGTGGGTAAACTATTCCTCCATGATCCTGCTGTTCGGGGCGGCCTTTACGCGGGCCCACCTTGAGGGCAGAGGCGAAACTATCCGTCCGAAGAGTACCGCGGTGTGCGTGCATCGGCAATTGATCGAAGACGTGCCGCAAAGCTGAGGCGGTGCGAAGCAGATCCAATTGTTATTGCCGCGCAATTTCCTATACTGTTGCCTGTTGCAGGCGACTACGCCTTAAAGGCTGGCCTGACCTGACAAGAGAGGATAAATGACACAAGGTGAGCGCGGTTTTTTCGGTTGGGCCTGGTTTGTTGCCTGGCGTTTATTGCTGGCGTTGGTGCTGTTGTTACTGATATCTCTACTGGTGCTTCGCTTTGTACCGCCACCAACATCTGCTTTTATGCTGCAAAGTCCTTATCCTGTTAGTCAGCATTGGATAAGCATTGATAAGCTGCCTGCGCATGTGCCGCTGGCCATGGTTGCCTCTGAAGACCAAGGTTTTCCGCAGCACTTTGGTGTTGATTTCAGCGCCATTAGTAAGGCGCTTGATCAGTACGACGATGGCAATGGCCTGCGTGGTGCCAGTACCATTAGCCAGCAAACGGCGAAAAACTTGTTGCTATGGCCCGGGCGAAGCATTGCTCGCAAGGGTTTGGAAGCGATGTTTGCCGTAAGTCTGGAAGTGATTTGGGGTAAAAAACGTATATTAGAGGTGTATTTAAATATCGCCGAATTTGGCAAAGGCATTTATGGCGTGGAAGCGGCCAGCCTGCATTATTATGGTAAGTCGGCCAGCAAGCTAACCATTAACGAGGCCGCGCGGCTTGCCGTGGTATTGCCCAGCCCGCGTAAGCGTGATCCGCGCCAGTTAACGCCTTATTTGCTGCAGCGCGTGAACTGGGTTGAACGGCAAATGCGGCAACTTGATAATGATTACCTAAAACCAATTATTAATTAACGCAGTCAGCTTCAACTTGCTGAAACAGCGTGTGTCACTATACTTATGCCTTTAAATTAAAAGATGCTAAATGGTGACTAATAAGTTAATTATTGTTTTGTTACTCTGCTGCTTTCAGCTGGCAGCTGCAACGAAACCGGACCTATTGCTCGCTGAAGTCTATAGTGACAACATCGATGTTCAGCAATATTGGGTGAGTGAAAAGCTTGATGGTGTGCGCGCATTTTGGAATGGTGCACAGCTTATCTCCCGTGGCGGCAATGTGATTGCTGCACCTGGCTGGTTTGTAGCTGATTTTCCTGGTCATGAATTAGATGGTGAACTGTGGCTGGGGCGCAATCAATTTGCACAGACACTCAGTATTGTCAGTAAACATCAGGCTGTTGATAATGAATGGCAGCAAATTCGCTATTACATCTTCGAATTGCCCAATGCCGAGGGGACATTTAGCCAGCGTATTGATGCAATGCACAATATTGCTCGGCAACATAACACTCCTTTCTTAACCGTAGTGCCACAGTTTCGGCTGGCTGATAACGCGCAGCTTATGGCCAAACTAAATGAGTTGGAAGCCAGCGGTGCCGAGGGTTTAATGTTACATCATCAGGATGCCTTATATAAAACTGGCAGAAGCAGCGATTTACTAAAGCTGAAAACCTATCAAGACACTGAAGCGCAGGTAATTGGTTACCGGCCGGGCAAGGGAAAATATCAAGGCATGGTGGGGGCTTTGGTGGTTAAAACTGCTGATGGTAAAGAGTTTGCTATTGGCAGTGGTTTAACCGATGCACTACGCCAGACACCACCGCCAATTGGCAGCGTAATTACCTACCGCTATAACGGCCTGACCAAACATGGCTTGCCGCGCTTTGCGCGATTTGTGCGGCTGCGACAAGCGCTATAATGAGTAGTACGTTTAAGCACTGATGTCACCAATAAAAAAGGATAGGTACCCAATGTACGTCATACAAACTACCACCATTGCTACCTTAGCCATATTGCTCAACCTAAGCGGCCTTGCTAACGCCGCAGAAAAAACGCGCTCAGCAGATGCGGTGGCGCCGTTAGCCTATCGCCATATGCATGAGCCTATCGGCACTGTGCGGCAGATTTACGACGGCAAGCTGTATCCGGATATTCAGGTTAATACTTTTCGCAATATCGACCGGCTGTTCCCAACCCGCACCGTAGCGCGTGGCGGGGCAGTAAGCACTTTGCCGTTGAGTGAGCAGCCGCTGCAGGATTTTTCTTATCGGGTAGATGGCAAAACGTATGATCTTTATGATGTGTTGTCGATGAACCGTGTCAGCGGCCTGCTGATTATCCACAACGGTGAAATTTTATTTGAAAAGTACCTGCTGGGCAATAACCCGGATACGCGCTGGATGTCGATGTCGGTGGTTAAGTCGGTTACTGCAACCTTAATTGGCGCTGCAATACACGACGGCCATATCAATAGTATTAATGACCCTATCGTTAACTATTTGCCACGTTTTAAGGGTACCGCCTACGATGGCGTAACGGTGAAACACCTGCTACAAATGAGTTCCGGCGTGGCGTGGAACGAAACCTACACCGATCCTGCATCCGACAGACGGCGTATGCTGGAGGCGCAACTAAACCAGCAACCCGGCGCTATTTTAGATTTAATGGCGGCGCTACCACGTGCAGCCAAACCCGGTACAGTATGGAACTACAGTACCGGCGAAACCCAGCTTGCCGGTGCTTTGGTGCAAGCGGCTACCGGCAAGCCGGTGGCGCAGTATTTGTCAGAGAAAATCTGGTCGAAGCTGGGTATGCAGGCCGACGCTAACTGGTGGCTGCAATCTCCCGATGGGCTGGAAATAGGTGGTAGCGGTTTGTCGGCTACGTTGCGTGACTATGCACGTTTGGGCTTATTTTGGCTTAATGACGGTGTTATCGAATTAGATGGTAACACACAGCGGGTGCTGCCAGAGGGGTGGATGAAAGCGGCCAGCAGCAGGCAGAACATTGGCGGCAAAACAGTTGATTATGGCTATATGCTCTGGCCGATGCACGGCAAAAGCTATGCCGCCGAGGGCATTTTTGGTCAGTATGTGTTTGTTGACCCCGATAAACAGCTGGTGGTAGCGATGTGGAGTGCGCAGGCTAAACCTCTTAACCGCGCCGGGTTGGATGAATATGCTTTTTTTAAAGCATTGTCTGAGTTTTTGCCTAAGATATGATTTTCTCAAAGCGTTTAAGTTGGTTAGGGCTGCTGCCAGTAGAGTGAGCCAGGAAACGAGTGATGTACTATTACTTTGTTTTGATCTAGCCAATGTTGTAACTGCGCAGCGCTAATATTGGCAGAGGTTAGCTGTGTTTTGCAGTCTTCTATACCCACCCAGCCGTTTCGGCCAGAGTATTTAGCGGCGTACAGGCTTAAATCTGCCAGCCTTAGCAGGGTGGGCCAGTGACTGTTTTGTTGGTTCATATCCAACGGATAACAGGCATAACCCAGAGAACAGCTAACCTGCAACGGTGCTAGCCCTTCAATGATAAAAGGGCTTTGCTGTATCGTCTCGATAAAACGCTGGGCAAGGGTTTTTGCATCTTCTCGGTGTATAAAGCGGGCCACGGCAACAAATTCTTCACCGCCCCAGCGCACCAGATAATCGGTTTGACGAAACACCTGTTGCATTCTGTGTTTTAGTCTTTTAAGGACTTCGTCACCGATATTATGACCGTAGGTGTCATTCAGCGCTTTGAAATTATCCAGATCGATAAGAAACACGACGAGATCTGCGTTTTCGGGTTTGGCAGTTTTACCGGCCCGCCAGTCTTGATATAAACGTTGGCAATGGTCTAAATCATTTTCTATATGGCTCTCAAGGAAATGACGGTTGTGCAAACCGGTAAGCTTGTCTGTCAGGCTAATGGTCTCTAGCTTTTGATAGGCGAGCTGCAGCTCCTGATTTTTTTGGTTAAGCTCCAACGTTCTGGCATCTACTTGTTGAACTAAAAGCCTATTTAGCCTTTTTTGAATGTGCCGGCGGTACAGCATCAACAATATTACGAAGCCTGCTATCAGGCTAAGGATCCATAAATTGCGGGCTGACTTTTGCTGTTCCGTTTTCACTTGTTGTAAAGCTTGTTCCTTTTTTAGCAGCTCAATTTGATTTTGCTGGCGGGTAAAGTCTACCTGAGCCTGAATACTGGCTATGGCTGTCACCCGTTTGGTATTGAAAATGTCATCGTCCAGTTGCTTTTGTCGCTGCAAAGCCGCGAGCGCCTCCCTAACAGCATCCTGTTTAATTAAAACCTCGACTCGAAATTTTTCCAGTTGGGCTTCATCGGCGCGTTCATTGTTCAGGCGAGCTTGCGTTACGCCGGCATCTATATAGGCCAGCGCTGCATTATTGTCACCTTTGTTAATGGCTAACTCGGCACCAAGCTTATATGCATCTACTAATAAACTTTTATAGTGTTGCTCAATAGCACGGCCGATCACGCCGTCTAGCAGCTGTTGAGCTTTGGCATAATCGGCTTGCTCCATGGCGAGCTTCGCCAAATTTGTTCGCGCCCAGTCAGCGTCCCGGGGGGCATGAATTTGCTTAAAGAGTGCCAGAGCTTGGTTTAGATGCTGTTCAGCTTGGGCAAAATTACCTGACTCACTATACAAATAGCCCAGTTTGTTATGGCTATAAGCGATGTCCCGTGGATCACCGCTGGCCATATCAAGTTCGAGTGACTGCAAAAAATAACTCAGGGCTTTGTCGTTGTCGCCCATCACTCTGAATAAATCGCCGACGTTGTAAATAGCGCTGGCAATACCACTTTGATTGCCCAGCTCATTATGCAACTTTAGTGCGTTTTGGTGAGCCTGTAATGCCTCTTCATATTGGCCCATATTCTCAAGAATAGTACCAATAGTGTTATAGGCCGATGCTATGGCGCTGGTATCTTGCTCTGTTTGATAAATGTGCATCGCCTGATAAGTATAATTTAGCGCTGTACTGTAGTCACTTTGGTAGCGAAAAGTCAGGCCTAGTTGGCGTAAGGCGTTGGCCAAAAGTATTGACTGCTCGCTTTGCTGAAACAAACTAACAGCTTGTTGCAGCTGCTTTTTTGCTTCAGGGTAGTTATTGCGCTCCATGGCATTTCTGCCCAGGGCGTAATAGGCTTTGCCCTGTTCAACAAGATCTTTTTGCTGGTTCGCTAACTCACTATAACTCAGGGCTAGTTGGTCAGCCTTATCCATATCACCTTGCTGGCGGGCAGTGTCTATTTGTTTATACAAATGAGAAAAATCGACCTGTTCGGCTAAAGTGGGTATACCGAGGCAGCACAGTAAGAATAATAATTGGAGGCGCAGAACACGCAACACAGTGGGGCTTTCCTGTTTGATTTTTAAACAGATATCGAATCTAGCATAAAAGAGAGTCGAGCACCATTCACCGCAAAAGGTGGGTACAAAATATGATTAACGGCAAAGTTTCAGTTTGTGCTTCGAGATATTGTTTACCTGTATATTGGGTTGCAGTTGGCTGTTACGACGCTTAACGTAATATCAGTTTTTTCTCCATTGAATATCATTACGCGGTGCATTTCCTGATCTAAATTTTATCCACCTGCAACGCAAGTGTTACAAGTGCGGCCAGGCCTTAAAGCGTGTTTACAGCAACTGTACCGCTTGTTACCTCAGGATATTGTAAATGGAGCCTTAATATGAAGCTGATAACTTTTACTGCTACGTGTCTGTTATGTTCTTTACCTGTGCTGGCAGATGATGCTAAACCCAGCGCTGTAGATTATGCGATGTATTTTCAATCAGCTATTAAAGATAGTGAATACTGCTCAATGAAACTGGTGTCTGGCCAGTTGCAGGCAGTGAACAAAATTAGCGGCAAATTAATCAGTAACCCGGCGATGACGTGCCCGGATATGTTTTCCTGGAAACTGTTTGCCGAGGTTATTACCGATAAGTTTTGGTCAAACTGGGCTGACGAGCGACAGAACTGGCCGGCAGAACCCTACCCGCTTTGCCAGGCGGGGCAGAAACCGGGTGCCAGCGAGAATTGTTGCCTGCCTGGCGACAAAAATAACAGCAAAGAACATTGCCCGGTGTTCCCGGGGGAGCAGTTTACATCGCAGTTAACTGCATTGGCTAAAGCCAAGCCGGATAAAGCCGTTGAACATGCTAAAAGCAGTGAGCTAAAGCGCCACACTCGCTTACCCTTTCATAGCCAGCTTAACCCGTTAACTAAAGTTAATACGGCTGCCATGCTTAAGGCGCAGTCTGCCAGTACAGAACCGGCAAACTGTGAAGCCGTGACGGTGAATGGCCAGACAAAAAATATGGTTCCGGCTATCTCTAAAGCGTTTAAACCGGCAGATCCGCAAAGTATTGGCAGGGTTATTCGACAAACCAATGCTGAGCTGACAGTGCGTAATCAGGTTTTTCATAACTACCTGTTTAACAATAACTTGTACAATGCTAACGGCGCACTTGATGTGTTTTTTGCCAATCAGGCAAATATGCAGCAAGACGCGCCCTATCGTAAAAATAACCAGTCGGCGCATGACGGCCAACCGGCGTCCTTGGTGAGAATTGACTTACCCTCCGATGCGGTAATGATAAAAAGTAACTGGCTGCATAAGGATCTGGCGGCACAGCTTGGCATGGATACCGACGCTAATGCTTACGCCAGTAAATACCTGGCGACGCAAATAAACCTAAACGCACTGGGGTTGTCGGAAGACCCTACAGCAAGCTGTAATCTTGAGGGCGTGCATTATTTAGTCGCGTTTCATATTTCCTCCAAAGACATCCCAAATTGGGTTTGGACAACGTTTGAGCACATTGCGCTGCCCGGTCGTTGCGACGTAACGGGGTGTAACGACGCCTATGGCTACAGTAGTGCAGACGCAAGACCGGCCAATACGGCAGACAATTATGTTGTGCCTAACCAGCAATCAGACAACCTGAATCAAAGTAGCATAGTGCTGCACCATGACGCTGGATATCCAATTGAAACAATTCGGCCAGAATGGCAAAAGTTGCTTAGTGCAATGAATATTGGCACTAAAACCAGTACCAATGCGTTTGAACCGGCCGCGGCAAATAAGGCCTGGTTGAATTATCGCCTTAAAGGCTCACAGGTTGAATATGTCAACGCCATAGGCCAACCCACATTTTTGGGTAATTCAGTCACCGAGGCAGGCTTTATGGATGGCTCTAGCTGCATAGGTTGTCACTCCAGAGCCGGCGTTGCAGCGTTAGGGACTAAACCGGGTGATAAGCTAGATCCGGCCAGCAGCTTTAAACATTTTTTAGCGCTTTCGGTGTTTGAAACCAGTTTGTCTGACTTTGGCTATTTCCGTAGTCATAACGGTATTCCTAATCCGGACTGGTACTACCGCGACAACAATTCTTCACCAGAAATGGAAGTAATGCAGGCTGACTTTATCTGGGGCTTTTTAAATGCTCAACCCGTGGTTACTGAGAAAAAGTAGCTTAAGCCATGTAACGGCGGCATTTAAAGCTAATTGATTTGCTTTAAATGCCGTATTAAAGATGTATGCTGTTTAGGGGGCTAGTTGCGGTTGGCGTGTTAGCAATAACGCTTTAATTTTGGCAAACGGCGTTAGTACCAGCGCATTACCCAGCAGCACCAAAGCAAAGCCGGCAAAGGTGTAGCCACTCCAGGCAAAGTCTTCAAACAGGGTGCTTAGCACTACGGCGACCAGCGGAAACAGCACTATGGTGTAGCTGGCTTTTTCCGGCCCCATACCTTTTAACAGCGCAAAGTAAGTAGCAAAGGCGATTACCGAGCCAAATACCGCCAGGTACAGCAACGAAATAATAAAGGCCGGCGAGGTACTGAAAGTAAACGGTGTGCCGCTGAACAGCACCAGTGCCGTCAGGCCGATGGCGCCATAGAGCATGCCCCAGGCGTTAACCTGAGTAATAGGCAAACCGGCGCGCGAGTTACGTACACTGGCCATGTTGCCAAGCGATGCGCTAAGTGCGCTGCCCAGTACCAGCACTAAGCCAATTAAGCTGGCGTTGGTAAAATCCAACCCGTCTAAATCCGGGTAAAACAGTACTATTATGCCGGCGATGCCCATTAAGGCACCGAAATAAATGCGTTTGGCTACCGGCTTGCCGAAAAACAGCCGGGTATTAACAATGTTCATTAGCAACATGGTGGTAAAGGCAATGGCGGTCATGGCCGAGGTTAAATACTGCTGCGCCTGGTAAATAAGAATGTAATTCAGCGCAAAGTTAAACAGCGCCAACAACGCAATAAAGCCATGATCTTTGGCGCTAAAGCGCATTGGCAGCCGGCGCCATACACAAAACAGCCACATCAAAATGGCTGATAAAATAAAACGATACGCCAGTGATACCTCTATCGCCACTTCACCGAGCTGAAACTCAATGGCAAACCAGGTAGAGCCCCAGATTAATACAGTAACCAGGTACAGCAGCATGTTTTTCATAGTGGATGACATAGTGGGCGCAGTTGGCAGCAACAGAGGCGGTGATCATAAAGCCTTGCGTGCAGTTTAAACAGTAGCCACAGCAGAAAATTTACAGCGTTTGGCGAAAACGCGCGACATCGGCTTTCGGTGGCGCACCAAATAAGCGGCTGTATTCGCGACTAAACTGTGACGGGCTTTCATAACCTACCTTGTAGCTTGCTGTCGCGGCCTCTAAGCCTTCATACAGCATAATGCGCCGCGCTTCGTTTAAACGCAGCTGTTTTTGAAACTGCAGCGGCGACATTGAGGTCACGGCTTTAAAGCTTTGAAACAATGCTGATTCGCTTAAATGCGCAGCATCAGCCAGCTCTTTAATACGCAGCGGCTGGTTGTAGCGCTGATTCAGCATTTCTATGACTTTGCTGATGCGGTGTGCCTGACTGTCTATTTGCGTGAATTCGCGCAGTTGACTGCCAACCGGCCCAAGCAATAAGCGGTACAGCATTTCACGCTTCAGCAACGGCAACAGTATTGGAATATCTTGCGGTGATTGCAGCAACTGTGTCAGACGCTGAAATACTGACAAAAGACACAGGTCCGCATCGCCAACAGCAATACCGCGGGCAGGCATAGCCGATGGTGTTACCTTGTGAGCTATATCAATTATCAGATCTGTCAGTTCACGCAAATCCAGGTTTATCAGCAGAGCAATGTAGGGCCTGTCGGTGCTGGCGGTAATAATTTTACCGCTTACCGGCAAGGTTACCGGCGCAATAAGATATTGCAGTTCGTGGTACTGCAGTTGTTCATCACCCAACCATACCCGCTTTGAACCTTGCACCAGCAAACACAACGCAGGTTGGTAAATAGTTGGCGTTGCAGAGGTAGGGCCGTCACTATGGTATAGCTTTACGCCCGGGATGTTGGTTTCACTCAGGCCGTTGGACTGTATTGTTTGCAACAGCGGCTGAAGCATTTGCTGGCGCAAGCGTTCACGTTCGTCAGTCATAGCGGCTTCTCCACGGTATTGATAAACGCAGTATAAGCAGCCGCCGGGGCTTTGCCTATTGCCGCAGTGCCGGTTTGCAGGAATAGGCAATAACAGTGGAGTTTAAGGCAGGCGAATTAGCGCGGAAATGCCATTAGTGTTAGTTTTGCAACTTCGCGCAATTGCTCGGCGCTGGCGCCGTTGTTAGCCTGCACAGCCATACCTTGTAATACGGTACCCAGGTAACGGGCTAAGGTTTCAGCATCGGCATTGGCGGGTAAATCGCCTTCTTGCTTCGCGCGCTCAAAGCGTTCGCGCATTTTTTGCTCGCCCTCTACACGGCGGTTCATCAGTGCTTCTTTTACTGTAGCTGCCGCTTCGCTGCACGACAGTGCACCTTGTACCACCACACAGCCCTGCGGTTTGCCAGTATCAGCCATATTCATCGCAGCACCAAACAGCATATGTTCTGCAACTTCATAGGCAGTGGTTTTTTCCAGCGCTGGCAGAAAGAAAGAACAAGGGCGGCTTTCGTATAGCTCAATAGCTTTTAAAAACAGCTGTTCTTTGTTGCCAAAAGCAGCATATAAGCTGGGTTTATTTATGCCCATAGCGTCAGTCAGATCGGTTAATGATGTGCCGTCATAGCCTTTACGCCAGAATACTTCTAACGCTTTTTCCAGCGCAGTGTTGGTATCGAAGGCGCGTGGCCGGCCGACATGCGGCGTGCAATTTACTTCTGGCATGGCTCTGCTCCTACATTAAAACATGCTGATATAGTAAACAGCAAAAGACCCCATGTCCAGCAAGGGTTACTTACCGTTGAGTACAGATATCTTGCCACTGACATCAGCTATGCCTCCCAGGCGCTTACGATCGTTCAGTAAAGCTGTGGTCAGGCCGCAGCGCAGGAGTTTCAGGCAATAATGCGCCGGTATCCGGCATTAAACCCGGTATGGTGGCGCCTTACAATACTGACATAGCCTGACAGTAGCCTCCGTTGGCTTAGTGAAATCGTCGGCACTGCAATAGTGCTGTTTCAGCCTTAGAACCAATTTTTTTACCGTAGAATTAAATTAATTTACCGATTGGTACAAAATTATATTGACAGTTTTTATGTGTTCTATATATTTACCGACCAGTACAGAATTAACAAGTTTTATTTTATGCAATTTTTTGCAACCGTTAACAAGAGTGTGGAGAACAGCGTCATGAGCAGGAAAAACACTATTAGAACTTTTATGTTAGCAAGCGTTGCTGCCCTGGTGTTGGCTGCTTGTGGTAATCCGGAGGCGGCGAACCAGCCTCAAGCACCGGCTGCACCGCAGGTAAGCGTGGCGCAAGTGGTGTATGAGCGTATCACCGAATGGGATGAATTTACTGGCCGCTTGCAGGCACCGCAAACGGTAAACCTGATGCCGCGCGTGTCAGGATATATTGAACAAGTCCATTTTAATGAAGGCGCCTTGGTTAAGAAAGGCGACTTACTGGTACAAATTGACCCGCGCCCGTTTGCTGCAGAGGTTGCGCGCTTAAAAGCCGAATGGCAAAGCGCACAAAGTGCGGCCGTATTAGCGCAGAACGATTACGCAAGGGCAGAAAAACTTAGCAGCCAGCGCGCAATATCGGCCGAAGTGTTGGACAGCCGCCAGGCGCGCAAGCAGCAAACTGCGGCCAGTGTTGCCTCAGTAAAGGCGGCGCTTGATAGGGCCGAGCTCGACTTAAGCTACACCAGCGTGCGCGCGCCAATTAGTGGGCGGGTATCGTACGCTCAAGTTACGGCCGGTAACTATGTTAATGCAGGACAAAGCCAGCTTACCAGCCTGGTATCGGTAGATAAAATGTATGCCTACTTTGACGTGGATGAACAAACCTATTTGAAATACGCCTGGTTGTCGGCTGACGGTAAGCGCGCTGACACCCGCGACGAAACGGCGAATCCGGTAACCATGGCATTGGCATCTGATAACGGTTACGGCCATATTGGCAACATCGACTTTGTCGATAACCGCATTGACCCGCAAACCGGCACTATTCGTATTCGCGCCAGTTTCAACAATAGCGAAAACGATTTGTTACCCGGACTATTTGCCCGCATAAAACTGGTCGGCAGTAATTCATATGATGGCGTGCTAATTGACGAAAAAGCTATAGGCACCGACTTAAACAACAAGTTTGTCCTGCTTGTTAATGCCAGTAATCAGTTGGAATACCGCGCTGTTACCTTGGGTGAAAAAGTTAATGGCCTGCGTATTGTCAGCAGCGGGCTAAACGCAGGTGATCGCATAGTGGTTAATGGCCTGCAGCGCGTTCGCCCCAGTATGCAAGTAGCGCCTAAATTGGTTGAAATGGCCAGCAACGAGCAATTAGCCGCCCTTCGTAATACACAAAAACTGCTGGACCAAACCAGCAGCGCACTAACCGCTGAAGTAAACAGTGTCCAGAAAGTAAACACTGACACTGCAGCAAATCGCGGCTAAGGAGCCAAAAATGTTATCGCAATTTTTTATCCGCCGGCCGATATTCGCCGCTGTTATCTCGCTGCTGTTTTTTATTACCGGTGCGATAGCAGTATGGCAGTTGCCGATTACTGAATATCCTGAAGTGGTGCCACCCACAGTGGTGGTTACCGCAAACTATCCGGGCGCTAACCCAAAGGTGATTGCCGAAACGGTGGCCTCGCCGTTGGAGCAGGAAATTAACGGCGTGGAAGACATGCTGTATATGTCATCCCAGGCCACCTCGGATGGCCGCATGACATTAACCGTTACTTTTGCTATCGGTACCAACGTTGATTTAGCGCAAACCCAGGTACAAAGCCGGGTAGAGCGCGCCAAGCCGCGTTTGCCGCAGGAAGTACAACGTTTAGGCGTGGTTACTGAAAAATCATCACCTGATTTAACCATGGTGGTGCATTTAACCTCACCGGATAACCGCTATGACATGCTGTATCTGTCTAACTATGCGGCGCTGAATGTTAAAGATGAGCTGGCGCGGATAGAAGGCGTGGGTGCAGTGCGGTTATTCGGCGCCGGCGATTACAGCATGCGCATTTGGTTAGACCCTGAGGGATCCCCACGAATTTAGCCCCCGCATTCAATGTTGTAACTCGTTGTATCTAGCAAGTGTTTGCAGTGGCGCAAGGTACTGCGCCACTGTGTTGTTGTAAACATTACCTGCTTTGCCACCGCTCTTAACCCCAAGGTATGAAACGATAAGACACGTTTATCCCGATAGCTGTTTGCCTGGAACCGGCGTTGCTGATTGGCTACGGTCAGCCCAACACCCAGTAATATCAGCACTAATGAAGCTAAATTGCTCAGCAGCAG